>NZ_JBIVUY010000001.1:341723-369285 GCF_044757425.1 Streptomyces sp. NPDC091281 | reverse complement strand
GTGCGTGCACGCGCGGACCGTGCTGGAGCTGCGGCTGTGCCTCGGGGCATGAGGCGTGGGGGGGGGGGGGGGGGGGGGGGGGGGGGGGGCGGGCCCCCCCCCCCCCCCCCCCCCCCCCCCGGGCCCGGACCGGCCCCTCGGGCTATTCCCCTCGGGGTGCCGGTCGTGGTTCTCGCTCGGGGGGCCGTCAGAACGGCTCGAAGCCCTCGAACTCCTGCGTCGCCTCGTCCCGTTCGGCCTGCCGGTCGCGGCGCCGCTGGGTCGCGGGCCGCGGGGCCTCGAAGCGGTGGTCCTCGCCGCGGCGGCCGAGCATCTCGGCGCCCGCGGTGAGCGAGGGCTCCCAGTCGAAGACGACCGCGTTGTCCTCGGGGCCGATGGCGACGCCGTCGCCGGAGCGGGCGCCCGCCTTCACCAACTGGTCCTCGACACCGAGGCGGTTGAGCCGGTCCGCGAGATAGCCGACGGCCTCGTCGTTGTTGAAGTCGGTCTGCCGCACCCAGCGTTCGGGCTTCTCGCCCCGCACCCGGAACAGCGGCTCGCCCTCGGCCTCCTCCAGGGTGACGGTGAACCCGGCGTCGTCCACGGCCTTCGGCCGGATGACGATGCGGGTCGCCTCCTCCTTCGGCCTGGCCGCACGCGCCGTGCCGACCAACTCGGCGAGGGCGAAGGACAGTTCGCGCAGACCCATGTGGGCGACCGCGGACACGGCGAAGACGCGGTAGCCGCGGGCCTCCAGGTCCGGGCGGACCATCTCGGCGAGGTCCTTGCCGTCGGGGACGTCGATCTTGTTGAGGACGACGATGCGCGGCCGGTTGCCGAGACCGCCGTACTGGCGCAGCTCCTCCTCGATGATGTCGAGGTCGGAGACGGGGTCGCGGTCCGACTCCAGGGTGGCGGTGTCCAGGACGTGCACGAGGACGCTGCACCGCTCGACGTGGCGCAGGAACTCGAGGCCCAGGCCCTTGCCCTGGCTGGCGCCCGGGATGAGGCCGGGGACGTCGGCGATGGTGTAGACGGTCTCGCCCGCCGTGACGACGCCCAGGTTCGGGACGAGCGTCGTGAACGGGTAGTCCGCGATCTTCGGCTTGGCGGCGGAGAGCACCGAGATCAGCGAGGACTTGCCCGCGCTCGGATAGCCGACCAGCGCCACGTCGGCGACGGTCTTCAGCTCCAGCACGATGTCCTGGAGGTCGCCGGGCTCGCCGAGCAGCGCGAAACCGGGCGCCTTGCGGCGGGCCGAGGCCAGCGCCGCGTTGCCGAGGCCGCCGCGGCCGCCCTGGGCGGCGACGTAGGAGGTGCCGTGGCCGACGAGGTCGGCGAGCACGTTGCCCGCCCGGTCGAGGACGACGGTGCCGTCCGGGACGGGCAGGACGAGATCCTGGCCGTCCTTGCCGGAACGGTTGCCGCCCTCGCCGGGCTTGCCGTTGGTGGCCTTGCGGTGCGGGGAGTGGTGGTACTCCAGCAGCGTCGTCACGGACTGGTCGACGGTGAGGATCACGTCCCCGCCGCGCCCGCCGTTGCCGCCGTCCGGGCCGCCGAGCGGCTTGAACTTCTCCCGGTGGACGGAGGCACAGCCGTGACCTCCGTTACCCGCGGCGACATGCAGTTCGACGCGGTCCACGAAGGTGGTCATTGGGGGTGCCTCCAGCACTTCGGCCACGTACGGGTACTACGTGGGTCGTCACGCGGGGTTGCCGCGCAGGGGTCTGTCTACTGCGTAACACGCGAAAGGCGGACCCGCCTTCCCGCCTGGGAAGTGAGGTCCGCCTCGCGAAGCGTTCCCGGGAAGCCTGAGGTCAGGCGACCGGAACGATGTTCACGACCTTGCGGCCGCGGAACGTACCGAACTCCACCGCACCGGGCAGGAGCGCGAACAGCGTGTCGTCGCCGCCGCGGCCGACGCCGGAGCCGGGGTGGAAGTGGGTGCCGCGCTGGCGGACCAGGATCTCACCCGCGTTGACGACCTGACCGCCGAAGCGCTTCACGCCGAGCCGCTGGGCGTTGGAGTCGCGACCGTTCCGGGTGGACGATGCGCCCTTCTTGTGTGCCATGTCTCCTCAGTCCCTTACTTCGCAGCCGCGGGGATCTCAGTGACCTTGATCGCCGTGTACTGCTGGCGGTGGCCCTGACGACGGCGGTAGCCGGTCTTGTTCTTGTAGCGCAGAATGTCGATCTTCTGGCCCTTGTGGTGGTCCACGACCTCGGCCTGGACCTTGATGCCGGCCAGCACCCACGGGTCGCTGGTCACAGCGTCGCCGTCGACAACGAGCAGGGTCGAGAGCTCGACCGTGTCGCCAACCTTGGCGGTGGAAATCTTGTCAACCTCGACGATGTCACCGACAGCAACCTTGTGCTGGCGGCCACCGCTGCGCACGATGGCGTACACGCGGATCTCACTCTCTCGCTCGGGAACGGCACCCCCGCAGTCCAGCCGTCCGGGACGAACACGGACGACCTCTCCCGGCCACCGAGGTACCGGTACCCGGGAGGAAGAGGGTTTACGGGGATGTGGCATGCCACTCGACACGCCGACGGTCAAGGTTACGGGGCCCGGCTTGAGTAATCAAACCGGGCCCCGTGGCCCCGTGCTGCTCCCGCTCCGCCGCGTCAGTGCGGCACGGCTCTACCGCGGCGGAGCGTCGAAGCGGTGCAGCCGCACCTCCACCCCTCGGTCCCGGGCGAAGGCGGCGACACCCTCGATGGCGGCCGTCAGCGCGGCGGCCAGTCCGTCCAGTTCGGGCGCGCGCCGCTCCCGGTCGGGCGCGGCCTCCACGGCCTGCCAGGCGGCCCGGTAGGCCTCCTCCAGCGGGCCGACCCGGTCGTCGTAGTCGACGATCCCGTCGAGCGGGAAGGCCGACGGACGGCTGCGGGCGGCGAGGTCCAGCTGGGCCGTCACCGAGATCAGGTCA
Source organism: Streptomyces sp. NPDC091281 (assembly GCF_044757425.1). Classification (NCBI taxonomy): domain Bacteria; kingdom Bacillati; phylum Actinomycetota; class Actinomycetes; order Kitasatosporales; family Streptomycetaceae; genus Streptomyces; species Streptomyces sp. NPDC091281. The sequence goes on along the minus strand of NZ_JBIVUY010000001.1, from coordinate 366,376 downwards.
CCCACGAGCCTGACGTGGGCGGCCCCGATCTTCCGGCTCAGCAGGATCTCGGCCAGCACCGCGTTCCAGTGCTCCTCACCGTCGAGCATCAGTTCTCCATGTCTCTGGCCATACGGGCGAGTCTCGCGGCTCCGGCCCGGCCCGCGGGAATGTCGGCGCCGCCCGCCCGGAGGATGCCGACACAGTAGGTCACACAGCTGTTGCTGCCGTAGCTGTACGGACCGAGGTCGGCGTCCAGGGACTTGATCTGGGCCTTGACGGCCGCGCGGGCGTTGGGCAGTCGGAAGGTGAGCTGCTTGGTGTTGGGGCCCGCCTGCTCGGTCACGATCTGGGCCGACGTGTCGTAGCCGGAGTAGTCGTCCAGGCCCGCAGGGCCGTTGATGACCTGCTCGGTCTCCAGGGCACGGCCGTCGTCCAGTTCCACCTTGACGGTGGCGTGCTGGGCGTCGTCGTCCCAGGTGACGGTCGCGGTGCCGTCGCAGTTGTGGACGAGCACCGGGGTGGCACCCGCCAGGACGTAGTACGCGTGGATACCGGTGATCGTCAGGTCGTGCGTGCGCTGCCGCTGGTCGAAGTGGCGGTTGGCGACCAGCTCGACCTCGGTGCCGGTGGGCGTGTGCAGGGTCATGCCCGGCTTGAGGTCGCCGGCCTTGATCCACGCCTGCTCGGACTCCACCCAGAAGGGGTGCGTGACCGTGGCGACCAGGGTGTCCTCCTGGCCCGAGGCCACCCTCACGGTGAGGTCGGAGAACTGCTTGTCGTCCTCGGTGACGATGGTGCCCGCGACCTCACGGACCGTCGCCTTGCCGGTCTTCTGGACCGTGGTGACGACCTTGTCGCCCGGCTCGACCTTCTCGATCGGCTTGGTGCTGCCGTCGGCGAGCAGGACCTTCGTGCCGGGCAGGAAGCTGTGGCACTCGGGTTCCTCGGTCTTCTTTCGCTTCTTGAGCGCCTCCGCCGCCTTCTTCCGGACGTCCGCGAGTTTGTCCGTGGCCTTGGCGAGCCCTGCCCGCGCCTTGCCGACCGCCTTGCTGGCCTTCCACAGGTCCTTGGCACCGCCGATGAGATCACCGACCAGGCCGGTGACCCGCTTGGCGAGCTTGATGCCCTTGGCCCACTTCCACGGCGCGCCGTACTTGGCGAGGATCTTGCCCGCCAGGCCGCCCGCGAAGCTGCCCGCGATGTTCAGCAGGGTCTCGCCGCACGAGCCGACGTCACCGGTGGAGATGCAGTCGAGCGCCGCGTCCACGCCGAGGATGTCCCGGGCGATCTTGACGAGGGCCTTGCCCGCGGACTTGATGCGCTGCTTGGCTGCGGCCTGCTGGCCCTGCGCCTGGGTGACGTTGCGGGACGCCTGGTCGACGTCCGACTGGGCCTTCTCCGTGTCGGTCTTCGGGAAGTACGGCACGCCGCCGCGGCACTCGATCAGACCCTCCCGGCACTCCGGGATGATCATGCCGCTCGGGTCGGCGTGGGTGACCGGGGAGTTGTTGGCGTACGCGTAGCCGTTGATCTGCTGCGGTTGCGTGTAGTCGATGATCGGGTCGACGGAGATGAACCTGCCGATCGACGCGTCGTACTCCCGCGCCCCCAGATGGGTCAGACCGGTCGAGGCGTCGACGGTGCCGCCGACGTACCCCTTCTCCCCCGGCCAGACACCGGTCTTCGCGCCCCGCTCCACGCCGAAGGGGTCGTAGCGGCGCTGGCTGACCACGCCGGTCGCGGAGTCTATCGCGACCTCGCCGGTGCCGTTGTGGTCGGACGCGACGAAGGACAGCTTGCCGGCCGTGCGGACGGCTACGGCCTGCCCCCCGTAGTCGTAGTACCGCGTGGCCTCCGTCCTGGTGCCGTCCGCGGACAGCTTCAGCTCGGTGCCCGGCAGGTAGACGGTCGTGCCGGAGGGGTCCTTGCGGACGAGGCGGCTGCCGGAGCCGTCGTACAGGTACGTCGTCTTCGCGCCGCTCGCCTCGGTGACCTCGCTCAGCTTGCCCTGGTCGTTCCAGCGCAGGTCCTGGGCGTCGCCTCCGATCGTGCGCTTGGTGGTGTTGCCCGCGTCGTCGTACTCGTACGTCGACTGCCGGTCGCCGGTCGGCGTGTCCTCGGTGACCTTGGTGACCTGGTGCGGGCCGTCGCCCTTGGCGCCCGCGCCGCCGTACTCGTAGCCGCGGGTGATGTTCTTCGCCGCGTCGAGGCCGGTGTCGTGCTGGACGTCGGAGACGCGGTTGCCGATGGCGTCGGTCTCGTAGGACTTCCAGTACGGGGCCGGGCCGCCGAGTGCGCCCGCGCCCGCGGCGGCGTCACAGGCCGTGGGACCGGAGCCGTCCACCGGGGTGGTCGAGCCGCGGGTGCCCGAGCCCGCCGCGCCGGCCGCCGTGGCGGTCGGCGTCCAGGCGTCCTTGAGCCGCTGACGGGCGTCGTAGGCGAAGCACTGCACGTCCGGCGCGGCGGAGTTCGCCGTGTCCGCGATGGACAGGATGTTGCCGGCCTGGTCGTAGGAGTAGCGCGCGTCCTTCGCCGGGGCGGTCGCGCCGTAGACGTCGGTGACCGCGCGGGTGAGCCGGTCGGTGCCCTTCTCGTAGTTGTAGGTCTGCCAGACCTTCTTGCCGCTGCCCGTGGACAGTTCCAGCTGCTGCACGAGGCTCTTGCCGGAGTACACGGTGTCGGTGACGTACGACGTGGAGCCCGTCATCGTCATCGGCCGCTGGAGGGAGTCGTACGTGTAGGTCAGCGCCTCGGCCGGGAGGCCGCCCACCGCGGGCAGACCGGCGCTCTGGACGGTGCCGTCACGGTTGTACGTCGTGCTGTAGACGTGCGTGCCCGCGAGGGAGCCCTGCGAGGCGGGGATCTGGTAGGCGGTCTTCAGCGGCCGGTAGAACTCGTCCATCGACTGGACGGCGGTGCCGAAGTACTCGGTCTGGGAGACGTAGGTGAGGAAGCCGTACGCCTGGCCGAGCCAGCCCGCCTTGTCGTAGCGGGTCTCGGTCAGCTTGGTGCCGGTGCCGGAGTCGCCCTGCCACGTGGACACCACCCGGCCGAGCTTGTCGTAGACCGTGGAGGTCTTCTTGTTGTTGCCGTCCCAGGTGGCGACGGGTCGGTCCAGCTCGTCGTAGTCGACGCTCGACGTGCCCGCGTCCGGGTCGACGGACTTCTTCTGGCGGCCGAGCTGGTCGTACTCGTAACGCCACACGTTGTTCTTGGCGTCCGTGACCGTCTCCAGCAGGCCCCGTGTGGTGTACGTGTACTTCGTCGCGTCGTACGGCACGCCCACGCCGGGAGCGGAACCGCGGTAGTGACGGATCTCCGCGACGTTGCCCTGCTCGTCGGCGACGGTCGTCGTGGGAACACCGCCCACCGGCGGGTCGACGTGGGTCAGTTCACCGTCGTACGAGGTCTTGGTACGCCACTGCTCGGCGCCCGAGACGGCGGAGATCTGGGCGGTGGTGCGGCCGAGTCCGTCGTACTCCAGGAGGCTCTGCGCGCCGACCTGCCCGTTGCTGACCAGCAGCAGTTCGTCCGAGGCGGCGCCGGAGGCGTTGTACGTGGCGTTGGTCTTGCGGACGTTGCCCGTCCCGTCGTACCACGTGTCCGCGACCATGCGGGTGCCGTCGGGGCCCTCGGTCTGGATCTGGCGGGCGCGGAGCATGCTGTCGTAGAGCTGGTACTCGGCGCCGTAGGAGCCGTCGTTCTCGATCTTCTCGGTCTTGATCGAGGTGACCTTGTCCTTGCGGACGGTGTAGGAGTACTTGATGCTCGGCGTCTGCGAGGACGCGCGGTCGGGGAGCCAGACCGAGGTCAGGCGGCCCATCGCGTCGTAGGCGAGGTCCGTGCGCTTGCCGTTGGGGTCGGTCTGGCCCTTCGACATGCCCCAGGCGGGGCTGTAGTCGGTGACCGTGGCGTGGCCGAGGGCGTTGGTGACGGTCGTCTTGGTCAGCAGGCCGTTGGTCTCGGCGTAGACGGTCTTCGTCTCGTCCGTCGTGCCGATCTGCTTGGCGTCCTTCTGCGTCAGCGGACGGCCGAAGGCGTCATAGGTGGTGGCGCCGGTGACCTGGTAGGTCGCGGTGGTGCCGTTGTGGGACGTCATGCGCTCGGTCTTCGTCGCGTCGCCCTTGGTGGGCGCGGCGCCGAAGGCGAGGTTGTCGTACGAGGTGCGCTCGTCGGCGAGGACCTGGGTCTTGCGGTCGGGGGTGGCGGAGCACTTGACCGACACCGACTCACTGCGGGCGGGCAGCGACAGGATGTTCTTCGCCGTGTTGTCCGCGTACGTGGTGCGGGTGCAGCTGTCGTCCTTGGCGGTGGAGACGTCGCCCTGGTCGTCGACGGTGAGGACGCGGCCGGTGCCGTTGGACGTGTCGTACGTCGTCGTGGACTTGGTCTCCAGCCAGCTGCCGTTCGACTGGAGGTTGAAGCCGCGGCCGGTCTGCCCGCGGACGATCACCGCGCGGGTCGTGCCCCAACTGCGGGTCTGTGTCGCCGAGTAGTGCTTCCAGGGGGTCTGGACGCTCTTCGAGATCAGCTTCGTGCCGTCATAGGTGGCGGCCTCCAGCTGGTGGCCCGTGAACTCCTCCTCGTCCGTGTACTCGGCGCCCGTGGAGTCCTTCACCTTCACCGAGCGGGTGCCGCCGTCGGCGTCCTTGTCGCCGTCCATGCCCTGCATGAACGTGTAGTCGACGCGGGTCTTCTGGACGTCGGAGGTGCCGCTGGTGACCTTGACCTTGCCGTAGCCCTGCCAGCCGCCCCAGGTGAGGTACTTGGCGTCGGTGATGCCGTCCGGCTTCGCCTTCCGCCAGGCCGCGTCGCCCTGGTAGTCGTAGCGGGTGACCATGGTGTCGCTGCCGCCGGTGCGGTCGGTCTCGATGACCGCGGAGACGACGTACTTGTGGAACCAGTCGGTGATGGGGTCGACGTAGCCCGGCGGGGCCCACTTCACCGGGTAGCAGCGCTTGGTGGACTCGCCCGGCCTGGGCAGGTTCGCCTTGGTGCAGTCGGTGGGGGCGTAGGTGACGTCGAGCTGGGCGCCGGTCTCGCTGAGGACCATCGACAGGCGGAAGCGGTGGAACGGCGCGATGTTGTCGCCGATCGCGTCGACCCGGTTGGCGAGCTGCTCGCCGAAGAGATCGACGGAGGGCAGCTTGACGGCGGTGCCGCCCGCGCGGCCCTCGTGCTCGATCTTCGTCAGCCAGAGCGTCTTGGAGTCGTCGCCGTTGTCGGTGAAGAGGTGCGTGAACAGCCAGGCGTCCACGTCCTGGTAGCTCGTGGCGTCCTTGCGCATCTGGGTGACGACGGAGGTGAGGCGCTTGGTGGTGAAGAAGGTCGCCACCGGGGACGTGCACTTGGTGCCCGACTTGCACTCCTGGTCGACCGGGACGTCCGGCCACTTCGCCGCGTTCGCCTTGGTGCGCTTGCTCTCGGCGCAGTCGAAGTCCGAGGTGGGCAGGCAGCGTTCGGCCGTGTTGAACACGACGCGCGCCGGGGCCTTGGCCGCGTAGACCTTGCCGTCCTGCTGGCCGTAGTCGATGCGCTTGAGCCAGCCGCCGCGGTGGTACGCGGTGCCGTTGACGTCCGTCTTGCCGTTGAGGGCGTAGGAGTTGGTCTCGCGGTCGTAGAAGTAGGACATCACGTTGCCGTGGGTGTCCTTGACGTAGTCGAGGCTCCAGCGCCACGCCTGCTGGCAGTGGGCGCTGGTGAAGGTGGCGTTGTAGCAGGGCTCGCCGGAGTCGTCGCCGAACACCGGGGCCGTCCAGACCGAGTTGGTCTCCTCGTTGCCCGAGGCCCAGCCCGGCAGGCGGTTGAGGCCGAAGGTGTACTCGGTGCCGTCGGAGGTGGTGATCCTCCAGTGCTCGCCCTTGTCGTCGGCGCTGCCCTCGTCGCCGTTGACGGCGCCGGTCAGCCGCTCGACCTTGGAGCCGTCGTCGGAGGACATGTGCCACTTGCCGGTGGTGTCGTCCTTGACGAGTTCACCGGCCGAGCCGTTGAGCATGACGGTGGCGTTCTCGAACGCCCAGCACTGCTCGGCGGAGGTGTCGTGGCCGTCGTCCGCGCAGGGCTTGTAGCGGCGCTCGATGTAGCCGGGGTCGTAGGAGAAGCCCTCGCCGATCCAGGAGCCCTGGTTGTTGGTGGCCGAGGTGCGGCCGTCCGCGGACTGGGAGGAGTAGCCGAGGCCGACGGTCGGGGTGAGACCGCCCGGCGTCGGCACCGAACGGAACGGATAGTTCCAGTTGAAGGCGCCGGAGGAGGTGGCGACGCTCCAGCTGGAGGAGGGGGCGAGGGCCGTCGCCTTGTACGTGCCCTGCGCGCCCGAGGGGCCCGCGGCGACCGCGACCAGCGAGGCGGCGCTGCCCGCCATGGTGGAGACGCCCTCGGCGGGGGCCGGGGCGGCGGTCACGTCGGCGGAGACGGTGCCCGTCTTCACGTCGTTGACGGTGGGCAGCGCCTTCGGCAGCTCGGGGCACTCCTTGCTGCCGGGCTGGGCCACGGAGGCGCAGGCCGGGAGCTGGACGAGCTGGAGGCGGGAGCCGTAGGAGCCGCCGAAGCCCTCGGCGAACTCCGAGTAGTCCACGGTCAGACGCACCTTGCCCGCCTGGGCGGCGCCGTCCGCGCGGGCCACGCCGAGCAGGGCACCGGCGCCGAGCTTCGCGGCGCGGGCCGGGTCGAGGACGTCGACGCGGACCTTCCCGGCCGACTGCGCGGCCTTGACGCGGGCCTTCGCCGCGGTGACCTTCACCGGCAGGCCGCCGGCCTCGGCGGTGGCGCCGACCTTCAGTTCGGCACCGCCCCGCTGCGGCCACACCGGCTTGTCGAGGGTGCGGACCGCGGCCTTGCGGGCCGGGTCGGAGGGGCGGGACTTCGCTTTAGCCGAGGACCCCTTGGCGGGGTCCCCGTCGTCCTGGACCCCCGGGCGGCTGGTGCGGCCCGGGTTCCCTTCGTCGAGCGCCACTGCCTGGACCGACGACGCGGACAGCGCGAGCGTGAGCCCGAGCACTGTCGCGGCCAACGCCGGTCCGGGCATGCGGCGGCTCAGTGAGCGGCCACGGAGAAACATCCGTCAACTTCCTGATCGTAGGGAGAGTGAAGAGACAGTCGGGGCGGGGCAGGGGGGCTCTGACAGGTGTGCCGGGCCCTCAAGAGACCCGGCACACCTATTCAGTGACGATCCGTCACATGTCTGTCACGGCCGTCAGCGCGGCCATCTGCTGCACCGCGATCGCGTCCGCCGCGCCGCTGTAGACGCGGACCTCGTCGATGGCGCCCGCGAAGTACTCGGCGGGCCCGCGCAGCGAACGGCCCACCTGGAGACCGCCGGTGGCGGACCACAGGGAGTCCTCCTTGCCGTAGGCACCGGCGACGAGCTGGCCCTCGACGTAGAGGCGGATGGTGTCCGCGAAGGCGTCGTAGACCACCGCGAGGTGCTGTCCGGAGCCGCCGGTGTCGGGCAGTTCCTGGTCGTCGGTGAACGTCACGATCTGCGGAGCCGCCACGTCCGTCCGGGCGACCGCCAGCTCCCACTGCTGGGTGGCGGCCTGGTAACGGACCTGGAGGCGGTTGGCGTTGGCGCCCGGCAGGGAGAACACCGTCTGCGACTTCTCCGGGTCCAGCGAGGTGAGCTGGGCGCGGGCCGACACGGTGAAGCTGCTGTTGCCGGGGACCGGGGCGGTGGCGGTGGACGCGTAGTCGCCGTCGCCGTCCAGGACGAGGTTGCCGTCGCCGACGAGGGCGGCGGTGTCGAACAGCGGGTCGGCCGGGCGGTAGATGGAGGCGTTGCCCGCGAGGGTCAGCGGCTGGCCGCCGCCGGTCTCCGCGACCGCGCCGCCCGTGGCGGAGTCCAGCTGCCAGTAGCCCTTGCGCAGCGGCTTGACCGTCATCAGCTCGGCCACCTGCGCGGACGGCAGGACCCGGTCGAAGACGCGGACCTCGGCGAGGTCACCGGTGAAGTGGTCGCGGTAGCCGCTCTTGGCCGTGGACCGGCCGATCTGGAGCGGGCCGTACGACTTCCAGGCGGAGCGCCGGGCGGACGAGCCCTTGAGGTCCTTGTTGATGTAGAGCTGGAGCTGCGGGCCGCCGGTCTTCTGGGCGTCGTACACGCCGGTCAGCAGGACCCACTGGTCCTTGACGGGGGTGATGCCGGTGGAGACGGCCTTCCATTCGCCGAGCGTGTCCACGTCATTGACCGGGACCGCGAACTTCCAGGTCTGCGCGGCCGCGTCGTAGCCGAGGGTGAAACCGGGCTCGCCGGTGCCGTCCTGGCTGACGACCGTCATCGAACGGTCCAGCGCGGTGGGCCGCACCCAGGCGCTGACGCTGAAGCTCTTCGACGTGTCGAGCACGGTCTCGCTGGCGTCGAGGTAGGAGTCGGCGCTGCCGTCGAAGCGGGCCGCCTTGTCGACCTTGCCGCCGGGGCCGTCCGCGCCGAAGGTGACCGCGGTGCCGGCGGTCGCCGAGAACTGGCCGCCCTCGTCGTGCGCCTCGGTGTCCCCGGCCGGGTCGGCCAGGTTCCACTGGGCCACCACCGGCTTGCCCTCGCTGACCAGGAAGTCGTAGAGGGTGCTGCTGGCGTGGGTGGCCTTGTCGATCGCGACGACCTCCAGGACCTGCCGCCCGGAGCGGGTCGGCATCCACTGCACGGAGACCGAGCCGCCCGGCGAGGACGGGGTGAGGGTGGTCATCGCGGCGCCGTTGAAGGAGTACTGGTACTTCACGACGTCGGTGTCGGGGATGCTGTCGTTCGGGTTCGGCGCGATGGAGAAGGTGCCGTAGGTGCCGACGCCGTCGTGGTAGACGGTGTCCGACGGGTACTGCTTCGACAGCACCAGCGGCTTGCCCGGCCACGTCTTGTCGTAGGTGAACTCGCAGCGCTGCGGGGTGTCCCCGTCGTAGCTCCACGGGCCGTAGCCGTCACCGTCGTAGGCGCGGGCGCTCCAGTAGATGGTGGTGTTCTGCGGGATCGACGACTTCACGGTGTGGGTGAACTTGGTGCCGGTCGTCGGGGAGAGCCAGTCGGGCGTCAGATAGGTGTACGACTTCGCCGCCTTGGTGGCCGGGTCGGTCCACTCCACCTTGAACTCGACCTTCACCTTGTCGGTCTGGCCGTTGCCGTGGTCCGGGTCGCTCGCGATGGCCTGGAGCTTCGGCGGCACGTCGGTGGTGGCCCGGCCCGCGCCCCACTTGCAGGCGCCGCCCGGGTCGGTGGACATGTCGGACGTCTTGATCTGGCGCGGCAGGTTGTTGTACTTGACCGACAGGTACGCGTTGCCGCAGATCCGCTTCCACTCCGCGAAGCGGGACTCGTCGGCGGCGCGCAGGCCCAGCGTCATCGCGTTCCAGCCGCCCGCGGCGGCCGTCTTGACCTCGCTGGTCAGCTCGCCGGTCGCGCCGCTCTCGAAGTGCAGGTTGGCCTGGCTGGAGCAGGAGGTCGGGGAGATCGCCTTGTCGACGGTCTGGAGGTAGTCGTCCCAGTGGTCCTTGGTGCTGGACCAGTCGCTGGACGAGGAGATGCTGTAGTTGGCGCCGCCGATCCGGTAGAGCTGGATGGGCTCGGCGGTCGGGGAGGCGCTGTAGATGTGCTCGACGCGCGCGGAGAACGTCGCGCCGAGGATCTGCTTCCCCTTGTAGAAGGAGAGCGGCATCGTGAACAGCACGCGGCGGGTGCCGACGCCGTTGCAGGAGACCGGGTTGTAGTCGGTGGGGCACTTGCCGACGCCCGCGCTGCCCGAGTACTTCCAGTCCTGCTCGCCGGGCATCCCCGACATGACGCCGGTCCAGGACGTCCGCGACGTGGTGCGCTGGATCGGGTCGATGACGACCGGGAAGACGGTGTCGTCGCCCCGGAGCAGCTTCTGGTCGGGGACCAGGCGCAGGGTGTCCGTGCCGACCTCGACGTCCAGCGGGGCGACCCGCCCGCCACCGCCGGGGCCTTCGAGGGCGGCTTCCGGGGCGGGGGTGGGGGTGGTCTCGGGAGTGGTCTCGGGGGCGGGGGTGGCCGTGGCCGTGGCCGTGGCCCCGGCGGTCACGGACTTGGCGGTGACGGACTTGTCGGTCACGGACTTCGCGGTGACGGACTTGAGGGCCTTGGCCACGGCCTTGGGCCCCTGCGCGCGCCGGGCGGACTCGGCGACGGCGGCCGAGTCCCACATCGCGGGCCGGCCCGCCTCGAAGACGGTGCCGCCGACGGCGGCGTCCTCGGCGACGATCGCGCCGGTGGCGTCCTCGGCGACCTTCAGACCGTCGGTGGTCATCCCGAGGTCGACCTGCGCGAGCCGGGGATCGGCCGCCGCCTCGGGCGTCTTGACGACGAGGAGATGCCCGAACCCGTCGACCTCGGCGCGCACACTCAGGTCCACACCGGGCAGCACCTCGGCGTACGTGGCGGTGTCGCCCTCGACGCGGGGAGCGGGCAGGTCGCCGTACGGCCAGGTCAGCGCGAACTCGCGGCCCGCGCGCCGCATCGTCACGAACGGCTCCCCCGCCTGACCGGCGGAGAACGCCAGGTCGACGGTGGCGGCCTTCGGCCCCCAGGTGCCGTCGGGGCGCTCGGCGAGGGTGGCGTCGACGTCGACCCACTTGCCGGACCGCACCGTGCGGACGGGCTCGGTGTACTCGCGGGCGGTGAAGGTGCCGTCGGGCTCGGCGAAGATCTCCCTGCGCTCGGTGCGCAGCCCGACGACCTCCTTCCGCTTGCCGCTGTCCTTCGCGGCGGCGAGGGCCTGCTGCTCGGTCACCAGCGGCTGGTCCGCGGCGACCGGCTCCGGCACCCTGGCGCCACCGCCGCCCGGGAGGGCGGCCGCACCGGCCACCACCGCGCCGGTGACGACCGCCGCGACGGCGGCACGCAGCACGAGGCCACGCCGTATCGGTCTGTGTCTGTCTGCGGACACGGGTCCACTCTCCAGTCGGTTCATGTCTCACTCACGAGTGCGGGGGCGCGCCGGGGCGCCCGGTTCGTCGGCCACGGGCGGACGGGACGACGGGCGGGACAGCGGGCGGGACGACGGGCGGACAGGACGGACGGGGGCCGTGCAGGTACGCGGGCAGCGCACGGCACGGCCGCCGAGGCCCCCCGGTGGAGGGCTCCACGGCCGCCGCCTGCCGGTACGTACCGGCAGGCGCCCGAGGTCCCGCCCCTCAGCGGACGCTGGCGCCGAAGGCGACGCCGCCCGCGGGGATGCCGCCCTCACCGGGCTTGACCGTGACGGTCGGCGCGCCGCCGGAGGCGACGTTCCAGGGGAAGCCGAGGACCGCGCGCGCCTCGGCGGGGCCGTACGGCATGCCGACGTAGAGCAGGGACGGGGTCGCGGCCAGGGAGAGGCCGGCGAGCTGGCGCGGCGCCGGGGTGCCCGGGATGCCGTAGCCGGGGTCGATCCACTGGTCGGAGGCGCCGGGCGCGCCGACCAGCGGGACGATCTGGACGCCGCCCTTGTCGGCGTGCTCCTCGGAGGACTCCTCGCCGGGGACGCCGATGGCGAGGCGGGTGGTGGTGGCCGTGGAGACGGAGTTGGGCGAGGTGTTGACGGCGGCGAGCCGCTTGCCGAAGAAGTCCCCGGCCTCGGACTCCTGCTCGACGTCGGCGGAGTTCTGGTCGATCCAGGCGGTCTCGGTGTACGCGCCGGTGGCCGTGAGGCGGAAGACCTGGACGGCGCCCGCGTCGACGGTGGTCGAGAGGTCCTCGCCGGGGACGCCGACGGCGAGGAGGGACTCGGTGGTGGAGGTGGCGCCGGAGGGACGGTACGGGACCATGGCGAGGGCGGCGCCGAACTGGTCGCCGACCTCCTCGGAGCCGCCGATCGCGTCCTGGTCCTGGCCGAGCCCGCCGGTGGGCTTCGGGTAGCCGGAGGTGAGGGAGTGGGTGAACAGGGCCACGCCGCCCGCGAACTGCACGGTGCCGAGGGCCTCACCGGGGGTACCGACCGCGAAGTGGGTCGGGGTGGCGGCGATGGTGGAGCCGAACCGGTCGTCCTGCTCGGCCGCGCCGGCCACAGGACCGCCCGTCTCGGTGTCCTGGCCGGTCATGGTCACCGTCATGGCGGTGCCGCTGACGTAGTAGAAGGCGCCCGCGTCGTCGATGGTGCCGAGGGACTCGCCGGGGCTGCCGATGATCAGGTACGGCTGACCGCCGGAGGTCTTGCCCGCGGCGACGGCGTAACCGACCCAGTCGTCGGCCTCGGCGCCGCCGCCGAGGGGCTTGCCCTCGCCCTGGTAGAACTCGCGGACCGGCTTGGTCCCGGCGCCGATCCCGCTGGTCGAGCCGAACACGACGTGCACGCCGCCGGAGTCGGGGGCGGTGCCGATGTCCTCGTACGGCGTGCCGAGGACGAGGTCGCTGCACCCGTCGAGGTCGGCGTCGTAGACGGCCATCGCGTAGCCGTACCGGTCGCCCGCCTCCGGGACGCCCGGAATGCTCTCCAGGGCCTGGGTGAGGGTCACCGTGCCCTTGCCGCCGCCGTAGACGACGTACACGGCACCCGCCTCGGCGACGCCGTCGACGGTCGCCTCCGGGTCCGCGATCACGCTGTCCCGGGCGCCGTCACCGTTGAAGTCGGACTCCACGCCCGACGGACACGCGACGGCCGCCGCGGCCGGCGTACCCCCGGCCCCGATCCCCCAGACCAGCAACGCCCCGGTCACCGCCACGGCAGCACTGTGCCGCCAAGTTTTCCCCACCGTGAACTCAGCCCCGCCCCGTTGATAAAAATTCAATAAACAAACGGGGAAGATCATGGCCCGCCCTGACACGTACATGCAAGCCATTTGTTCAGACCAAGGCGCATGACATGAGTCACAAGATCCACACGCCTGATTCACAAAGTCGACGTATGCCGCGGCTCGCTCCGGTCCGCTCCGCCCCGGCACGGCGGGCCGCGAGCCGGGCGCCGTATGCTCGGCCGGACGTCAGACACCGGAAGGCATCGAAGTGAACTACAGGGTCCAGCCCAGCGCCCAGGTCGACAAAACCGCCGAGATCGGCGACGGAAGCAGCGTCTGGGACCTCGCGCAGATCCGCGAGGGCGCCCGGCTCGGCGAGGGCTGCGTGGTCGGTCGGGGCGCCTATGTCGGCTCCGGCGTGCGCATGGGGGACAACTGCAAGCTCCAGAACTACGCCCTGGTGTACGAACCGGCCGAGCTGGGTGACGGTGTCTTCATCGGCCCGGCGGTGGTCCTGACCAACGATCACAACCCGCGCTCGGTCGACGCCGAGGGCAAGCAGAAGCGGGGCGGCGACTGGGAGGCCGTCGGAGTGCGGATCTCCGACGGCGCCTCCATCGGCGCCCGGTCGGTGTGCGTCGCGCCGCTCACCATCGGCAGGTGGGCGATGGTCGCGGCCGGTGCGGTCGTGACCCGGGACGTCCCGGACTTCGCCCTGGTCGTCGGCGTCCCGGCCCGGCAGATCGGCTGGGTGGGCCACGAGGGCGTACGGCTGGTCGAGCGCGAGGCGGGTACCGGGACGTGGGAGTGCCCGAAGTCCGGCCGCCTCTACCGCGAGACCGCCGAGGGGACGCTCACCCCGGCGGAGTGACCGGCCGACGCAGGACAGACGACGAGGACGGCACATGTCTCAGACCGATGTGAAGGTCACTCCCCAGAACGACGCGGGAGACGCCGGTGGCGCGGCCGACGCCCCGCACCCCCCGCCCACCCGGGCCCCCCGGCTCTACGCCCTGGACGCGCTGCGGGTCGTGGCCGCCCTCTCGGTCCTGCTCTTCCACTTCACCGGCGTCGACGCGGCGACCGACGCCAACTGGGGCATCAACCCCAAGGCGCTGTTCCCGTCGATCTTCCCGTACACCTCGTACGGCTCCTACGGCGTCCAGCTCTTCTTCATCATCAGCGGGTTCGTCATCTGCCTGTCCGCCTGGGACCGCAGCCCCGGCCAGTTCGTGCGCGCCCGGTTCCTGCGGCTCTTCCCCGCGTACTGGTTCTCGGTCGTCGTCGCCCTCCTGGTGTGGCGCGGGCTGCCCGACGGCGAGCGCAAGCCCCCGAGCTACAGCGAGGCCCTGACCAACCTGACCATGGTGCAGACGCCCCTCGCGGCCCGGCACCTGGTCGGCGCCTACTGGACGCTCTGGGTGGAACTGACCTTCTACCTGATCTTCCTGGTGGTGCTCTGGAAGGGGCTCGACTACGTCCGCGTCTCCGTTTTCTGCTGGCTGTGGCTGCTGGGCAGTGTCCTGGCGCAGAAGGACGACGTCCCCCTGCTCGGGATCTTCGCCCAGCCGCTGAACACCGCCCTGTTCGTCTCGGGCATCGCGATGTACCTGATGTACCGCTTCGGCCCGGACCTCAAGCTGTGGGGGCTGCTCGCCGCGAGCTGGCTGGTCATGCAGAGCGACCTGATCCAGCACGCGGACCACGTGCGCGACGAACAGGGCATGGACCGGCAGCCGTACGTCGCCCTCGCCCTGGTCACCGTCTTCTACCTGGTGGTCCTCGCCGTAGCGCTGCACAAGCTGGACCGGATCCGCTGGACGTGGCTGACCACCGCGGGCGCCCTGGTGTACCCGCTCTACCTGCTCCACGAGGAGCTGGGCTGGGCGATGATCCGCGTCCTGTTCGGCGACGGACACCTCGGGGCCTGGGCCACGCTGGCCCTCACCACCTCCGTGCTGATCGTGCTGGCGTACCTCGTCCACCGGTTCGTGGAACGGCCGCTCCAGCGGTGGCTGCGCGCACGGCTGGCCGCGGAGTCCCGCAAGCCGCCGGTGGAGACCGGCGGCTGACCCGAACCACGGAAGGGGCCCGGCACCACGTTCTGCGTGGTGCCGGGCCCCTTCCGTCGTCGTGGGCGGTTCCGGATCAGCCGCCGATGACCACCCGCCGGACGCCCTTCCAGGCCTCCGGGTCGGTGGTGCGGCGGCCGTCGACCAGGACCGTGACGTCCGGCAGGTCGGCCGGGGTCAGGGTGCGGTACTCGGCGTGGTCGGCCTGGAGGATCGCCGCGGTGACCGTCTCCCCGGCGTGCGGGGTGAGGCCGTGCGCGGACAGCTCCTCGGCGGTGTACATCGGGTCGGAGACGAACGGCACCGCGCCGCGCGCCCGGAGCGCCTCGACGGTCGGGAAGACGCCGGAGAAGGCCGTCTCCTTGACCCCGCCGCGGTAGGCGGCGCCCAGCACCAGCACCTGGACGCCGGTCAGGTCGCCGTAGGCGGCGGCCAGCAGGTCCACGGCGTACTCCGGCATCGCGGCGTTCGCCTCACGGGCGGAGCGCACCACGGTCGCGGCCGGGTCGTTCCACAGGTACATCCGCGGGTAGATCGGGATGCAGTGCCCGCCGACCGCGATGCCCGGCTGGTGGATGTGGCTGTACGGCTGGGAGTTGCAGGCCTCGATGACCTTCTTGACGTCGATGCCGTTCTGGTCGGCGAAGCGGGCGAACTGGTTCGCCAGGCCGATGTTGACGTCCCGGTAGGTGGTCTCGGCGAGCTTGGCCAGCTCGGACGCCTCGGCGGTGCCGAGGTCCCACACGCCGTTGGCCTGCGGCAGGTCGGGGCGCTCGTCGAAGTCGAGGACCTGCTCGTAGAACTCCACACCGCGGGCCGTGGACGCCTCGTCGATGCCGCCGACCAGCTTGGGGTAGCGGCGCAGGTCGGCGAAGACGCGGCCGGTGAGCACCCGCTCCGGGGAGAACACCAGGTGGAAGTCGTCACCGGCGGTCAGGCCGGAGCCCTCGGCCAGCATCGGCGCCCAGCGGGTGCGGGTGGTGCCGACCGGCAGCGTGGTCTCGTACGACACGAGGGTGCCCGGCTTGAGGCCCTGGGCGATCGCCTTCGTCGCGGAGTCCATCCAGCCGAAGTCGGGGGTGCCCTCGGCGTCCACGAAGAGCGGCACGACCACGACGACGGCCTCGGACCCGGCCACCGCGGACGCGGTGTCGGTCGTCGCGCTCAGCAGCCCGGCGTCGACGGCCTGCTTGAGCTTGACGTCGAGGTCGTGCTCGCCCGGGAAGGGCTCGACACCGGCGTTGACCAGCTCGACGACCTTCTCGTTGACGTCCGCGCCGATGACCCGGTGGCCCTTGGACGCGAACTGCACGGCCAGCGGAAGGCCGATCTTGCCGAGCGCTACTACACAGATGTTCATGGTCGGTACTACTTCCTTCGGGAACCGTTCGGCTTCTGGGAACCGTTCGACTTCGACTGCGGGGAACCGTTCGACTTCGAGCCGACGGAACGGGACTTCGCCTTCCGCACCAGCCGCCCGAGCGCCCGCCGCGCCAGGGTGCTCGTCGGAGGGTTGAGCCGGGCCGTGTCGACGACGACACGCCCCTTGTCGTTGACGAGGGCCGACGCCCGGTACGGGTCGTCGTCGCGCCCCCAGCGCCGCGCCAGCGGCATCGGCCGCCCTTCCCCGCGCACCGGGATCTCGTACGTCCGCCCCGCGACGTCCAGATAGACCCGCACCCCCCGCTTGGCGGTGGCGTACGGCAGCGGGATGCGGGCGTGCAGCACGGTGGCCGCGCCGTCGGCGGACGGTTCCGTACGGAACTCGCCCACCGGGGCGGGCAGTTCGTGGTCCTCCTTGAGGCGGCGGGCGCCCGGCTTGTCGGCGGACTTCGGCATGGCGCCCTTGGCGAGCCGCAGCACCGCCCCGGCCCGCTCCACCTGTCCGACGACCGGCAGCCGGACGGACGCCGTGTACGCGAGGCGCTCGCCCTCCTGGTCCCAGCCGGAGGCCAGCAGGTCGGTGCCCTGGGCGAGGCGGCCGGGGACCGCCTCCCCCACCAGTTCGTAGACCCGGTCGGAGACACCGACGAGCGGGTCGCGGAAGCCAGGGTAGCGGGCGTAGGCGCGCTCGCCCTCGACCACGAAGGGCGGCGCCCCGTTCGCCTTCTCGCCGGAGATCGCCGCGGACAGTTCGTCGATCGCGCCCGCGTGCGCCAGCGCGATCCGCACCCGGCGCTTGACGTCCATGGCGTCCCGGATGCCGTCGGTGAAGTACGTGGTGGCCAGCCGGGCGACGCCCGCGCAGACCTGCCGCTGCACCTCCCGGTCCAGGGCCGGGAAGTCGTCCTGGACGAGCTTGGCCAGCTCCCACGTGAAGTGCCGGCGCAGCAGCGCGTCACGGTCGGACCCGGCGGGGACGAGCCCGGCGGTGAAGTCCATGATCTCCGCGGCGGCGTCCAGCCGGGCCAGGTGGTCGGCACGGTAGGTGATGTTGCTGGCGTCGCCGCGCTTCACCGCGTAGTAGCAGACGTAGTCGGCCAGCACGGAGATCCTGCGGGCGCGCACGCACGCCTCGATGGTGAACGGCTGGTCGCTGCCGACCGGCAGGTGCTCGGGGAAGCGCAGCTTGTGCTTCTCGACCAACTCCCGCCTGAACAGCTTGGTGTTGGCCAGGGTGAACGGCAGCGCCGAGTCGTAGAGGCTGACGTCGGGGTCGTTCTCCTTGTACAACGCCTGGTGCACGTAACGGCCGTTGGTGCCGACCATGCGGCCGACGACGACGTCCGAGTCGTGCTCGTCGGCGTAGGCGACCATGCGCTCCAGGGCTTCCTCGCCCAAGTGGTCGTCGGAGCCGATGAAGTAGACGAAACGGCCGGTGGCCAGTTCCAGCGCGCGGTTGCTGGGCGCGGCGGGGCCACCGGAGTTCGGCTGGTGGATCACCTTGACGGTGTCCGGGTACAGCGCGGCGAACCGGTCGAGTTCGCGCCCGCTGTCGTCGGTGGAACCGTCGTCGACGGCGACGATCTCCAGCCGGTCACGGCCGATGCTCTGTCCGAGGAGGGAGGTCAGACACTCCGTCAGATAAGGCATCGTGTTGTAGACCGCGACGACGACCGTGACGTCGGGCACGCGCCCGCTCATGACGTCGCCTTGGCGGATCTCGTGACGAGCCGGCTGTACAGCCCGTCCAGCACCTCGGCCTGCGCCTCCCAGGTCCAGGTGTCGAGCAGTCCGGGCTTGTCGTAGGCGGCCGTGTACTTCTCCGGGTCGGCGAGGACGGCCTTGATCGCGCGGACCAGGTCGGGCACGTCCTCGGCGCGGCAGACCTCGCCCTGGCCGGTGGACCGGGTCACCTCGGACATGGTCTTCACATCGCTGACCACGAGCGGCAGCCGGGCGTGCGAGTACTCGAAGAACTTCGTGATCAGGGCGATCTCGTGGTTCGGCCAGTGGTGGATCGGGATGCAGCCGACGTCGGCGGCGGACAGGAAGCGGACCACCTGCCAGTGCTTCACGTACGGGACGGCGTGCAGCCGGTCCCCCACCCCGAGGTCCTGGGCCCGCTGGAGCAGGCTCTGGATGTAGCCGGCGGCCGGCGAGGGGACGACGAACGCCATGTGCACGCCGTCCAGCGAGGGCAGCGCCTCCACCATGTCCCCGAGACCGCGCTGCGGGCCGGGGGAACCGCTGTAGACGACCAACGGGACGTCGGGGCCTATGCCGCACAGGGCGCGCAGGTCCGGCTCCGGCTCGGCGTCCTCCAGCAGCAGGTCGGGCTCGACGGGCCGGTCGGGCGCGTTGAGGACGACGGTCGGCTGCTCCTTGAGACCGTGGCGCTCCACCAGCAGGTCGCCCAGGCCCTCGGAGACGGTGACCACGGCGTCGGCGTACGGCGCGTACTCGCTCTCGTGCGCCGTGTTGCCGGGAATCCAGTGGGCGTTGTCCTCCCACGGGCGGACCCCGGGCAGGAACTCGTGGGCGTCCCACACCAGTTTCACCGTACGGCCGGCCGCGCGGGCCCGCACCGCCGCGCGGGCGCCGACACCGAGCATCCGGAAGTCGTTGGCGTGGATGAGATCGGGCTTGAGAGCGTCGATCTCCTTGCCGTACGTCAGCTCGTAGTCCCACAGCACCGGCTCCAGGCGCCGCCAGGCCCGCTTGCCCTTGGCGGCCCGCCACACGGCCGTGAAGGCCCGGTCGAGGGGGCCGCGCAGGGCGCGTCCGGCCTTCTGCGCCTGGCCGCTCTGCCGGGCCCGGAACTCGACCCACTTCTGCATGAACTTGGAGACCGGTCCGGCCACCACGAGGCGCAGCTTCTCGACCCGCCGGAAGAGCGGACCGCCGACGGCCCGGGGCACCACCTTCAGAGCGGCTCTGCGGGAGGCCACGTCCGCCCGCCACGCCTTGGCCCACTGGCGGCGGTAGGCCGCCATCGGGCCCGGCGGGTAGGCGAACGGGCGGCGCAGCAGCGAGCGGTGACGCTCCGCGTGCCGCTTGCCGAGCGGGGTCTTCAGCGGCAGCAGCCGGACCTCGGCGTCGCCGAGCTTCCAGCTCCGTCCGCTGCCGGAGCGGACGAGGCCGAGCAGCACCACGTCCCAGCCCGCCGCCGCGGCGGACTCGGCGGCCTTCTGCACCCGGGAGTCGCCGTCGACCTTGTTGTCGACCAGCATGACGACCCGGCCCTTGGCCGGGCGGCGCGCGCCGGTGCTCTGCGCTTCCATGAACAGCCTTTCTGAACCGGTCACTTCAGGAAATCGCTCAGGACCTGGGCGGTCCATGTGCCGTTGTGGTAGGTGCGGGCGAAGTCGGAGGACTCCCGGCCGATCCGGGCGGTGCCCTCGGGATCGGCGACCAGCCCCTCCACGACCTCGCGGAGGGTGTCCGGGGTGGCGTTGACGATGGGCAGGGCGCCGTCCGTCGTGTTCTTCACACCGTCGCTGATGTAGGCGACCACGGGCTTGCCCGCCGCCATCGCCTCCACCGCGAAGGTGCCGTAGCTGCCGGTGGTGAACTGGTCGAGCACCAGGTCGCAGCTCTGGACCAGCTCACGCATCTGGGCCCACGGGATGCCCTCGGCGAGCCGGAACTCGATGATCCCCTTGTCGTGCAGCTCGGTGAGCACCGGCATGATCCGGTCGGTGCCCTTGGTCCACCGCTTCGAGGGCGCGTGCAGGACCAGCGGGCGCTCGCGCTCCATGACGGGGAGGTCGGTGGCCCAGCTGTCGACGTCCACGACGAGCGGCAGCCACTTCGCCGTCGGCAGGTCCTCCAGGAGGTCGGGCGTGGTGACGAAGAGCGGGAGCCCGGCCTCCGCCGCGATCCGCTTGTTCACCTCGACCTTGGCCTGGAGGCGCTTGGCGATGCCGTCGGGGGCGTCGTGGAAGAGCGAGAAGGGGTGGCGCGCCATGTGGTCGGCGGGGTGGCGGATCTCGCTGCCGTGCGCCAGCAGCGCCACCTTGATCTTCGCCTGCTTCAGCGCGTCGAGGTCACCGGCGACGGTGGTGCCGTTGAGGTGGCCGAAGACCGGCATGAACGCGTCGACCAGCAGGTGGGTGAAGCGGCCGATGACCCGCTCCATCTGCTGCACCTGCACGGACAGTTCGGGCAGCCGGTCGGCGTCGACGTACAGGTCGGCCGGGTAGTCGAAGGACTCCGGCCGCTTGTTCATGACGACCTCGGCGGAGACGTCCGGGTTGAGGCGGGTGACCGCCTGCGCGAACGCGGCGCCCTGACCGGCGTAGTTGGCGGGGCCGAGGCCCAGCCGGACCCGGGTGTCGCCGAGCTTGCGCCACAGGGGCCGCCCGTCGGCGCCGGTGTTCTCCGCCGTCCGCACGGCCTCGGGGGTCTCCTGCACGGTCCAGGAGACCTCGGGGCGCGGACCGGGCGGCGTCTTCTTCGACAGGTCGCGGTAGAGCTGGAGCAGCTTGGTGCTCTGCGCCTCCCAGGACAGGTCGGTGAGGACGTCCTCGGTGATCGCGTCGGCGAGCTTGGCACGGTTCTGCATCGCCCGCGCGGCCGCGTCGGCGAAGGTCCTCGGGTCGTCCCAGGTCCACACCTCGCCCAGACCGTGCTCCTCGACGTACGCCTTGATGACCTTGACGTCGCTGGTGACCAGCGGCAGGCCCGCCTGGAGGTACTCGGAGACCTTCGTCGGCAGCGACACCTCGCAGTTGGGGACGCGCCGGAACGGGGTCAGGCCGAGGTCGGCGGAGGCCAGGTAGTCGGCGACCTGATGCTGCGGCACGTAGGGCACGAGGTGGATCCGGTCGCGCACCCCGAGGGCCTCGGCGCGGGCGAGGAGCTGCTCCAGCAGCGCCGTCATCCGGCCGTGGACCAGGGCGAGGTGGAAGCCGGGCAGCTGCGGCAGACCGTCGATGACGGCGTCCACACCGCGCTCCGGGCCGATCCAGCCCGAGTACACCATCAGCGGGACCTCGGGGCCGAGCCCGCAGGCCGCGCGCACCGACGTGGTCGACGCACCGGCGCCGATGACCTCACGGACCGGGGCGTTGCCCACCACCAGGGGCGCCTTCGCGAGCCCGTGGTCCTCCTTCAGCAGCTCCGCGAGCTGCGGGGAGACGGTGACCACGGCGTCGGCGCGGCCGATGAACTCGCCCTCCACGGCGGGCAGCGCGTACGCCTGCCGGGGGTGCGGCCACTCCACGCCCCGCACGTACTCGTGGGCGTCGTACAGCCAGGCGCACGTGCGGCCCCGGGCGCGCAGACGGGCGGCGCTCAGCGCGGCCGTGGCGATCATGGTGACGTCGTTGGCGTGGATGACGTCCGGTTCGAGTTCCTCGATGACCGGGCCGAAGGCCAGGTCGAGGTCGACCACCTGCGGCCAGTCCACCCGCCAGTCACGCGCAGGTTCGTCCTTCGGCCGGTGCCGCTGCTCCCACTTGTACGCCTGGACCCGCAGCCGGTGCACCGAACGACGGGCCCGCAGAACCGCCTTGATGGAGGTGCGGCGCGGCGCGCTCGCCCAGTTGCTCTCGGCCGACTTCTGCCGCACCCACGCCTTGTACTCGGCGGTGTAGCGGTTGAGGGCCGACTGGTCCGGCAGGTTGAACTGGGTCGCGGCGGCCCGCAGGGAACGGTCCCGACGCGCCTTCACTCCCCGCAGGTAGTCCGAACTGACCGGTACCCGGATCACGTCGATCGGACCCATCCTCGACCGCTGCACCCGCTTGGTGTCACTCCGGCCGATCAGCGTCACGTCCCAGCCGTCCCGGGCCGCCGCGACGGCCGTCTTCTGGACACGGGAGTCGCCGGTGATGCCGTTGGCGACAATCACAGCGATCCTCGGCCTGCGGGCAGGGGATTCCATTACGTACTTCCTCCGGGGGTACAGGAGCGCGGCCCCCCCTGTTCCAGGGGGGGCCGGAAGGTGGCCGTGGCACGCACCGGAACCTATCGGGCTGCCACGTGCTCAACCGGGTCGATATGGACGGTACCGCCGTCGGTGGCCGAAGCGAGAACCGCCGCAGCCACCTCCACCGTCCGCATCCCCTGCCGCAGCGTGCAGATGTCCGCGTCCTCGCCGAGCACCGCGTCGCGGAACAGCTCGTGCTCGACCTGGAGCGGCTCGCGCTTCGGGATGGCGTAGCGGATCATGTCGCCCTCGGAGACGCCGCGGAAGGCCTGGAGGGCCTCCCACTCGGTGGTGACGGCGGCGTTGGAGTGGAAGGTCAGGTCGGCGGTGAGGGTGTCGGCGATGAAGCAGCCGCGCTCGCCAGTGACCGAGGTGAACCGCTCCTTGAGCGGGCTCAGCCAGTTGACCAGGTGGTTGACCATGGTGCCGTCGTCGAGGCGGCCGACCGCGGACACCATGTCCTCGTGCTGGCGGCCGCTCTTGGAGACGGTGTGCGCCGCGATCGACACGTACTGACGGCCGGTCACCCAGCCGGTCAGGTCGATGTCGTGGGTGGCGAGGTCCTTGACGACGCCGACGTCCGCGATGCGGTGCGGGAAGGGACCCTGGCGGCGGGTGACGACCTGGTAGACGTCGCCCAGCTCCCCGGCCTCCAGGCGGGCGCGCAGCGAGCGCAGCGCCGGGTTGCACCGCTCGATGTGGCCGACGCCGGCCACCAGGCCGCGCGACTCGAAGGCCTCGACGAGGCGGCGGGCGCCCTCGACGGTGTCGGCGACGGGCTTCTCGATCAGCGCGCAGACGCCGGCCGAGGCGAGCGCCATGCCGACCTCCTCGTGCAGGGCGGTCGGGCAGGCCACGACGGCGTAGTCGAGGCCCAGCGCGATCAGCTCGTCCACGGTGTTCAGGACGGGCGTGCCCTGCGCGGCGCCGAACTTGTCGCCCATCGGGTCGACGACGCCGACGAAGTCGACGCCCTCCAGACCGGCCAGCACACGGGCGTGGTGACGCCCCATGGAACCGAGGCCGACGAGTCCGGCCCGCAACGGCTGCTTGCTCACAGCTGCTCTCCCAGCGCGTTCACCGCGGTCACGATGCGTTCGAGGTCCCCCGCCGACAGCGCGGGGTGCACGGGCAGCGAGACGACCTCGGCGGCCGCGCGCTCCGTCTCGGGCAGGTCCCAGGTGCGGCCGGCCTTCTGGTCGGGCTCCCAGTAGGGCTTCAGACGGTGGATCGGGGTGGGGTAGTACACCGCGTTGCCGATCTGGGCCTCGGTGAGCGCGGCCATGGCGGCGTCGCGGTCGCCGCGCACCCGCACGGTGTACTGGTGGAACACGTGCCGCGCGCCCTCGGCGACCTTCGGCGTCACCACGTTCGCGGCGGTGATGTGCTCGCTGAGGTAGGCGGCGTTGGCGATACGGCGCTCGGTCCAGTCGCCCAGCTTGGCACGCTGGACGCGGCCGATCGCGGCGGAGACGTCGGTCATCCGGACGTTGGCGCCGACGATCTCGTTGGCGTACCGCTGCTCCATGCCCTGGTTGCGCAGCAGGCGCAGGGTGCGGGCGGTCTCGGCGTCGCCCGTGGAGATCATGCCGCCTTCCAGGCTGTGCATGTTCTTCGTCGGGTAGAAGCTGAAGGTGCCCGCGGCGCCGAACGCGCCGACCGGCGTGCCGTGCAGCGCGGCGGCGTGCGCCTGGCAGGCGTCCTCGACGACGGCGAGCCCGTGGCGGGCGGCGATCGCGGAGATCCGGTCCATGGCGGCCGGGTGGCCGTACAGGTGGACCGGCATGACCGCGGCGGTGCGCGGGGTGATCGCGGCCTCGAAGGCGGCCGGGTCGAGACAGAAGGTGTCGGCCTCGATGTCGGCGAAGACCACGTCGGCGCCGACCAGGCGGACGGCGTTGGCGGACGCGGCGAACGAGAACGACGGGACGACGACCTCGTCGCCGGGGCCGATGCCGAGGGCCAGCAGCGACAGGTGCAGCGCCGACGTACCGGAGTTGACGGCCACGCAGTGGCGTCCGTCGACGAGTTCCGAGAACTCCTCCTCGAAGGCGGCCACCTCGGGACCCTGGACGACGCGACCGCTGCGCAGTACGCGGACCGCTGCCTCGATCTCCTCCTCGTCGATCACTGGTCTGGCGGCCGGTATGAACTCATGGGCGTCGGTCATCGACATCCCCTCCTCTACGGCGACCTCGAAGGCGCGTCGTGCTTCGTCGGGAAGGGGCCGCAGCACTTTCAGCACGGCCGCATCCCCGGTGTCCACCGCTGCCTGTGGGCGGGCGAACGGCTTGTACACAGGACCCTGCCCCCCGAGGGTTCCTTGCGGGAAGACAGCCGAGTCCGGTCCGGAGGGCCGGATGCGCTGGTCGGCTGCGGTCACGGTGCGCATGGCTAAGGCCACCGGGACCGCAGTTCACGTTACCAGCACGGAGACGGCAATTTTCCCCCGGGTTACCACAGAGAAACCTCCCCTTGGGGTGCACTCCGTCACAGGCGAAACAAACGGTATCCCGAGTGTGAACCCGCGGCGACACGAGCGGCGGGGGGGGGGGGGGGGGGGGGGGGGGGGCGGCCGCGGCCCCCCCCCCCCCGCGCGCCGGCCCGCGCCCCCCGGGGCGCGGCGCCGGGCG
>NZ_JBIVUY010000001.1:0-341713 GCF_044757425.1 Streptomyces sp. NPDC091281 | reverse complement strand
GCCCCCCGCTGGGGGGTGCGGGCCGGGCCGCGGAAGATCCTCCGGTCCGCGCTCGGGCGCGGCGCGGCGCGCCGGGGGGGGGGGGGGCGGGGGGGGGGGGGGCCCGGGGCGCCCCCCCCGCCGGTCGTACGTGCCGTCAGTCCTCCGTGGAGGCCGAGACGGACGGGCCGCTCTTCTGCGCGGCGGCCGTCGTCTTCGACGCCGCCTTCTTGGCCGTCGTCTTCTTCGCGGCCGTCTTCTTCGCGGCGGTCTTCTTGGCCGCGGTGGCGGTCTTCTTGGCGGCCGTCTTCTTGGTCGTGGCCTTCTTCGCCGTCTTGCGGGCGGCCGTCTTCTTCACCGCCGCGGGCTCCGCGGCCTCCGCCGCGTCCGCCACCTCGGACGGCTCGTCGGCCTCGTCGGCGGGCTCGGCCGGAGCCGTCCCGGACTCCGACGACGTGTCGGCCGCCGACGGGACGACCACGACGGCCGCCTCCTCGGACGCGGTCGGCGCGGTGGCCTTCCGCACGGCACGGCGCCGCGGCCGGGCCGGGGCCGCGCTCTCGGCGACGGGTTCGGCGGCCTGCTCGACGACCGGCTCGGCGGGCGTCTCGACGGCGGACTCGGCAACCGCTTCCGGCTGCCGCTCCGGCTCCGACACCGCGACCTGCTCCGCGACCGGCTCCGGCGCCGTCTCGGTCACCGTCACCACGGCGGCCTCGGCCCCGGCGGGCGAACCGGCGGGCGCGGACACCTTGCGGGTGGCGCGGCGCCGGGTACGGCCCTTGGGCGCGGCCTCGTCCGCGGCGGGCTCGGCGGCGGGCGCCTCGACGGCCGGTGCCGACGCGGCGGACTCGACCACCGGGTCCTCGGCGGCGACCGGCGCGGCCTGCGCGACGGCGGCCTCGGCCGGCCGCACCGAACGCCCGGACTCCGCCTCGGCGGTGACGTCCTGTGCGGTAGGCACCGCCTCGCCTCCGGTGACCTCGGCGTAAGCGCTGTCCCGGCGGCCACCGCGCGGCGCGCCCGCCGGGGCGGACGCCCGGCGGCCCGCCCGGCGGCGCCCGCGGCCCCGTCCGGCCGCGGCCTCCGCCTCGGCGACGCTGCTGTACAGCTCCTCGTCCGGGGAGAACGCGGGCCCGTCGAGGGCGACCGGCTCGGCCGTCTCGGCGGCGACCTCCGCCGCGCTCTCGGCCTCGCTCTCGGTCTCCTCGTGCGCGCTGACCACGGTGTCGGCGTCGTCGTGGTCGTGCTCGTGGGTGTGCGTGTCGGCGCCCTGGCCGTCACCGCCGCGACCGCGCTTCTTGCGCTTGCCGCCGCCGCCCACGGACGTCGGCTGCTCCATGTGGACGATGATCCCGCGCCCGTTGCAGTGGACGCAGGTCTCGGAGAACGACTCCAGCAGGCCCTGGCCGACCCGCTTGCGGGTCATCTGGACCAGGCCCAGCGAGGTGACCTCGGCGACCTGGTGCTTGGTCCGGTCGCGGCCGAGGCACTCCAGCAGCCGCCGCAGGACGAGGTCCCGGTTGGACTCCAGCACCATGTCGATGAAGTCGATCACGATGATGCCGCCGAGGTCGCGCAGCCGCAGCTGACGCACGATCTCCTCGGCCGCCTCCAGGTTGTTCCTGGTGACCGTCTCCTCCAGGTTGCCGCCCTGGCCGGTGAACTTGCCGGTGTTGACGTCGACCACGACCATCGCCTCGGTCCGGTCGATCACCAGCGAACCGCCGCTGGGCAGCCAGACCTTGCGGTCGAGCGCCTTGGCGAGCTGCTCGTCGATCCGGTACGTGGCGAACACGTCGACCTCGGAGGTCCAGCGCGACAGCCGGTCGGCCAGGTCGGGCGCGACGTGCGAGACGTACCCGTGGATGGTCGACCAGGCCTCGTCGCCGCTGACGACGACCTTGGTGAAGTCCTCGTTGAAGATGTCGCGCACGACCCGGACGGTCATGTCCGGCTCGCCGTAGAGCAGCGTCGGCGCATTGCCGCTCTTGGCCTTGCGCTGGATCTCCTCCCACTGCGCCTGGAGCCGCTCGACGTCACGGCGCAGCTCGTCCTCGCTGGCGCCCTCGGCGGCGGTGCGCACGATGACGCCCGCGTCCTCGGGGACGATCTTCTTGAGGATCGACTTCAGGCGGGCCCGCTCGGTGTCGGGCAGCTTGCGGCTGATGCCTGTCATCGAGCCCTCGGGCACGTACACGAGGTAGCGGCCGGGCAGGGAGACCTGGCTGGTCAGGCGGGCGCCCTTGTGGCCGATCGGGTCCTTGGTGACCTGCACCAGGACCGACTGGCCGGACTTGAGGGCGGACTCGATACGGCGCGGCCCGTGGGCCATGCCGAGCGCCCCGAAGTTCACCTCACCGGCGTACAGCACGGCGTTGCGGCCCTTGCCGACGTCGATGAAGGCGGCCTCCATCGACGGCAGCACGTTCTGCACCTTGCCGAGGTACACGTTGCCGACGTACGAGGTCGACTGCTCCTTGTTGACGTAGTGCTCGACGAGCACGCCGTCCTCCAGGACGCCGATCTGGGTGCGGTCGCCGTGCTGGCGGACGACCATCACGCGCTCGACGGCCTCACGGCGGGCCAGGAACTCGGCCTCGGTGATGATCGGCACGCGGCGGCGGCCCTGCTCGCGTCCCTCGCGGCGGCGCTGCTTCTTCGCCTCCAGCCGGGTCGAGCCCTTGATGGACTGCACCTCGTCGGAGGGCTCCCCGGCCTTGCGGGGCTCGCGGACCTTGACGACGGTGCGCTCCGGGTCGCCCTCACCGGGCTGCTCGGCGTCGCCGGAGGCGTCCCCGGCGCGGCGGCGACGGCGACGGCGGCGACGGCTGCCCGCGGTGGACCCGGCGGCGTCCTCGCCGTCGCCCTCGTCCTCGGCGTCCTGGTCGGCGGTGTCGGCGTCGGACTCCTGCGCGTCCTGGGCGGAGCCCTCGGCATCGTCGGCGGGGTCGAAGTCGGACTCGCCGTCGGCGGCGTCCCCGCGGCGGCGGCGACGGCCGCCCCGGCGGCGACGGCGGCGCGAACCGCCCTCGTCCCCGTCGTCGTCGCTGTCGGCGTCGGCCTCGGCGACGTCGGCGGTCTCCTCGGCGTCCTCGGGCTCCGGCTCGTCGGCGACGGCGGGCCGCTGCTCGGCCGGGCGGGTGACCTCGGCGGTCTCCTCGGCCACGGCGGCGCCCCGGCGGCGACGGCGGCGTCGGCCGGACGGCTCCTCCTGGGGCTCCTCGGCGCGCATGGCCTCGACCGGCTCGGCGGACTCCTCCGGCTCCGGCTCGGGCTCGGACACCGCGGCGGCGGCCTCGGCGGCGGCGCGCTCGGGGGTCTGGAAGCTGGGCTCGGTGAACACGGGCGCCTGGAACACGGCGACCGCGGGGCGCGCGGGGCGCCGACGGGCGTCGCCGTCCTCGGCGGCCGGGCGGGCGGGCGCGGAGAAGCCGACGGCGGCCTTGCGGACGGCGCGACGGCGCCCGCGGCGCGGACCGGCGTCCTCCTCGGCGGTCTCGGCCGGGGCCTCGGCGGCGGGGGCGGGGGCCTCGACCGGGGCCGGGGCCTCCACGGCGGCGGGCGCCTCGGCCGGGGTCTCGGCGGGCGCGGTGACCCGGCGGGTGGCGCGGCGGCGGGTCCGGCGCGGCGCGGCGTCGTCGGCGTCGGCGTCGGCCTGCTCGGCGGCAGGCGCCTCGGCCGGAACCTCGGCGGTCTCGGTCACCGGCGCCGTCACCTCGGCGGCGGCCTCGGTGCCCTCGGGCGCGGCGGCGGGCGCGGTCACCCGGCGGGTGGCGCGGCGGCGCGTACGGGGGGCCGGAGCGGCCTCCTCGACAGCGGCGGGCTCGGCGGCGGCCACAGGCTCGGGCGCGGCGGGCGCCTCGGCCTGGACGGCGTCGGTGCTCTCGGCCGTCTGCGGCGCGGCCTCGACGGGCGTGGCGACCGTACGGGTGGCGCGGCGCCGGGTGCGGCGCGGCGCGGCGTCCTCGACGGGCGCGACCTCGGCGACGGGCTCCTCCGCGACGGCGGCGGGCTCGGCGGTCACCGGCAGCACGGTCTCGGCCGTCTCGGCGGCGGCGGCCCCGGCGGGCGCGGAGGCCCGGCGGGTGGCGCGGCGGCGCGGACGGGCGGGTGCGGCCTCGACGGGCTCCGCCACGGGGGCGGCCTCGTCGGCCTTCTCCTCGTCCTCAAGGAGATCGGCATCGACGTCGCTGTCGGCGAGGTCGGCGACGCTCTCGGCGGCCGGTATGGCCGGCGCGACGGTCTCGGCCACGGTGCCCTCGGCGCCGGTGGGCGGACCCGCGGGCCGCGAGGCGGCCCGGCGCCGGCGGCGCGGCGGCAGGGTGTCGCTGGGGGTGTCGTTCGCTTCGGAGCCCGCGGTGGGCTCCGTGGATTCGGTCGGTTCGAGCATGCGGGCGGTTCTCCCGTCGGGCTCCCGGGCGCCGCGCCGGACCGGTGCCGGTCATGAGGACCGGTCACCGCTGACGTCCGCGGCTCGCGCGGTGCGCGGTGCCGCCGTCCGGGGCGCGGGCGCCGCACGGGAGCTTTCTAGTGTCCTGTCTCGCCGGTTCCGTACGCCATGTTGCGGACGGCCTGGCGAAAGTCTGGTGGTCGGTGCGCTGCCCGACCCAGGTGGCTCCCGAGTGCGAGGGCTGCGCTACGACGTCCGTCCCTGTGCGGGACCTTCCCTACGCCGGCGCCTTCGCGGCGGCAGTCACATCGGCCGTTGTGGGGGCCTCGGCTGCCTCGCGGTCGGGCGCGAGCGGGTCGGTCACCGCGCCGGTCTCTTCATCGAACAGCCCCTGCGCCAGCCTGGTCACCGCTGCGGGGACCGGCGGCGCCAGGTCGGCCACGGCGCGGAGACCGGACAGGACGTCGTCGGGTCGAACGGCAGGCGTCACGTGCCGAACAACCAGGCGCAGTATCGCACAGGGCCGGTCGGTCGGCCTATCAGCCTGTGGATCGAGCGTTTCGAGGTGAGCGACGGCGGAACGGGCGTCGAACGTACGAACGCCGTTCTTGGTGAGGCGCTGGACCTCCACGGTGTCCGCCCCGGTGAAGGCGGCCACCGCCCGGTCGGCGTCCGCGGGGTCCACGCCGTCGAGGCGCAGTTCCCAGACGGAGGCCGTGAGCCGGTCGGCGAGTCCCGAGGTGCGGGCCTCGACGGCGTCGACGATGTCGAGCCCGGCGGGCAGCGACGCGTCGAGCAGCTCACGCAGCTTCTGCGGGTCACGCGCCGCGGTGAGCGCGATCTCCAGGTACTCCGCCTCACTGCCCGTGCCGGTGGGTGCGGCATTGGCGTACGACACCTTCGGGTGCGGCGTGAACCCCGCCGAGTACGCCATCGGCACCTTGGCACGGCGCAACGCGCGCTCGAAGGCACGCTGGAAGTCACGGTGGCTGGTGAACCGGAGGCGGCCGCGCTTGGTGTAGCGCAGTCGGATGCGCTGCACCGCGGGTGCGGGCGGCGGGCCTTCGGGCTGTCGCTTGCCCAGTGTCGTTCAGTCCTTCGTGAGTGCGGTGGTACTGCCATCAAGAGTACGTGTCCCGGGCTCCGAAGGTTCCCCGGGAGGCGGGTCCGTACGCCTCCCGAATGCCCCGGACAGGGCGCGCCGCACATCGGAGCGTGCCTGCCGGACGGCCTCACGGGCCGTGTCCAGGGCCCGCCGCGCGATCCGGCCGACGGGGCGCAGCACCAGGTCACGCAGCACGTGCCCGACCGGGGTGAGCAGCGTGCGGTGGACCCACCGGGCCGGGTCGGCGACGAGCCGGCGGAAGAGGCTGCCGAGGAGGCGTCCGACGGCGCGGGAGACCCGCCCGGCGATCCGCAGGCCGTACCCGAGGGCGTCGGCCACCTCCGCGAGGACGACGAGCAGGACCCGCCCGACCGGCGCGAGCAGCCACGCGAGCCCCCGCCCGAGCGGCGCGAGGACGTACACGTACAGCCACCGGGCCGGGACGAGCACCAGGTACCGCAGCAGCCACCCCAGCACGCGCGCGAGGGGGACGACGACGTAGCGCCACATCAGCTCCAGCGGCACCGCGACCAGCACCCGGAGCAGCCACAGCAGCGCCCGCCCGAGCGGCCGCAGCACCCACGCCCCGACCGGCCGCCCCACGACGACGAGCGCGTCCCACACCATCCGCACCGGCACCACGACCACCACCACGACACCCCGCAGAACCAGCCGCGCGGCGCCGACGAGACACCCCTCCCCCGCCCCGCCGCCCGGTCCCGAGGCGCCGGACGCCCTGTCGCGCGTTCCGTCCATGCCCGCAAGGACGCCGTGGACGCCCGTACGGCTCCCGCGCCCGCGGATGTCCGCCGGGAAACGCCACGGGCCCGGCCCGCCGTACGGCGTGACCGGGCCCGGGACGCGCGCGTGCGCTACTTCACGACGCTCAAGGGCAGCAGCTTCTTGCCCGTCGGGCCGATCTGGATCTGGGTGTCCATGGCAAGGCATATGGAAAAACGCTTAAAACTATCCGCGAACTGCGCCACGCTGTCTCACATGAGGAAACGAGGACAGCGCCGACTCGCGGCAGACCGAGCGGCCTACAGCGTGGAAGCCGAGTGGACCGAAGCCGACCTTGCCCTGTTGGAGGAGCTCAAACGGGCTGAGGCCTTACTCCCCCAGGAC
The DNA here is from genome assembly GCF_044757425.1 of Streptomyces sp. NPDC091281. Lineage (NCBI taxonomy): Bacteria > Bacillati > Actinomycetota > Actinomycetes > Kitasatosporales > Streptomycetaceae > Streptomyces > Streptomyces sp. NPDC091281. The sequence goes on along the minus strand of NZ_JBIVUY010000001.1, from coordinate 335,111 downwards.
GCAGCCCGGGCGCTCTTATCCATCCGCTTGTCCGTACTGACAGACGACACGACGTCGCCGGTACGGCAGGAACTCGATCTCCGCATCCTGGCCAGGGAGCGAGGGTGCCGAGTCGTCGGTGTCGCCTCAGACCTGAACGTGTCGGCGACGAAGGTTCCGCCGTGGAAGCGGAAGGAACTCGGGGAGTGGCTGAACAACCGCTCCCCCGAGTTCGACGAGCTCCTGTTCTGGAAGCTCGACCGCTTCGTACGACGTCTCTCCGATCTCTCGACGATGATCGAATGGAGCCTGAAGCGCGGGAAGAACCTGGTCTCGAATAACGACAGCCTTGACCTCACGACGACCGCCGGAAAGATCATGGTCACGATCATCGGGGGTATCGCCGAGATCGAGGCGGCCAACACCTCGACCCGGGTTGCGAGTCTGTGGGACTACGCGAAGTCGCAGGAAGACTGGATCATCGGGAAGCCGGCGTACGGCTACGTCACTGACGAGGACGACACGGGGAAGGTCGTTCTCGTCATCGATCCCGAGGCGGCCAAGGCGCTGCACTGGGCCCGTCGCATGGCGCTGCGGGGACGCTCCGCCGGTTTCATGGTGCGTTGCCTGAAGCGGTCCGGCCTGATGACCCAAGGGCTCACCGTGGCAACGCTTCACCGCCGCCTGCGCAACCCAGCGCTCCTCGGCTACCGGGTAGAAGAGGACAAGAACGGCGGCCAGCGACGATCGAAGCCGCTCCTCGGCAAGGACGGCAGGCCGATCAAGGTCGCCCCTCCCCTCTTTACTGAGGAGGAGTTCGAGACCCTCGGCGCCGCCCTCGACAAGCGCAAGAAGAACCAGCCGCCGCGCCGTGTCGGCGGTGTGACCCAGTTCCTCGGCGTCCTGCTGTGCGCCGACTGCAAGACGAACATGACCGTGCAGATCACGAACAACACGTACGGGACTTACCAGTACCTGCGGTGCCGCAACTGCAAGAGCGGCGGACTCGGAGCGCCCAACCCCGGGCGGGTCTACGAGCGCCTCGTGCAGGACGTGCTCAAGGTCCTCGGAGACTTCCCCGTGCAGGTCCGTCAGTACGCCGAGGGCGCCGAGGCCCGTAAGGAGATCAAGCTCCTTCAAGAGACCATCGCGCTGTACATGAAGGATCTCGAACCCGGGGGCCGATACACGAAGACGCGGTTCACGAAGGAGCAGGCGGAGGCGACGTTGGACAAGCTCATCAGTGAGCTCGAAGCGATCGACCCCGAGACCGCGAAGGATCGGTGGGTCAACGTCCACGGCGGCAAGACATTCCGTGAGCACTGGCAGGAAGGCGGCATGGAGGCCATGTCCGCCGACCTGTACCGGGTAGGGATCCGCTGCGAAGTGACCCGCACGAAGGTGCCGAAGGTCCGAGCCCCGAAGGTGCACCTTCGCCTACTGATCCCGAAGGACGTACGCGAGCGACTCGTGATCCGAGAGGACGACTTCGCGCAAGCCTTCTGATCCCAGCCCGCACAAGAACGAAGCCGCCTTCCCAGCATCTGAGGGAGGCGGCTTCGTCCATGCAGCAGGGTCAAACGGTTCTTCCGCACCGTCCTCACCCACAATCACAATCTCGCTGTCGATCAGAGACATCGCTTCGTCGTTCGTAGGCTCAGGCTTGGGCAGCGGAGTTATCGACCCCACCCCCCTGTTGGCTGGCTTCTGCACTGAGTCGCCGAGACTCCGCGAGGTCTTCAGCGACTCCGACAGCGATGAGAGCGGCGCCCGGCGTGTGGCCGAGCCGACATAGCGCCAATGCGCGTCTGTGATCGCGTCGGGGATGTCGGTGTGGCCGACGTGGTGGGCGCGTTCGGCACGTAGTGCGGCGTAGGTGGTGGAGTAGACGCGGGATTTCGTGAGGATGTGGCCCCGGTAGCCGAGGGTGTGGGTCCAGGTACGTAGGCGCAGCGGTGCGTATTCGGGGAGGCCGCCGAGTCGCCAACAGGTGTGCATGAGGGTGCGGACGTGTCGGCTGACGGGGGCCGTGTCGATGTCGTCCCTGGTGGTGACCTTGTGGTCGGTGCCGGCGCCGGTCTCGTCGGTGCCTTTGGTGACCAGCGCACGTGTATGGGGGACCAACCCGACGCACGCCGGACACGACCACGACGGTACCGGGGTTCAAGCCTGTCGGCACACTCCCTGATCGGACGTCAGGTAGTTCTCAGACCGGAGACGGCGCCACAGGTATTCCCAGCCCAACTACTCAGCATGCAAGCACCTTCGCAGACGTCATTTTTGCACACTAGGTTGAACCTTATTCACTTCAGCCATGGCTTGTGAGGCGCTGGCGAATCTGTTCCTTTTTACCGGATCCGTCATTTTTAGCAATACTTTTGAGAACTTGGGAGACAGCTCTTCCCTAGCAGCCAGCCGCAAATCTTCTACTGTACCCTCGCGATGCTCTGCCCCAATCGCCACTTGGAGCATGGTGACACCTAGCTGATAAAGGTCAACATCTACGTCCCAGACAGCACCGATGCCATCTGGTGGATGGTATCCAGGCGTAACACTTCGCGTTACTACCTGCTCTGAAGCCCTGACCGAGATGTTAAAGTCGATCAGCACAGCCCCACGATCAGCGACAATTACATTCTCTGGCTTGACATCTCTGTGAATAAACCCGTGCCGAGCTTCTTCAAGGCGCATCAAGTCATCCGTACTAATCTCCGCAGTATGGCGAATTTCACGCACAAGAGCATCGTTTGGATGAAAGGCAAACATAGCAGAGAGGATTTCGCTCAGCCATTGGAGTGTTTGCGCCTCGCTAGCGCGCGTGGACTTAGTACAGAAGTCCCGTAGAGACCTTCCTTCGAGTAGCTCCATGGCCATGTAGACGGAGCCTTCTTCGCTCCTGCCGTAGTCAATCACCCGAACGACGTGCCTGTGGTCGATCTCTTGAAGGGGCTCAATCTCACGATGCAACGCACCGAGCAGGCCATTATTGAAAACCTTCAGAGCTACAGTAGAGCCATCCGTGCTCTTAGCTGCATATACTCTAGAAAATCCCCCTGGTGAGCCGATCGAGGAGATCACCTCGTAGCTTGCAATTCTGCTACCTGGAGCCAAATACGCCGAATCAGTTCCGGAGATTTTCTCAGTTCTTCTCTTCTGCAGAAAGGTCTGCAACAGCTCAATTTCAAGGCTCCTGCAGTTTTGCGGCTGCACGCAGAGACCATAACCCACTAAGTGAGCGGTATCAGAAGGGAACTGATTGGCGAACTCTCTGAACTCTCCAATCTTTCCGTGGGTGAGCATCTCAAGTAGATAATACTCATCCGGGTACTGTTCTTGAAGGACCGCAACAATCTGGCTTAGGAGGGAACTCTTTTCTATTAGGAACCGGTCAATTGCAGCAGAAACATTTTCACGCGTGACAACGGCTTCGGCCTCCCAGTCCGGCCGAGATGTGTGGACAAGAGATGCCAAAGACCTAACTAGTGCAGGATGCCCTCCAGTAGCGCCGAAGACCCGATCTACAGCTTCCTCCTCCCACTTCAATCCCATTCTGCGGCCAAGGTTAACCAGCAAGGACTCCACTTCGTCCTGAGCTAACGGGCGCAGATATTGCACTCGGAAGTAATTGTAAACCGGATTCTCACGCCCTCCGACATAATTCTGCTCAAAAACACTCGGATTGGTTCCCGTAACAAAGTAGCTAAGTCTGTCTGGGAACTGCTGATCCAACCCCCTGAGTAGCCTCCAAATGCGAACAAAAGCACCTCCCCAAGTGGATCCTGGTGCGTCTGGGGAGAGTAGCTCGATCTCATCAAGCATGATTACGACCGAGCGCGATGTTTCAGTCAAGATCACGCGAATATCGTGATCGAATAGTTCAAATACAGCGCTCTTATCTGGAATCGCCGAGAAGAGTCGATATTTCCCAAAGAGCTCAAAAGAAGTGATGTGTCGAATGTGTCGATGCGAATCATAGATGGACTCGCCAAGACTCCACAGGAGATGTTCGGGAGAAGCATTGATGGCGTCAATGCGCTCGATATCGACATGCCCGACATAAGAGTCACTATTGTTCTGCAGCGTCGACCTAAGTCGATAAAGCATCGAGGTCTTCCCAATTTTACGAAGACCAAAGAGGCCTACATGACGACCGCCGCTGCGAAGACTCGTGGCAATCTCGCTGATGAGACCTCTCCTGCCGAAGAAATCCTCAGCCCGCGTCACAGCCGAAGGTAGATCGTAGAGATCCCGTGCATATAGGCGCCGCTGCAACGCTTCAATGAAGTTGGATGACCCGTAAGGCGGGTACGAGTTGAAGTCTGTTGCACTGAAACCCAGAAAAATTGTGTCCAGTGTCTCAGCGGTTTCTGATGCGTGAACTTTCGTATCAGGGTCTTGCGTGACCACGATTGCGAAATCTTCACAAAGCCTTGGTCGCTCAGACTGAATAAGCTGCGCTGCCTGAGTTACGGTTCGCGCCTGGAATTCATGTGACTCAACTACCCAGATCACTACTTCACGAGCGGTTCCAAAAAGGTCGCGCAGGCGCCTGGGCAGTTTCAGATACAACGCCCACCGTGTGCCGCCGGCCTCTTCACTGACCCACACGATGATGAAGCCAGCATGCCGCAGAACGTTCGCGATCTTGGTTCGCAGAAAACTTCTGCCGATGAACTGGCTAATTCGCCGCTCGTCAACCGCCATATGTCCCCCTCGTCAAACACCCGACGACCGCACACTACAGAGGGACATTATGGCGCATGTGTGCCTAATCGCCAATACTTCCTGCGGTTGAATCATCCGGTGCACACCTGCCGAACGACCGGGCTGCGGGCGGGTGTTAGGCCGACGCCTCGACCCGGAGTAGCAGCCTTCACGTCGTACTTCCCGGTACCCATCAGAGGCAGCGGCTTCTTGCCGGTCGGGCCCGTTTGTGGCCATGTGTCCAACTGGGGACACAGGTCGATTAGGCACTGACCGAGGCGTTGTCAGCGGCGTGCGCTTCGATGTGCTGTATGACTGTTCACGACGTGGCCCGCACTCTGCCCGGCATCCCGACTCTCCGCGATCTATGCCGCTCCCTCGCGATGGCGGAGGCCATCATGAACCCCGACGGCGAGGAGCGATACTAAGCGTTCAATTGTTCCTGGTCACAGACAGAAGAGCTGGCCTCGATGCGGAACGGCTCCGGGGACGAGTTCGACATCGTCTTCTCGGCCGTCGGCGCGTACGTGCGCGGCTTCGCTCATGAATCGCCGCTCAGTCCGTATCACCAGCAAGACGACTTCGAACCCTGGCCGGGAGTGCTGGACGCCGTACCCTCCGCCTTCCAGCGCAACGCGCATGAGCCCCTCTTCACCGACGTGGACGGCACACCCGTCGTGACGGTGTGCCTATGGCGCCACGCGCTGGGAGACCGGAGACATCGACTTCCCCGAGGGGCACCCCGATCCGGACGGCTCGACCGGACTGTTCGGCCTCCTGACAAAACCAGGCCCCGAAGGCTTCAAGGCATTCGCCGAGGATTGCTACGAAACTGTGGCCGACCTTGAGGCCCTGCGGCACATCTACAGCCTGCGCCCTCTCGACCAAGCCGTGATCACCAAGCTCAACCCACTGGCGCCCGTTACAGATGTCGTGAACGACGCCCTGGCCGTCGGCTACCCCGTCTCTCCCGCCCTGCGGACCAGGCCCCGGACCGACTGACACTGCCGTCAGGTCGCCATGGGCCGCTATCCGGCCCTCACACCCACTCCACGTCCGACGAGACGTCCGAAAGGGCGCCAGGCGGGGGCAGTGGCGTTCTCAACACCTTCTGCGCCGGCTGCCGCCGATCCTTCTGCAAGCCGAGCACGGTCAGCACCGCCACCGCATCTACCTCTGTGACATCAGCCACAGCGTCAGCGATGCGGTGAAGCGGCTTACTCATCTCACAGCCCCCGTTTCCGCAGGTCAGCCGGACTTCTTGACCGTCAGAGGCAGCAGCTTCTTGCCCGTCGGGCCCGTTTGTGGCCATGTGTCGAACTGGGGGCAGACGCCGCAGTCGAAGCAGGGGGTCCAGCGGCAGTCCTCGACCTCGGTCTCGTCGAGGGCGTCCTGCCAGTCCTCCCACAGCCAGTCCTTGTCGAGGCCGGAGTCGAGGTGGTCCCAGGGGAGGACCTCCTCGTAGCCGCGCTCGCGGGTGGTGTACCAGTCGACGTCGACGCCGAAGGCGGGCAGCGTCTTCTCGGCGCAGCGCATCCAGCGGTCGTAGGAGAAGTGCTCGCGCCAGCCGTCGAAACGGCCGCCGTCCTCGTAGACCGCGCGGATGACGGAGCCGAGGCGGCGGTCGCCGCGGGAGAGCAGGCCCTCGACGATGCCGGGCTTGCCGTCGTGGTAGCGGAAGCCGATGGAGCGGCCGTAGCGCTTGTCTCCGCGGATCTTGTCGCGGAGCTTGGTGAGGCGGGCGTCGGTCTCCTCCGCGGACAGCTGCGGGGCCCACTGGAAGGGGGTGTGCGGCTTGGGCACGAAGCCGCCGATGGAGACGGTGCAGCGGATGTCGTTGGAGCCGGAGACCTCGCGGCCCTTCTGGATGACGTTCATCGCCATGTCGGCGATCTGGAGGACGTCCTCGTCGGTCTCGGTCGGCAGGCCGCACATGAAGTAGAGCTTCACCTGGCGCCAGCCGTTGCCGTAGGCGGTGGCGACCGTGCGGATCAGGTCCTCCTCCGAGACCATCTTGTTGATGACCTTGCGCATGCGCTCGGAGCCCCCCTCGGGGGCGAAGGTGAGGCCGGAGCGGCGGCCGTTGCGGGTCAGCTCGTTGGCGAGGTCGACGTTGAAGGCGTCCACACGGGTCGACGGGAGGGACAGACCGATCTTGTCCTCCTCGTACCGGTCGGCGAGGCCCTTGGCGACGTCGCCGATCTCGCTGTGGTCGGCGGAGGACAGCGACAGCAGGCCGACCTCCTCGAAGCCGGTCGCCTTCAGGCCCTTGTCGACCATCTCGCCGATGCCGGTGATGGAGCGCTCGCGCACCGGGCGGGTGATCATTCCGGCCTGGCAGAAGCGGCAGCCGCGGGTGCAGCCGCGGAAGATCTCCACCGACATCCGCTCGTGCACGGTCTCGGCGAGCGGCACCAGCGGCTGCTTCGGGTAGGGCCACTCGTCGAGGTCCATGACGGTGTGCTTCGACACCCGCCACGGCACGCCCGACCGGTTGGGGACCATGCGGGCGATCCGGCCGTCGGGCAGGTACTCGACGTCGTAGAAGCCGGGGATGTAGACGCCGCCGGTCTTCGCCAGCCGCAGCAGGACCTCCTCGCGGCCGCCGGGGCGGCCCTCGGCCTTCCACTGGCGGATGATCTTCGTCATGTCGAGGACGGCCTGCTCGCCGTCGCCGATGACGGCCGCGTCGATGAAGTCCGCGATCGGCTCCGGGTTGAACGCGGCGTGCCCGCCCGCCAGCACGATCGGGTCGTCGAGCCCGCGGTCGCGCGCCTCCAGCGGGATGCCCGCGAGGTCGAGGGCGGTGAGCATGTTGGTGTAGCCCAGCTCGGTGGAGAAGGACAGCCCGAACACGTCGAAGGCCTTGACCGGGCGGTGGCCGTCCACGGTGAACTGCGGGACCTTGTGCTCCCGCATCAGCTCCTCCAGGTCCGGCCACACGCTGTACGTGCGCTCGGCGAGGACGCCCTCCTGCTCGTTCAGCACCTCGTAGAGGATCATGACGCCCTGGTTGGGCAGGCCGACCTCGTAGGCGTCGGGGTACATCAGCGCCCAGCGGACGTCGCAGTCGTCCCAGGGCTTGACGGTGGAGTTCAGCTCACCGCCCACGTACTGGATCGGCTTCTGCACATGCGGGAGCAGGGCTTCGAGCTGCGGGAACACCGACTCGACAGACATCGCGGGAACTTTCGTGAGCTGACAGGGGTGACCATTCAGCCTAACCCGCCGTCCGGCCCTTCCCGTACGGCTTCTCCCCTACGGCCCCTCCCGCACCGCCCGCGCTGTCTCTGCCGTCCGTGCCGTCCGTGCCGTCAGACGTGCATGCCGTCGGCGGTTGCCGCCCAGGTGTCCGGCAGTGCCGTCTCGACGCTTTCGGCGCGCCGCTCCTCCCGCCCGTACAGCAGTCCGTACGTGAACGCGCTCTCCCCCGCCGCGTGCGCCTGTCCGGCCAGGCCGCGCAGGGCCTCGCGGGTCATCACGCTGTCCTGGTGGTCGCCCAGCAGTCCCTGGAGCGCCTTCATCGAGCGGACCAGGTCGGTCGCGGGCGCGCCGAGCGCGGGCCCGGACGCCTCCGCCGAGTAGCGGGTCCGCTTGGTCCGCTTGCGCGCCTCGTGCAGGGCGAGGTCCCGTCCGGGGCCGGGCGGCTGCCCGAGCGCCTCCTCGACCAGCGCGGCCACCCGCCCGAAGTCCTTGCGTACGGCCTTCGCGAGCACCTTCTCCGGCGCTCCCCCGGCGGCGGCGAGCAGCGGCGGCTCGTCCACCAGCCGGTCCAGGGCGTCCAGCAGGGCGAGGTACCGCTTGCCGTCCAGTACGGCGAGGAGGCGACGGCGTGACCCGCCGCCGCGGGCCCGCGCCCAGGTGCGCAGCCGGTTGCGGACCGGGCCGGAGACCAGCGGGCGGGGCAGGGCGTCCAGGGCGGCCGTGAGCCGGTCGGTGAGGACCTCTTGGTCGCGGTCCACGCCGAGTTCGCCCGCCAGCCACTTCAGTTCGGCGCCGATCGGGTCGGTGACCGAGCGGTCGAGGACCTTGGCGAAGGAGCGGAACGCGCTGCGCGCGCGGCGGGTGGCGACCCGCATGCGGTGCACGGAGTCGGGCAGGTCGCGGCGGACGGCCGGGTCCAGCTCGATGATCGCGTCGCGCTGCGCCCGGAGGTAGGCGAGGACGTGGTCCCCGGCGGTGCGGGGGGCTCGCGGGGCGGCGCGTCCGGCCGACGGTGCGGGGGCGGCGGTCGCGGTGGAGGTGGAGATAGCAGTGGCAGTGGCCGTCCCGCCCTTGGCGGGCTTCTTTCCCGACGCGGCCGGCTGCTTCTTCCCGGCCTTGCCGGACTTCGTGCCGTGGGACGTGCCCGGCGTCCGGGGCGCCGTCTCCGCCAGGGCGCGGGCCAGCTTCGACGCCGAGCCGGACGGGCGGACGCCGGCCTTGCGGAGGCGCTTCTCCACCTTGTCGAGGAAGACCGGTTCGCCGCCGTCGGCGAGTTCCACCTCGATCTCGGTCCACTGGGCGGCCCCGCCCCCGTCGGTGAGCCGGTCGGCGCGGACCTCGTCCACGCTGACCTCGGCCAGCAGACGGCCCGCGTCGTCGACGAGTTCACGCACGTCCCGCGCCGAGCGCAGCCGCACCACCGGGGCGACCTCGGCGCCCCGCACCCGCGACCGGATCAGTCCGGCGAGGACACGGGGAAGGTGGTCGGAGAGCGGGGCGCGGATCTCGTCGCGGACACCGGGGGCGACCGGGAACTTGAGGTGCCAGCCCGCGTCGGAACCGCCGGTGCGGCGGCGCAGGGTGATCGAGGCGGCGGCGAGGCGCCCGTCGGCGGTGTCGTAGTAGGTGGCGTCGAGTTCGGCGACGCCCTTGTCGAGGACGGCCGCCACCCCGGCGACGCCGGTCAGGTCGGGCAGCCCGCTGTCATCGGATTCGTACTTGCGCTCGATCTCGCGTTTCGTCTCCGCCATGAACCGAATCTAGTGCCAGTCGAGCCCGGACGGCAGGGCCGACCGGGCTCGAATTCCTGCTGGACCACGGGCGGAAGCCCTACGCGGACATGGGTCTCTGCACCCTGATCGACTGGAGCAGCCCCACCGCCACCCACACCGAAAACATCGATGATCCGCCGTAGCTCACGAACGGCAGCGGCAGGCCGGTGACCGGCATGATGCCGAGGGTCATCCCGATGTTCTCGAAGGACTGGAAGGCGAACCAGGCCACGATCCCGGCGGCCACGATCGTGCCGTACAGCTCGGTCGTCTCACGGGCGATGCGGCAGGCCCGCCACAGCAGGACGCCGAGCAGCACGATGATGAGGCCGCCGCCGACGAACCCCAGCTCCTCGCCCGCGACCGTGAACACGAAGTCGGTCTGCTGCTCGGGCACGAACTGGCCGGTCGTCTGCGAGCCCTCGAAGAGCCCGGAGCCGGTCAGCCCGCCCGAACCGATCGCGATCCGCGCCTGGTTGGTGTTGTAGCCGACACCGGCCGGGTCGAGGCTGGGGTTGGCGAAGGCCGCGAAGCGGGCGATCTGGTAGTCGTCCAGGATGTGCAGCTGCCAGACGGCGATCGCCCCGGCCACGCCCGCGCCGATGATGCCCAGCACCCAGCGGTTGGAGGCGCCGGAGGCGAGCAGCACGCCCAGCACGATGATGACCATCACCATGACCGACCCGAGGTCGGGCATCAGCATGACGATCAGCATGGGCACCGCGGCCAGGCCGAGCGCCTGGAGCACCGTGCGGTGGTCCGGGTAGGGCTTGTCGCCCGCGTCGACCCGCGCCGCCAGCAGCATCGCCATGCCCAGGATGATCGTGATCTTCACGAACTCCGAGGGCTGGAGCGAGAAGCCGCCGCCGAGCTGGATCCAGGAGTGCGCGCCGTTGACGGTCGAGCCGAGCGGGGTGAGCACCGCGAGGATGAGCAGCACCGACAGGCCGTAGAGGATCGGGACCGCGTTGCGCAGGGTGCGGTGGCCGAGCCAGACGGTGCCCATCATCAGGGCGATTCCGATGCCGGTGTTCATGAGGTGCCGGACGAGGAAGAAGTACGGGTCGCCCTGGTTGATCTCGGTGCGGTTGCGGGTCGCCGAGTAGACCAGCAGGGCGCCGATCAGGGACAGGGCGACCGCCGACAGCAGTATCGGCCAGTCCAGGCGGCGGGCCATCGAGTCCCGGGCGAAGACCCGGGTCCAGCCGGCCCGTTCGGGTCCGTACCCCGAGACGGAGAAGCTGTTCGCGCCGGTCATGTGCACATCCTCCGGCTTCCGCGCCTGCGCCGTCGCCGCCGGGTGTCGCGGTTGGTCGCCTCGGGTGAGGCGACGGTCCCGCCCGGCTGCGTCCCGTCGGGGGCGGTGGTGGCGCCGCCCTCCTCGGTGGCCTTCTGGTAGCGCTGCTGGTCCTTCGCGGGGTCCTTGGGGATCTTCGGGGAGGCGATGGTGCCGTCCGTGCGGATCGTCGGCAGGGCCTTCTGCGGGGTGGGCAGCAGCGCGTTCTTCTTGGTGATCGTGCCGGTGTCGGAGATGCCGTACAGCGCGTCGTAGATGTTGCGCACCGCCGGGCCGGAGGCGCCGGAGCCCGTACCACCCTGGGAGATCGTCATGACGATCGCGTAGTCCTTGGTGTACGTGGCGAACCAGGACGTCGTCTGCTTGCCGTAGACCTCGGCGGTGCCGGTCTTGGCGTGCATCGGGATCTTGTCCTGGGGCCAGCCGCCGAACCGCCAGGCGGCGGTGCCGCGGGTGGCGACGCCCTCCAGGGCGCTGTCCATCTTGGCGAGGGTCTGCTTGCTGACGGGCAGTTTGCCGTGTGCCTTCGGCGCGATCTCGCGGACCGACTTGCCGTCGGCACTGACCACGGCCTTGCCGACCGTCGGGTCGTAGAGCGTGCCGCCGTTGGAGATGGCCGCGTAGATGGTGGCCATCTGGATCGGCGTCACCAGGGTGTCGCCCTGGCCGATGGAGTAGTTGATCTCGTCACCGGCGCGCATCTTGTTGCCTTCGAGGCAGTTCTCGTACGCGATCATCTCGACGTACGAGCCGCCCTTCTTGCCGGTCTTGCACCAGGCGTCCTTGTTGGCCTTCCAGTACGACTGCTTCCACTCGCGGTCGGGGACCCGGCCGGTGACCTCGTTGGGCAGGTCGATGCCGGTCTCCTTGCCGAGGCCGAACTGGTGGGCCGCCTTGTAGAAGTAGTCCTTCGGCTTCTTCTTGGGGTCGATGCCACCGTCCTTCTGCCACTGCTGGTGGGCGAGGCTGTAGAAGACGGTGTCGCAGGAGACCTCCAGGGCGCGGCCGAGGCTGATCGGGCCGTAGTTCGCCGATTCGAAGTTCTTGAAGACCTGGCCGCCGACGCTGTAGGAGCTGGAGCAGTTGTAGCGGCCGTCGAACTCGTACCCCGCCTCGACCGCGGCGGCCGTGGAGACCACCTTGAAGATCGAGCCCGGAGCGGCCTGACCCTGTATGGCCCGGTTGAGCAGCGGGTAGTTGGAGGACTTGCCGGTGAGCTTCTTGTAGTCCTTGGCGGAGATGCCTCCCACCCAGGCGTTCGGGTCGTAGTTCGGGTTGGACGCCATGGCGACGACCCGGCCGGTCTTGGCCTCCAGGACCACGACGGCACCCGAGTCGGCCTTGTACCGCTCGTTGGTGTTGCGGTCCCACTCCTTGCGGGCGGCCTTCATCGCCTCGTTCAGCTCGAACTCGGCGACGCGCTGGACGCGGGAGTCGATACTGGTGACCAGGTGGGAGCCGGCCTGCGCCGGGTCGGCTTCGGCCTCGCCGATGACCCGGCCGAGGTTGTCCACCTCGTAGCGGGTGACGCCCGCCTTGCCGCGCAGTTCCTTGTCGTACTGCCGCTCCAGGCCGCTGCGGCCGACCTGGTCGGAGCGGAGGAACGGGGAGTCGGTGTCCTGGGCCTTGGTGATCTCGTCGTCGGTGACGGGCGAGAGGTAGCCGAGGACCTGGGCGGTGTTGGCCTGGCCGGGTGCCGTGTACCGGCGGACGGCCTCGGGCTCGGCGGTGATGCCGGGGAAGTCCTCGGCGCGCTCGCGGATCTGGAGGGCCTGCTTGGCGGTGGCCTCGTCGGTGATGGGGATCGGCTGGTAGGGCGAGCCGTTCCAGCAGGGCTGGGGGGTCTTGGCGTCGCAGAGGCGGACCTTCTGCCGGACCTCCTCGGGCGCCATCCCGAGGACGGCGGCCAGCTTGGTGAGGACGGCCGCGCCGTCGTCCTTCTGCTTCAGCAGGTCGGTGCGGGAGGCGGAGACGACCAGCCGGGTCTCGTTGTCCGCGAGGGCGACGCCGCGGGCGTCCAGGATGGAGCCGCGCACGGCGGGCTCGACGACCTGCTGGACGTGGTTGCCGGAGGCCTCTTTCGCGTACTCCGCGCCTTCCCGGATCTGGAGGTACCAGAGGCGTCCGCCGAGGGTGCCCAGGAGGGAGAGGACCAGGATCTGGATCACGACCAGCCGGATCTGCACCCGTGGGGTCCGCCCGGTCTCGGGAATGTTCGTCACTGCGGCTGCCTCCCCCTCACCCTGCACTCACTCCGTCCACCGCGCCGGACGTCCCGGCCGCGCACCCTGTGCCCGCCGCCGGGCCGGCTCCTGCCGCCCGGACGCCCGTACACGGATTCGTCTCTCCGTACGCATGAGGAACGTGCGGCCGGTGAGGCCCCGTTCCGCCGGGATCTCCTCTTTCGGGTGAACTCCGCGCACCCGGCGCGGCGCGCCCGGTCGGCGACGTCCGTGAACTGCCCCGCCCTCACAGCCGCTTGACCCCCTTGATGCGTCCGGCGCGGGCCACGCGGGCGCGGGCCGTCTTCATCTTGAGGCCGCCGCGCTGGCCGCCGATCCGCAGGCCGGTGCCGGAGGCGAGCCAGCCGGAGGAGATGTCGGCCTTGGCGGCGGCGTTGGTCTCGGCGAGCGGGTCGTTGTCCACCCGCCGGGCCAGGAACATCACGCCGGGCACCACGAACGGGGCGAGCAGCAGGTCGTAGAGGGCCGCCGAGAACAGCAGGCCGGTGAGCCCGACGTGCCGGGCGGCGGTGTCGCCGACGAGGGCGCCGACGCCCGCGTAGAGCAGGGTGGAGCCGATCGCGGCGGCGACGACCACGACCATGGGGCCGGTGGCGGACTTGATGCGGCCGGTCTCGGGCTTGATCAGCCCGGCGAGGTAGCCGATGACGCAGAGCACGAGCGCGTAGCGTCCGGCGGCGTGGTCGGCGGGCGGGGCGAGGTCGGCGAGGAGTCCGGCGCCGAAGCCGATGAGGGCGCCCGCGACATGGCCGTAGACCATGGCGAGGCCCAGGACGGTGAGCAGGAGGAGGTCGGGGACGGCGCCGGGGAGGTGGAGGCGGGCGAGGACGCTCACCTGGATCACCAGGGCGACGACGACCAGCGGGACGGAGAGCAGGACTCGGTTGAGGCGCATGGGGGTCAGCTCCTACTGCTCGTCCTGGCCGTCGGCGGCACCGTCGGCGTTCGCGTCCGGATTCGCGCCCGGCGTGACGGTGACGGTGACCGTCGGAGTGGGGACCGGCTTGGGCTTCTTGGGGAGCACGGTGTCGCGCGGGTCCTTCTTCGGGGCCTCGACGACGACGCCGACGATGTCCAGCTTGGTGAAGCTGACGTACGGCGTGACGTAGAGGGTGCGGGTGAGGTTGCCGCCGGAGGGGTCGACGCGGGAGACCACGCCGACCGGCACGCCCGGCACGAAGGGCTTGTCGGCCTGCGAGCCGAAGGTGACGAGGCGGTCGCCCTTCTTCACCTCGGCCTTGCCGTTGAGGAGTTCGACGCGCAGCGGCCGGTCGCCCTGGCCGGAGGCGAAGCCGAGTTCGTCGGAGGCCTCCATGCGGGTGCCGACGGTGAAGTCGGGGTCGCTGGCGAGGAGGACGGTGGCGGTGTTCGGACCGACGGTGGTGACCCGGCCGACGAGTCCGTCGCCGTTGAGGACGGTCATGTCGCGCTTGATGCCGTCGTGGGCGCCGACGTCGATGGTGACGGTCCAGGAGAAGCCCTGGGCGGCGCCGATCGCGATGACCTCGGCGCCCTTGATGCCGTACTGGCCGGCACCGGCGGTCTTGAGGATCTTGTCGAGCTGGGTGAGGCGACTGCGGTTGCGGTCGTCGCTGCCGAGCTTCGCCTCCAGCGCCGCGTTCTCCTTCTCCAGCCGGGCGAGCCGGTCGTGGCGTTCGCCGGAGTCGCGGACCGCGGAGACGGCGTCGCCGACCGGGTCGACGGCCGAGGACACGCCGTCCTCGATCGGGCCGAAGACGGCGGCGGCGCCCTGCCGGGCTCCGTCGACCGGGGAGTCCTCCCCGCCGCGGATGTCGACCGTGATCAGCGCGAACGCTACGGCGACCAGCAGCACCAGGAGCAGCCGGCTCTCTCGTGTGTCCCTCACGTGCGGCGGCCGTGCCCTTCCTCATAGGAATTACGGGAAATCAGGCGACCCCCGGGAACGGAACGGCCCGAGGGGCGCGGGTGTGAACGAGATGTACGACGGGATGTGCGGCGAGATGTACAGCGGGATGTGCGACGGAGAAGAACGCGGGGCGAGCCGCGGACGAGCGGGAGAAGCAGAAGCGGCGGGAATCAGGGGAAGCAGCGAACGGCGTGCGGTCGATGGTCCTTGAAGGCTTTTCAGGATCTTAAGCCGCAATACCAACGATCCGCCGCACGAGAGGGGCTCGTCTCGTACGGCGGGATCGAAGCGTTACGTCATCTGCGCGGCGCGGCGTCCAGGACCTGCTGGAGCGCCTCGAACTCCTCCACGCACTTGCCGGAGCCGAGCGCCACGCTGTCCAGCGGGTCCTCGGCGATGTGGATGGGCATCCCGGTCTCCCGGCGCAGCCGCTCGTCCAGGCCGCGCAGCAGGGCTCCGCCGCCGGTCAGCACGATGCCGCGGTCCATGATGTCGCCGGACAGCTCGGGCGGGCACTTGTCGAGGGTGGTCTTCACGGCGTCGACGATCGCGTTGACGGGTTCCTCGATCGCCTTGCGGACCTCGGCGGCCGAGATGACGACGGTCTTGGGCAGACCGGAGACCAGGTCCCGGCCGCGGATTTCGGTGTGCTCGTCGGAGTCGAGGTCGTACGCGGAGCCGATGGTGATCTTGATCTGCTCGGCCGTCCGCTCACCCAGCAGGAGCGAGTACTCCTTCTTGATGTGCTGGATGATCGCGTTGTCCAGTTCGTCGCCCGCGACGCGGATGGACTGCGCGGTGACGATGCCGCCGAGCGAGATGACCGCGACCTCCGTCGTGCCGCCGCCGATGTCCACCACCATGTTGCCCGTGGCCTCGTGGACCGGCAGGCCGGAGCCGATGGCCGCGGCCATGGGCTCCTCGATGATGTGCACCTGCCGGGCGCCGGCCTGGGTCGACGCCTCGATGACGGCGCGGCGCTCGACGCCGGTGATGCCCGAGGGCACACAGACGACGACCCGCGGCCTGGCCAGATACCGCCGCTTGTGGATCTTCAGGATGAAGTAGCGGAGCATCCGCTCGGTGATCTCGAAGTCGGCGATGACGCCGTCCTTCAGCGGACGCACGGCGACGATGTTGCCAGGGGTCCGCCCGATCATCTTCTTGGCTTCGGCGCCGACCGCGAGGATGCCACCGGTGTTGGTGTTGATCGCGACGACGGACGGCTCGTTGAGTACGATCCCGCGACCCCTGACGTACACCAGCGTGTTGGCGGTCCCGAGGTCGACAGCCATGTCACGGCCGATGAACGACATTGAGTTCCCCATCAGGATTCGACTGGCCTTCCCGTGGGCCCGCGAGGGCTTCTGGGGTCGGCGAGGTGGGTGCTGTGACGTGAAGGCTTCCATCGTAAACGCGCCTGCACGACCACTGCGCGAGGGTCTTCGCCATTGTCAGCAGATGCGGCGGCGCCCCGCTTGTGGAGACGGGCCATCGGGGGAACGCGTTCCCCCGATCGGCACGTACATATACCGAGGGACGGCCGAAAAGGTACGGCCGTCCCGGGGTGGGCGAGGGGTGCGGCGGGCCGCCGGAATGACGGCCCGTCAGAAAGATCCGCGAAACCTCCGCCCGTGCGGACGCTCAGGCGCGGCCGGGGAAGAAGATCTTCACCTCGCGTTCGGCGGACTCCTCGGAGTCGGAGGCGTGGATGAGGTTCTCGCGGACGATCACGCCATAGTCGCCGCGGATCGAGCCGGGCGCGGCGGCGATCGGGTCGGTGGGGCCGGCCAGGGCGCGGACGCCCTCGATGACCCGCTCGCCCTCGACGATCAGGGCGACGACCGGGCCGGACGCCATGAACGCGACGAGCGGCTCGTAGAAGGGCTTGCCCTGGTGCTCGCCGTAGTGCTGCTCCAGGGTGTCCTGGTCCAGGGTGCGCAGCTCCAGCGCGGTGATCCGCCAGCCCGCCTTGCGCTCGATACGGCTGATGATCTCGCCGGTCAGGCCGCGACGGACGGCGTCGGGCTTGAGCAGGACGAGGGTGCGCTGGCTCACGGGGTGACTCCTTCTTGGCGGGTGCGGTGGGACGAGATTACAGGGCGTGTCGGCCCGCTCGTCACACAGCGTCAGCGGTATCCGCAGAGCCTGGGGTGGGCGGGGTGCCGGGGGTGGCCGGGCCGTCCTCGGCGTGCTGGGCGGCGAAGCGGGCCTTGGCCTCGTCGATGACGCGGCCGTAGTGCACGGAGGCCCACCACAGGGCGCCGAAGAGGATGCCGAGCACGAACATCGTCGGGACAACGAAACCGGCGGCGACCAGGGCGACCTGGAGGGCCCAGCCGAGGGCGACGCCGCCGGGCCGGGTGACCATGCCGCACAGCAGGATGCTGAAGAACATGGCGATCCCGCACACCGTCCACACGGTGGACTGGGCGAGGTCGGGGTCCTTCATGGCGACCAGCCCGGCGAAGCCGATGATGAAGAACTCGCCGATCAGGGTGGAGGAACAGAGCGTGCGCATGGGAGGAGTCAGCCCTTCCCGAGGAGCAGCCGGGCTTCCCCGACCGTGATGACGGAACCGGTGACCAGGACGCCGCCGCCCGCGAACTCGCCCTCCTCCTCGGCGAGCGTGACCGCCGCCTCCAGGGCGTCGTCGAGGCGGGGCTCGACCTGGACCCGCTCGTCGCCGAAGACCTCGACGGCGATCGCGGCCAGCTCGTCCACGTCCATCGCGCGGTGGCTGGAGTTCTGGGTGACGACGACCTCGGCGAAGAGCGGCTCGAACGCCTCCAGCAGGCCGCGGACGTTCTTGTCGCCGCTGGCGCCGACCACGCCGATCAGCCGGCTGAAGTCGAAGGCCTCGCCGACGGCCTCGGCGGTGGCGCGGGCGCCGGCCGGGTTGTGGGCGGCGTCCAGGACGACGGTCGGGGAACGGCGGACGATCTCCAGGCGGCCCGGGGAGGAGACGGCGGCGAAGGCCTTGCGGACGGTGTCGAGGTCCAGCGGCTCGGGGCGTTCGGAGCCGACGCCGAAGAAGGCCTCCACGGCGGCGAGGGCGACGGCCGCGTTGTGCGCCTGGTAGGCGCCGTGCAGCGGGAGGTACACCTCGGTGTACTCGCCGCCGAGGCCGCGCAGGGTGAGGAGCTGGCCGCCGACGGCGACCTGGCGGGCGACGACGCCGAACTCCAGGCCCTCGCGGGCGACGGTGGCGTCGGTCTCGGCGGACTTCTTCAGCAGGACCTGGGCGGCGTCCACGGGCTGCTGGGCCATGACGACCGTCGCGCCCGGCTTGATGATCCCGGACTTCTCCGTCGCGATCTCGCCGGGCGTGGAGCCGAGGCGGTCGGTGTGGTCGAGGTCGATGGGGGTGACGACGGCGACGGCCGCGTCGATGACGTTGGTGGCGTCCCAGGTGCCGCCCATGCCGACCTCGACGACGGCGACGTCGACGGGGGCGTCGGCGAACGCGGCGTACGCCATGCCGGTGAGGACCTCGAAGAAGGAGAGGCGGTACTCCTGCGCCGCGTCGACCATCTCGACGTACGGCTTGATGTCCTCGTACGTCTCGACGAAGCGCTCGGCGGAGACGGGGGCGCCGTCGAGGCTGATGCGTTCGGTGACGGACTGGACGTGCGGGGAGGTGTAGCGGCCGGTGCGCAGTTCGAAGGCGCCGAGGAGGGCCTCGATCATGCGGGCCGTGGAGGTCTTGCCGTTGGTGCCGGTGATGTGGATCGAGGGGTACGAGCGCTGCGGCTCGCCCAGGACGTCCATCAGGGCGGCGATGCGGCTGACCGAGGGCTCCAGCTTGGTCTCACCCCAGCGGGTGGCGAGGTCGGCCTCGACCGCGCGGAGGGCCTTGTCGACCTCGGGGTCCGTGGGGCGGGCCGGGACGTCGGCCTGCGGGGGGCCGCCCTGGGTGCGGAGGGTGCGGCTGCCGGCCTCGATCACCGCGAGGTCGGGGTCGCGGTCGGTCTCGGCGGCGACGATCTCCTCGAAGGGGTCGGGGGTGGCGTCGGTGTCGTCGTGCGGGAGGTCGCTCACGGCGTCCAGTCTACGGAGGGTCCCTCCGGGGGTGCGGTGGGGGACGGAGCGGGGGGTAGGGGGGTGGGGTTCTGAGGGTGCGGGGAGTTCTGTCCGGCGTGCGCGGTTCCCCGCGCCCCTGGAAGGACCTGGCCTGTCCGAGGGTGCGGGGAGATTCGCTCGACGTGCGCGGTTCCCCGCGCCCCTGGGGGGACCTGGTGGGTCCGGGGCGCGGGGAGTCTCACGTGCTGTGCGCGGTTCCCCGCGCCCCTGGCCTCGGGGTCAGGCCTCGGGGAGGTTCGACAGTTGGGTGGTGAGGCGGGTGATGTCGGCTTCCGCCTTGGTGAGGCGGGTGCGGATCTTGTCGACGACCGCGTCGGGGGCCTTGGCGAGGAAGGCCTCGTTGCCGAGCTTGGCCTCGGCCTGGGCCTTCTCCTTCTCGGCGGCGGCGAGGTCCTTGGCGAGGCGCTTGCGCTCGGCGGCCACGTCGATCGTGCCGGAGAGGTCCAGCGCGACCGTCGCCCCGGCGACCGGCAGGGTGGCGGTGGCCGCGAAGGACTCGCCCTCCGGCTGGAGCCGCAGCATCTGGCGGACGGCCGCCTCGTGCGGGGCGAGCGCCGTGCCGGCCAGGTCGAGGCGGGCCGGGACCCGCTGACCGGGCTGGAGGCCCTGGTCGGCGCGGAACCGGCGGACCTCGGTGATCACCGACTGGAGGGTCCCGATCTCGGCCTCGGCGGCGGCGTCCCGGAACCCGCTGTCCGACGGCCACGGGGCGATGACGACCGACTCGCCGCCGGTCAGCGTCGTCCACAGGGTCTCGGTGACGAAGGGGACGACCGGGTGCAGCAGCCGCAGCGTGACGTCGAGGACCTCCCCGAGGACGCGCTTGCTGACCTCGGCGGGGGCGCCGCCCTCCTGGAAGGTGGTCTTGGACAGCTCGACGTACCAGTCGAAGACCTCGTCCCACGCGAAGTGGAAGAGGGCGTCGGAGAGCTTGGCGAACTGGAAGTCGTCGTAGAACGCGTCGACTTCGGCGACCGTCGCGTTGAGGCGGGAGAGGATCCAGCGGTCGGTCGCGGACATCGCGGACGCGTCCGGCAGCGGGCCCTCGACCGTCGCGCCGTTCATCAGGGCGAAGCGGGTGGCGTTCCAGATCTTGTTGGCGAAGTTGCGGGACCCCTGGACCCAGTCCTCGCCGATCGGGACGTCGACGCCCGGGTTGGCGCCGCGCGCGAGGGTGAAACGGAGCGCGTCGGAACCGTACTTGTCCATCCAGTCGAGCGGATTGACCGCGTTCCCGAAGGACTTGGACATCTTCTTGCCGAACTGGTCGCGGACCATGCCGTGCAGGGCGATGGTGTGGAACGGCGGGGTGCCGTCCATCGCGTAGAGGCCGAACATCATCATCCGGGCGACCCAGAAGAAGAGGATGTCGTAGCCGGTGACGAGGACGGAGTTGGGGTAGAACTTCGCGAGCGACTCGGTCTGTTCGGGCCAGCCGAGGGTGGAGAAGGGCCACAGGGCGGAGGAGAACCAGGTGTCGAGGACGTCGGTGTCCTGGTGCCAGCCCTCGCCGGTGGGGACCTCGTCGTCGGGGCCGACGCAGACGACCTCGCCGTTCGGGCCGTACCAGACGGGGATGCGGTGGCCCCACCACAACTGCCGGGAGATGCACCAGTCGTGGAGGTTGTCGACCCAGTCGAAGTACCGCTTCTCCATCTCCTGCGGGTGGATCTTGACGCGGCCGTCGCGGACCGCGTCACCGGCGGCCTTGGCGAGCGGGCCGACCTTGACCCACCACTGGAGCGACAGGCGCGGCTCGATGGTGGTCTTGCAGCGCGAGCAGTGGCCGACGGAGTGGACGTACGGCCGCTTCTCGGCGACGATCCGGCCCTCGGCGCGCAGGGCGGCGACGATCGCCGAGCGGGCCTCGAAGCGGTCCAGGCCCTGGAAGGGGCCGTGCGCGGTGATGACGGCGTGTTCGTCGAGGACGGTGACGGACGGCAGGTCGTGGCGGCGGCCGATCTCGAAGTCGTTCGGGTCGTGGGCCGGGGTGACCTTGACCGCGCCGGTGCCGAACGCGGGGTCGACGTGCTCGTCGGCGACGACCGGGATCGAACGGTCGGTCAGCGGCAGCCGGATGAGCTTGCCGACCAGGTGCTTGTACCGCTCGTCGTCGGGGTGGACGGCGACGGCGGTGTCGCCGAGCATCGTCTCAGCGCGGGTGGTGGCGACGACGATGGTCTCGTCCCCGTCGCCGTACTTCATGGAGACGAGTTCGCCGTCGTCGTCCTGGTACTCGACCTCGATGTCGGAGATGGCGGTCAGACAGCGCGGGCACCAGTTGATGATGCGCTCGGCGCGGTAGATCAGCTCGTCGTCGTGGAGGCGCTTGAAGATGGTCTGGACGGCCTGGGAGAGGCCCTCGTCCATGGTGAAGCGCTCGCGGGACCAGGCGACGCCGTCGCCGAGGCGGCGCATCTGGCCGGAGATCTGGCCGCCGGACTCGCCCTTCCACTGCCAGACGCGCTCGACGAACGCGTCCCGGCCGAGGTCGTGGCGGGACTTGCCCTCCTTGCCGAGTTCGCGCTCGACGACGTTCTGGGTGGCGATGCCCGCGTGGTCCATGCCGGGCTGCCAGAGCGTCTCGTGGCCCTGCATGCGCTTGCGGCGGGTGAGGGCGTCGATGAGCGTGTGCTCGAAGGCGTGCCCGAGGTGCAGGCTGCCGGTGACGTTCGGCGGCGGGATGACGACGGTGAACGGCGGCTTGTCGCTCGCGGCGTCGGCCTCGAAGTAGCCCCGCTCCACCCAGCGCTCGTACAGCGGCGCCTCTACGTCGGCCGGCGCGTACTGGGTCGGCAGTTCGGTCGTGGGCGCGGGTGGCTGCTGCTGAGCGTTCTCGGTCACGCGCCCAGTTTAGGGGTGTCACGACGCCGTCCCGAAACGCGTTTGTTCTGTAACGGTGGGGCCCCCGGCGCTCTCGCGGAACCCGGCCTGAGCCAGGATGTGAAAATCGCATAAGTATCTGAGGGGGAACCCAGCAATGAGCCACCACCAGCCGGGCCCGTACGGCGGGCAGCAGCCGCAGCAGCCCGGCCCGTACGGGCAGCCGGGTCCCTACGGCCAGCCCCCGCAGGCCCCTCAGCCCGGATACGGCTACCCGCAGCAGCAGCCGCCGACCCCGCCGTACGGCCAGCAGCCCGGCCCCTACGGCGCCCAGCCGCCCACCCAGCCCTACGGCCAGCAGCCCGCGTACGGCGGCCAGCAGCCCCCCTACGGCCAGCCCCCGTACGGCGTCCCGCAGCCGCCGCCCCCGTCGGGCGGCGGCAAGAAAACGGCGGCCCTCGTCGTCGGCGCGGTCGCCCTGGTGACGGCGGTCGGCGTCGGCGCGTACCTCCTCCTCGGCGGCAGCGGCGGCGGCGCGGGCCTGAAGGACGACGGCCCGCACAAGCTGACCGCGCCCGCCTCGCTGCTGTCGGACAAGTACCAGCGGGTCGGCCCGGCGAACGAGGAGAAGGCGAGCAGCAGCGACGCCAAGGACCTCGCCACGGCCGGGATCACCGACCCGACGTCGACCGGGGCCATCTACTCCACGATGGACCTGGCGGCGCTCGACCTCAGCGACCCCGACGACATCGCGAAGTCGACGACCGCCGAGAACTTCACCTACTTCGGGGTGTACGGCAAGGTCGCGGACCCGGAGAAGGCGCTCGACGTCACCTTCGCGCAGATGCGCACCGAGTCCGACAAGGACGTCAAGCTGATCGGCGAGGCGCAGAGCGTCACGCCGGACGGCCTGGACGGCGCGGTCATGCGGTGCCAGAAGGCGCAGAGCACGACGAAGGCAACCGGCAAGACGCAGACCACCCACCTGTGCATCTGGGCCGACTACAGCACCATGGGCGTCGTCGAGCCGACCTCCGGCACCACGACGTACTCGCTGGAGCAGGCGGCGGACATCGCGGCCGACGTGCGCGCCCAGGTCCGCGTCAAGGCCTGAGCCGGGGACGCGCGGGATCTCGTACACGGAGAGGGGCCCGGTCGGTGTCGACCGGGCCCCTCTCCGTGTGCCGTGCGCGGCGGCGGTGGTGCTACGCCGTCTTCTGCTCCCCCGGGCCCCGGCCGTTGCGGGCGTCGCGGGGGATCAGGGTGGGGTTGACGTTGGAGTGGACGACGTCGGCGGTGATGACGACGCGGGCGACGTCCTTGCGGGACGGGACCTCGTACATCACCGACATCAGGACCTCTTCCATGATGGCGCGCAGTCCGCGGGCGCCGGTCTGGCGCAGGATCGCCTGGTCGGCGATGGCCTCCAGGGCCTCCCGCTCGAAGTCCAGTTCCACGCCGTCGAGTTCGAAGAGACGCTGGTACTGCTTCACCAGCGCGTTGCGCGGCTCGATGAGGATCTGGAGCAGGGCCTCGCGGTCGAGGTTGTGCACCGAGGTGATGACGGGCAGCCGGCCGATGAACTCGGGGATCATGCCGAACTTGACCAGGTCCTCGGGCATGACGTCCTCGAACTGGTCCTTGGCCTCCAGCTCGCGCTTGGAGCGGATCGTCGCGCCGAAGCCGATGCCCTTGGCGCCCGCCCGGGTCTCGATGATCTTCTCCAGGCCGGAGAACGCGCCGCCCACGATGAACAGGACGTTCGTCGTGTCGATCTGGATGAACTCCTGGTGCGGGTGTTTGCGGCCGCCCTGCGGCGGGACGGAGGCGGTGGTGCCCTCCAGGATCTTCAGCAGGGCCTGCTGGACGCCCTCGCCCGAGACGTCGCGCGTGATGGAGGGGTTTTCACTCTTCCGCGCGACCTTGTCGATCTCGTCGATGTAGATGATCCCGGTCTCGGCCTTCTTGACGTCGTAGTCGGCGGCCTGGATCAGCTTGAGCAGGATGTTCTCGACGTCCTCGCCCACGTACCCCGCCTCGGTGAGGGCGGTGGCGTCCGCGATGGCGAACGGCACGTTCAGCATGCGGGCCAGGGTCTGCGCGAGGAGGGTCTTGCCGGAGCCGGTGGGGCCCAGCAGCAGGATGTTGGACTTCGCCAACTCGATGGCGTCCTCACGGCTTTGGCCGCCGCCGTTCTCCCCGGCCTGGACGCGCTTGTAGTGGTTGTACACCGCGACCGAGAGGGCCTTCTTCGCGGCCTCCTGGCCGACGACGTAGCCCTCCAGGAACTCGTAGATCTCGCGGGGCTTGGGAAGTTCCTCCCAGCGCACCTCGCTGGTCTCCGCCAGCTCCTCCTCGATGATCTCGTTGCAGAGGTCGATGCACTCGTCGCAGATGTACACACCGGGACCTGCGATGAGCTTCTTGACCTGCTTCTGGCTCTTGCCGCAGAACGAGCACTTGAGCAGATCGCCGCCGTCACCGATGCGTGCCACGGTGTGCTTCCCCTTCGCCTGGGAGACGACTGGACATCTTCCGAGTCCAGCGGCTCCTGGTGCTGCCTTATGTCGACGGTACCTTGCCGGGCCCCCCGTTCGGGCCCCCCTTGGCACGGTTCACTTCCACGTGGACCCCGCCGAGGGGGTCCCGCCGTGCCAAGGGGCGGCAGACGATACTCCCCCAACCGCGTCAGCGCAGGTTGGTGTTGTTCATCTTCCGGGTCGAGATGATCTGGTCGACCAGGCCGTAGGACAGCGCGTCCTCGGCCGTGAGGATCTTGTCGCGCTCGATGTCCTCGCGGATCTTCTCGATCGGCGTGGTCGAGTGCTTGGCCAGCATGTCCTCCAGCTGCGAACGCATCCGGAGGATCTCGTTGGCGGCGATCTCCAGGTCGGAGACCTGACCGCGGCCGGTCTCGCTGTAGGGCTGGTGGATCAGCACGCGCGCGTTGGGCAGGGCCATGCGCTTGCCGGGGGTGCCGGCGGCGAGCAGGATCGCGGCGGCGGAGGCCGCCTGGCCCATGCAGACGGTCTGGATGTCGGGCTTCACGAACTGCATCGTGTCGTAGATCGCCGTCAGCGCGGTGAAGGAGCCGCCGGGGCTGTTGATGTAGATCGAGATGTCCCGGTCGGGATCCATCGACTCCAGGCACAGCAGCTGCGCCATGACGTCGTTGGCGGAGGCGTCGTCGATCTGGACGCCGAGGAAGATCACCCGCTCCTCGAAGAGCTTCGCGTACGGGTCGTACTCGCGGATGCCCTGGGAGGTGCGCTCGACGAAGCGCGGGATGACGTAACGGGACTCGGCCGTGGGGCCGGTGTACTCGGCTCGGGCGGGGCCGTACGGGCCGCTGCCGGGGAAGTCGTTCACGGTGTCTCCTGAAGAGAGGGCTGAGGCGGTGGGTGAGGGGGGCTGGGAGGGTCCGGGACGGGCTCCGGGCCGCGGGAGGCCCGCGAGGTCTCCGGGGCCGCGTCGGACCGCGGCCTAGGCCGCCCCGGTACCGCCGCCGCCCGGCATGCCGGCGGCCGTGGGGATCACGTCGTCGATGAGGCCGTACTCCTTGGCCTCGAAGGCGTCGAACCAGCGGTCGCGGTCCGAGTCGCGGGTGATCTGCTCGACCGACTGGCCCGTGTGCTGGGAGGTCAGCTCGGCCATGCGCTTCTTGGTGTGCAGCAGCCGCTCGGCGTGGATCTTGATGTCGGAGGCGGAGCCCGCCAGGCCCGCGGAGGGCTGGTGGATCAGGATCTCGGCGTTCGGCAGCGCGAAGCGCTTGCCGGGCGTGCCCGCGCTGAGCAGGAACTGGCCCATCGACGCCGCGAGACCCATGGCGATGGTCACCACGTCGTTCTTGATGAACTGCATCGTGTCGTAGATCGCCATGCCGGCCGTGATCGAGCCGCCGGGGCTGTTGATGTACAGGTAGATGTCCTTGTCCGGGTCCGCGGCAAGGAGCAGCAGCTGTGCGGTGATCTTGTTGGCGATGTCGTCGTCGACCGGCTGGCCGAGGAAGATGATCCGCTCGTTGAGCAGCCGGTTGTAGACCTGGTCACCGAGGCCACCACCGATGGAAGGCTCGCCGGCGGCGGAGGGCATCAGATTCGTCACGTATCCACCTGCTCGTCTTACGACGGCGTCCGGGCCGTCTACACGTGTACTGCCGGGGGCTGCGGGGACTCCCCTGCCCTCGTATTCATGGACCCTAACGCGCGGGTCCCTTCGGAGAATCCCGCAGAGGGAGGTGTTCGCCGGGGGCGTAGTCCCTCGCGGGCGGCATGGTCCGCCGCGAGGGCGGGCGGGGCGGCGGGAGTTCCGGCACGCGCGCGTGCGCGGCCGGAAGGGCGCGCGTCCGGCGGCGGGGCGTGCGCGCGGGGCGCCGGAGGGGCGCGTGTACGGCGGAGGCCCCGGAGCGGTGTGCTCCGGGGCCTCTCGCGTCACGTCGGTCCAGGACGTGCCGGGGGTCAGGCCTCCGGCTTGGTCTCCGGCTCGGCGTCGGCGGCGTCGGCGGTCTCGGCGGTGGCCTCCTCGGAGGTCTCCTCCTCCTCGTCGTCCAGGTCGATGACCTCGCCGTTGGTGTCCTTGACCGTGGCGGACTCGACGACCAGGGCCAGGGCCTTGCCGCGGGCGACCTCGCCGACGAGCAGCGGGACCTGGCCGCCCTCGACGACGGCCTGCGCGAACTGGTCGGGCGACATGCCGGAGGACGCGGCGCGGCGCATGAGGTGCTCGGTCAGCTCCTCCTGGTTCACGTTCAGCTTCTCGCGCTTGACGAGGCCGTCCAGGACGAACTGGGTCTTGATGCCCTTGACCGCGGCGTCCCGGGTCTCGGTCTCGAACTCCTCGGCCGTCTTGCCCTGGAGCTCCAGGTACTTGGGGAGGTCGAGGCCCATCTGGCCGAGCTGGTGGTGCTCCAGGTTGTGCTTGCGGGTGTTGATCTCGTCCTCGAGCAGCTTCTCGGGGACGGGCACCTCGACCAGCTCCAGGAGCTTCTCCAGGACGCGCTCCTGGGCCTGGGTGGCCTGGTCGTACTGCTTCATGTTGGCGAGGCGCTTGCGGCTGTCCTCGCGCAGCTCCTCCAGCGTGTCGAACTCGGAGGCGAGCTGCGCGAACTCGTCGTCCAGCTCAGGCAGTTCGCGGGCGGCGACCTGGGTGACCCTGACGGTGACCTCGGCCTCCTTGCCCGCGGCGGAGCCGCCCTTCAGCTCGGAGGTGAAGGTGGCCTCGCCACCGGCCTCCAGGCCCTTCACGGCGTCGTCGATGCCTTCGAGCAGCTCGCCGGAGCCGATGGTGTAGGAGACGCCGTCGGCGACGCCGTCCTCCAGGACCTCGCCGTCGACCTTGGCCTCCAGGTCGACGGTGACGACGTCGCCGTCGCCGGCGGCGCGCTCGACCGGGGAGGTCGAGGCGAAGCGCTCACGGAGCTGCTCGACGGACTTCTCGAGGTCCTCGTCGGTGACCTCGACGGCGTCGACCTCGACCTCGATGGAGGAGAAGTCCTCGGGGAGCTCGATCTCGGGGCGGACGTCGACCTCGGCGGTGAAGTTCAGCGTCTCGCCGTCCTTCAGCTCGGTGATGTCGACCTCGGGCTGGCCGAGGACGTCGATCTCCGCCTCGTTGACCGCCTCCGTGTAGAACTTCGGGAGGGCGTCGTTGACGGCCTCCTCCAGCACCGCACCGCGGCCGAAGCGCTGGTCGATGACCCGGGCGGGGATCTTGCCCTTGCGGAAGCCCTTCACCGTGACCTGCTGGTTGATCTTCTTGTACGCCGCGTCGAGGCTGTCCTTGAGCTCCTCGAAGGGCACCTCGACAGTGAGCCGAACCCGGGTCGGGTTCAGGGTCTCCACGGCGCTCTTCACGGTTCGGTCTCCTTGTGGCTGACTTCTCGGGACCCGCCGGTACCCGAGAGGTCCGGCGGTTCAGCGCCCGGGAGGATTCGTAGGCCGGATGGGCCGGGACACACGGGCGCGCAGTCTGCATAGTAGCCGCAGCGGCTGGACGGCCCAAAAGGCGATCACCGGGCGGGGGCGGGGGCGATCACGGGGCGGGGGCGGCGGGTGACCGCCGGGCGCGGGAGACCGGGGCGCGCGGGAGCGCGACAGGGCGGGACGTGAGGATCGCGCGGACGATCGCGCTGGTGGTCGGGGTGGCGGGATTTGAACCCACGGCCTTCCGCTCCCAAAGCGGACGCGCTACCAAGCTGCGCCACACCCCGTCTGGTGCGACACGTAGGGTACATGCCCGCAGGCCACCCGGCCGCCCGTATTCACCGCGCGTACGGGCGCGTTCGGGCCTGTACGGGAGCGCGCGGGGCGCGTGGCGGACGGTCCGGGGGCGCGTGCGGCAGCGGGTCACGCCGGTGGAAGGGCGCGTACCGGAACCCGGTCGGGGAATGCGGTGTGCGGCGGAGGGTGCCGACCCGCTACGATGCTCGTGTGCCGCGGTCGCCTGACCTGCGGCGCGCCTGTGCGGGCGTAGCTCAATGGTAGAGCCCTAGTCTTCCAAACTAGCTACGCGGGTTCGATTCCCGTCGCCCGCTCCGTGAGGCCCCGGGCCGGGTGGAGGAGCAGTCCTCCCCCGGCCCTCGGCGTGTGCGGGTCCCGGCGCCTCAGAAGCTGATGGAGTTGATCGTCTCGGCGAGGGAGTCGAGGAAGCGGTTGATCGACGGGGCCATGCCGGTCGAGGCGAGGAAGAAGCCGAACAGGATCGCGACGACGGCGGGGCCGCCCTTGATCGACCCGCCTCTGATCATGACGACCAGGACGATCGCCAACAGCAGCACCACGGACAGCGAAATGGCCACAACTGATCACACACCCTCGGTCGGTCCGCACTCCCGGCCCGGGGACACGGCCGCCCGCACCCCCGCCACAGACCATCGTGCCACCAACCCGGCCTCCCCATGCGGCCGGTGACGCACCTTCGTCCCCAACCGTCCGGCCCGGCCGCCCCCGTGGAGCGGGTCCCGGTGGTCCGCAATTGCGGTGCGCGGTAATTGATCAACAGGCCGGTCGGGCGAATTCACCGGGCGCGCACGGGTAATTCGAATGGCCCGCACAGGGGGATGTGGGCGGCGTCACGAACAGCTCCACAACAGGCGTTATGCACCTTTTAGTCGGGATGAATCGTGACATCCAAGGCACCGTGCGGCAAGGGAAGTTCGGAATTCCAGGAATGGGATCGCCGTGACGAGGAACGTTTTACGCACCGCCGTACTCGACGCTAAGGTGCCTCAAATGTTCCGCGCCGCCTCGTCCCCCTCGTCTCCCCCGTCCCGCGCGCCCCGCACGGCCCCGTCCCCGGAACAGGCCCCCGGCGCGGCGGCGGAGAGACGTACGCAGCGGCGTGACGCGTTCTTCGACAACGCCAAGTACCTGGCGATCGTGCTGGTGGCCGTCGCGCACTCCTGGGAGCCGCTGAAGGGCGTCAGCCGCGTCCTCCAGGCCGCCTACATGTTCGTGTACGCCTTCCACATGCCGGCGTTCATCCTCGTCTCCGGCTACTTCTCGCGCAGTTTCGACGGCTCCCCGGCCCGGCTGAAGCGGCTGGTCACGGGGATCGTGGTGCCGTACGTCGTGTTCGAGACGGCGTATCCGCTCTTCAAGCGGGTCGTCGACCACGACACCGACGTGCCGATCTCGCTGCTCGACCCGTACTACCTGACGTGGTTCCTGTGCGCGCTGTTCATCTGGCGGCTGACCACGCCGATCTGGAAGGCGGTCCGGCACCCGCTGCCGCTCGCCCTCGGCATCGCGATGCTCGCCTCCCTCACACCCGGTGTCTCCACCGACCTCGACCTCCAGCGGGTGCTCCAGTTCCTGCCGTACTTCGTGCTGGGGCTGTGCATGAAGCCCGAGTACTTCCGGATGGTGCGCCGGTGGTCGGTGCGGCTGGCGGCGCTGCCGGTGGCCGCGGTCGCGCTGGTCTTCTCCTACTGGGCGGTGCCGCGGATGAACGCGGGCTGGCTCTACCACCGTGACTCCGCGCAGGAGTTGGGCGTCCCGTGGTGGGTGGGGCCGGTGATGCAGCTCGCGCTGTTCGGCTGCTCGCTGGTGCTGACCGCCTGCTTCCTGTCCTGGGTGCCGGGCCGCACGACCTGGTTCACCGGGCTCGGCGCGGGCACCCTGTGCGGCTATCTGCTGCACGGCTTCTTCCTCAAGGGCGCCGACTACCGGGGCGTCTTCGACCACTACCCGTCGCTGCACACCCCGCTGGGCGCGATCGCCGTCAGCCTGGCCGCGGCCGTCGGCGTGACGCTGCTGTGCAGCCCGCCCGTGCGGCGGCTGTTGCGGCCGGTGACGGAGCCGCGGATGGACTGGGCGTTCAAGCCGGACGCCGCCGCCGAGGCCCGCGCCCGCCGGGCGCAAGCCCCGGGCGGCGACCGGAGCCGCGCGCAGGCCGACGTACGGGAGAAGGGCGTACGGGAGAAGGCGGACGCCTGAGCGGACGCTCGTGCGGGGCGCCTAGGGCCTGTCTGACCATTCCCGTCGTCGCCCGGAGGGCGGCCGCGCGGCGTCAGGTGCGTGCTCTCGGCGTGCCGGGCGTGGACCCTCGTACTGGACGTACTCGGGTCTGCGCCCGGTGCGGCGGGAGTGCGTGCATGGCGTCGCGCGGCAGACGGGAATGGTCAGACAGGCCCTAAGCGAGGCGTTCCGGCGGGGTCAGGCCGAGGAGGGTGTGCATGTGGGCGTACTTGGCGGTGAGGCGGGTGCGGGTCGGGGCGTCCAGGGCGGCCAGGCGGGCCGGGTCGGCGTTGTGGGCCAGGTCGGCCTGTTTCACCAGGAGCGCGCCCGGTGTGGCGAGGATGCGCGCCGCGTAGGCCTCCGGGGGCTCTCCGGGCCGTTTGGTGACCGCGAGGACGATGCCCTTCGTGCGGTCGCTGAGCGCGGCGCCGCGCAGCCATTGCTCGGTCACGGCGTCGTCCTCGACGGCGTCGTGCAGCCAGGCCGCCGCGACCTGGTCGTCGTCGCCGCCCCGCGCGCGGACCCCGGCCGCGACCGCCGCGAGGTGCCCGGCGTAGGGGCGGCCCGCCTTGTCGGTCTGGCCCGCGTGGGCGGCGCGGGCCAGCGACTCGACCTCGGTCAGGGTGAGGGACACGGGGGCTCCTGGGCGGGCTCGGTCGGGCTAGAGCAGGTTCGCCGCCTGGGCCGTGGGGCCCTCGCGGCAGACGAGGAGCAGGGCGCGGTCGTCGTTGACGTCCTTGGCGACCGCCTCGATGAGATGCCAGGCGGCGCCCTGGAAACCGCCCGCGACATAGCGGTCGGCCTCGCCGGTGAGGCGGTCGATGCCCTCGACGATGTCCCGGTCGGAGGTCTCCACCAGGCCGTCGGTGAAGAGCATCAGCACGTCGCCGGGGCGCAGCGAGCCCTTCACGGGGTCGAACTGGGCGCCCTCGTAGACGCCGAGGAGGGGGCCCTCGGCGGCCTTCTCCTCCCAGCGGCCGCTGCCCGCGCTGAGCTGGAGGCCGGGCGGGTGCCCCGCGGAGTACAGCTCGTAGTCGCCGGAGTCGAGGTCGAGGACGAGGTGGATGGAGGTGGCGAAGCCCTCGTCCCAGTCCTGGCGCAGCAGATAGCCGTTGGCGGCCGGGAGGAAGGCGTGCGGGGGCAGCGAGCCGAGCAGGCCGCCGAAGGCGCCGGAGAGCAGCAGGGCGCGGGAACCGGCGTCCATGCCCTTGCCGGAGACGTCGGTGAGGACGACCTCCATGGTGCGGCCGCCGTTGGTGCGGGCGGCGACGACGAAGTCCCCGGAGAAGGACTGGCCGCCCGCGGGCCGCAGGGCCATCTCGCGGTGCCAGCCGCGGGGCAGGGTGGGCAGTTTGCTCTGGACGCGGATGCGTTCGCGGAGGTCGAAGAGCATGGTGCCGCCGCGCCGCCAGGGCACGCCGACCCGGCTGCGGAACTGGGCGATGAGCAGGCCGACGAACCCGCAGGCGGCGACGACGAGGACGACGCCGGGGGTGACCCGGGAGGGGCCCTCGGTGTAGGGGCCGAGCCGCACCGACTCCACGATGAGGGCGGTGGCCGCCGCGGCGTACAGGCCGAGCAGGCTGGCGGGGCGCAGGACGAGGCCGCCCGCGACGATCGGCAGGACGAGCGCGGCCGGGGAGCACCACACGGGGTTGGCGAGGGTGACGGCGGCGATGACGGGCACGGTGAGCAGCAGACCGATCAGCGCGATCCAGTCGGAGCCGTCGCCGCGGAAGTAGTCCACGGCGCTTCTGCGCAGGGCGGTGCGGACCCGGTGCACCAGGTGCTTCAACCGGGCCGTCAACGTCTCGGCTTCCGCGCGCCGCTGTCGTCCTGCTGCCATTAGTCCGGGACCCTATCCATCCGACCCGCCGCTTGGCACGGGAGGTCCCACTTGTCCCCCGTCCGAGGTTCGACTTCACAGTGAACGGCAAGGAAAGGGCGCGCGCGGCAGGGAGGGAGAAATCCGGTGGCTCGTCCCGCATTGCGCTGGTAGGCATGCATCCATGACGAGCGAGACGAGCGGCACGGCCGGCTCTGGGGCGGCTGACCTGCGGATACTTCGGGACGAGGAGTGGGACGTCTGGTACGACACGCTGTTGCGTGCCTTCGGCGGGGTGCCGGAACCGGCCGAAGAACGTGCCCTGTGGCGGGATCTGGTCCCCTTCGCGCGGGCGCTCGGGGCGTGGGACGGGGACACCCTGGTCGGGACGGCCGGGGCCTTCGACTTCCGGCTCACCGTACCGGGCGGGGCGTCGGTGCCGGCGGCGGGTGTGACGACCGTCTCGGTGGCGGCGACGCACCGGCGGCGCGGGCTGCTGACGGCCCTGATGCGGCGGCAGTTGGACGACGTACGGGCCTGGGGTGAGCCTCTTGCGGTGCTCACCGCGTCCGAGCCCGCGATCTACGGCCGGTTCGGCTACGGCGCGGCGACGTTCGGGGTGAACGCGGAGGTCGACACCACCCGGGTCACCCTGTCCGTGCCGGACGGGACGGACGGCGTACGGCTGCGGTACGCCGATCCGGGCGCCGCGGGCGCGGTGTGCGAGGCGGTGTACGCGCGGCAGGTGCCGCGGCGGGCCGGGATGCTGGCGCGGCGGCCGGGGTGGGAGCGGATGCCGCTGCTCGATCCGCCGTCGGCGCGGGACGGCGGGTCGCCGTTGCAGTGCGTGCTGGCCGAGCGGGACGGCGAGGTGACGGGGTACGCGCGGTTCCGGGTGAACCCGCGGGCGTCGGTCTCCGGGCACGACGGGCAGGTGGTGGTGCAGGACGTGGAGGGGCTGGACCCGGCGACCGAGGCGGCGCTGTGGCGGTTCCTGTACGGGATCGACCTGACGTCGTCGGTGGTGATGCGGGGGCGGCCGGTCGACGAGTCCTGGCAGTACCTGGTCTCCGATCTGCGGCGCTGTGAACTGCGCGTGCGGGACGCGCTGTTCGTGCGGCTGGTGGAGGTCGGCGAGGCGCTCGCGGCGCGGACCTACCAGGCGCCGGTGGATGTGGTGCTGGAGGTCGAGGACGCCTTCTGCCCCTGGAACGCGGGGCGTTGGCGACTGACCGGGGACCCGAAGGGCGCGAGGTGCGCCCGCACCGAGGACGCACCCGATCTGGCGCTTTCCGTACGGGAGTTGGGCGCGGCCTACCTCGGGGGCGTGTCCCTCGCGGCACTGGCCGGGGCCGGACGGGTGCGCGAGCTGCGGCAGGGAGCCCTGACCGGGACGTCGGTCGCCTTCGGCTCGGGCGCGGGGGCACCCTGGCTGCCGCACGGGTTCTGAGCGGGGCCCGTGCCGGGCGGCTCCGGCGGCCGGTGTCGCCGGGCGGGCCCGGTGTTCAGGGGCGCCGGGCGGGCTGTGCGGGGCCGGGGGTGCGGGCCGGCTGGCAGGTGGGGCACCAGAAGAGGTTGCGGGCGGCGAGGTCGGCCGTGCGGACGGTGTCGCCGCAGAGGTGGCAGGGCTGCGGGGCGCGCCGGTAGACGTAGACCTCGCCGCCGTGGTCGTCGACGCGGGGCGGGCGGCCCATCGCCTCCGGGGTGTGCTCGGGGCGGACGGTGTCGATGCGGTTGTGGCGGACGCCCTCGCGCATCAGGGCGACGAGGTCGGCCCAGATCGCGTCCCACCGCGCCTCGGTGAGGTCGCGGCCCGGGAGGTAGGGGTCGACGCCGTGCCGGAAGAGGACCTCGGCGCGGTAGACGTTGCCGACGCCCGCGATGACCTTCTGGTCCATGAGGAGGGCGGCGATCGTCGTACGGCTGCGGGCGATACGGCGGTACGCCTGCCCGGGGTCGGCGTCGGCGCGCAGCGGGTCGGGGCCGAGGCGGTCGTGGACGGCCTGCTTCTCGGCGCCGGTGATCAGGGCGCAGGTGGTGGGGCCGCGCAGGTCGACGTAGCCCGCGGCGGGGTCGTCGAGGCGGAGCCGGACGGTGTCCGTGGGCGGCGGCGCGGGGGCGGGGCCGAAGGCGACCTTGCCGAAGAGGCCGAGGTGGATGTGGACCCAGGTGTCGCCGGGGAAGCCGAGGAAGAGGTGCTTGCCGTGGGCGTCGGTGCCGGTGAGCACGGTGCCGGTGAGGAGCGCCGCGGCGTCGGAGAACTTGCCCTGCGGGCTGGTCACCCGCGGCGCGCTGCCGCGGAACCGGGCGTAGTCCTGGGCCAGTCGGTGGATCGTGTGCCCTTCGGGCAAGACCTTCGCTCTCCTTCACTCACGGACGGCCGCTCGGCTGTGGCCGCTCACCCGCGACCGCTCGCGTACGGCCGCCGCACGGACGGCCGCTCTCGTACGGCCCCGCGCCCCGCGCCCCGCCCGCGGTGCGGCGGGCGGGGGCGGCGGCGCGGCGCCCACGGCCGGTCGGGGTGCCTACGGCTGGGGGTGGTGGGGCGGGATCGGCGGGAGGTCGCCCGTCGTCTCGTAGTCGCTCAGCATGTCGATGCGGCGGATGTGGCGCTCGTCGCCGGAGAACGGGGTGGCGAGGAAGGTCTCGACGAACTTGGTCGCCTCGTCCTGGCTGTGCATGCGGGCGCCGACCGCGACGACGTTGGCGTTGTTGTGCTGACGGCCGAGGGAGGCGGTCTCCTCGCTCCAGGCGAGGGCGGCGCGCACCCCCTTCACCTTGTTCGCCGCGATCTGCTCGCCGTTGCCCGAGCCGCCGATGACGACACCGAGGGCGTCCGGGTCGGCGGCCGCGCGCTCGGCGGCGCGCAGGCAGAACGGCGGGTAGTCGTCCTGGGCGTCGTAGAGGTGCGGGCCGCAGTCGACCGGGTCGTGACCCGCCGCCTTCAGCCATTCGACGAGGTGGTTCTTGAGTTCGAAGCCGGCATGGTCCGAGCCGAGATACACGCGCATGGCACGAGTGTGACACGCGGACCGCCGGGTAGCAGCGCCGGGTGCGATGCCGGAAAAGTATAGGCGAATCCATAGAAGCTCAGGGGAACCTCAAGTAACGATCTGGATTCAAAGGTTTCCCAATCCATATACCTCCGATTCACTGGACCGGCTCGTACGGCCCCCGTACGACCCGTACACCGCTCGTACGGGAGACACCCCCACGCGGCGCAAAGGAAATCCCTCCTCATGACTTCGCAGCCGACTCTGACGAAACCCGGTCAGGACCCCGGAGAACCCGGGTCCGGCACCGGGCTCCAGGCGGGTCTCAAGAACCGCCATCTGTCGATGATCGCCATCGGCGGTGTCATCGGCGCCGGCCTCTTCGTCGGTTCCAGCACGGGCATCGCCACCGCGGGCCCCGGCATCCTCCTCTCGTACGCCCTCGTCGGCACGCTCGTGGTGCTGGTGATGCGGATGCTGGGCGAGATGTCCGCGGCCAACCCGACCTCGGGTTCGTTCTCCGCGCACGCCGACCGCGCGCTCGGCCCCTGGGCCGGGTTCTCCATCGGCTGGCTGTACTGGTTCTTCTGGGTCGTCGTCCTCGCCGTGGAGGCGACCGCGGGCGCCGCGATCCTGGAGTCGTGGATACCGGCCGTCCCGCAGTGGGGCTGGGCGCTCATCGTGATGGTGGTGCTGACCGCGACCAACCTCGTCTCGGTCGGCTCCTACGGCGAGTTCGAGTTCTGGTTCGCCGGGATCAAGGTCGTCGCCATCGGCGCGTTCATCGTCGTCGGCGGGCTCGCCGTGTTCGGGGTGCTGCCGGGCGCGGACACCGACAAGGCCGGGTTCGGCAACCTCGTCGACCACGGCGGTTTCCTGCCCAACGGGCCCGGCGCCATCCTGACCGGTGTGCTGCTCGTCGTCTTCTCCTTCATGGGCAGCGAGATCGCCACCCTGGCGGCCGGTGAGTCCGAGGACCCGCAGCGCGCGGTCACCAAGTCGACCAACAGCATCATCTGGCGGATCGGCGTCTTCTACCTCGGCTCGATCCTCGTCGTCGTGACGCTGCTGCCCTGGGACGACCCGGCCATCAAGGAGGACGGCTCCTACGTGGCCGCCCTCGACTCCCTCGGCATCGGCAACGCCGGTCAGATCATGAACTTCATCGTGCTGACCTCGGTGCTGTCCTGCCTCAACTCCGGCCTCTACACGGCCTCCCGCATGGCCTTCTCGCTCGGTGAGCGCGGGGACGCGCCGAAGGCGTTCGCCCGGACCACCTCGCGGGGCGTGCCGATGAACGCGATCATCGCGTCCGTGGTGTTCGGCTTCGTCGCCGTCTTCTTCAACTACAAGTTCCCGGACTCGGTCTTCCTCTTCCTGGTCAACTCCAGTGGCGCGGTGGCCCTGTTCGTGTGGCTGGTCATCTGCTTCTCGCAGCTGCGGATGCGGAAGATCATCGAGGCGGAGGCGCCGGAGAAGCTCGTCGTGCGGATGTGGCTGTACCCGTATCTGACCTGGGCGGCGGCCGGGCTGATCGTGTTCGTCCTCGGCTACATGCTCACCGACACCGAGCACGACGGCCGCAAGACGGTGCTGCTGTCGCTGCTGGTCGCGGCGGTCGTCCTCGTCGTCGCCTTCGTCCGGCAGCGCGGCCGGACCGGCGACCGGGAGCGCGCGACCGACTCGGTCCGCTAGTCATCACCCCGGACGCCCGGAAGGGGCCCGTCGCCACCGTGAGCACCACGGTGGCGACGGGCCCCTTCCGCGTCCGGCGCGGGTGCGGGACGCCTCAGCGACGGACCAGCTTCCACACGGCCGGGAGCAGCCCCATCGCCAGGGCCGCCTTGAGGGCGTCGCCGATCAGGAACGGGGTGAGCCCGGCCGCGATCGCGGCGGACGCGCTCATGTCGGCCGCGTAGGCGAGGTACGGGACGCCGACGGCGTAGATGATCGCCTCGCCGAGCAGCATCGCGCCCGCCATCCGCAGCACCGAGCGGTCCGCGCCCCGGCGGGCGAGGGCGCCGACGGCGGCCGAGGCGAGGACCATGCCGAGGACGTAGCCGAAGGAGACCGCGCCCGCGCCGGAGCCGCCCTCCGCGAACCACGGCACGCCCGCGACGCCGACGAGCGCGTACAGCGCGAGGGAGAGCAGGCCGCGGCGGGCGCCGAGCGCGGTGCCGACCAGCAGCGCGGCGAAGGTCTGGCCGGTCACCGGCACCGGGGAGCCGGGGACGGGGACCGCGATCTGGGCGGCGACGCCGGTGAGCGCGGCACCGCCGAGCACGAGCGCGACGTCCCGGACACGGGAGGCCGGCAGGAGGTCGGCGAGGACCTGACCGGGGCGAGCGGGAAGGGCGGCGGCGGTGCTCATGAGGGACTCCGCGGGCTAGGGGCGGTTCGGGGACACGGCGACGCTATCCCAGGGCCCGTACGGCGATCACCGTCAGCCGTGGACAAACGGGCGGGCCCGCCCTTGGTGGGCTCCTGACAAAGCCGGGCGCTTACACCTGCCCGCCACCTGCTACGACGTGACCCTGGTCACGGAGCGGGCGGTGGACGCTGCCGACGGGGCGTCAGGGACCGACTGTAGGGTTCGGCCAATTTCCCCGCCGCCCGGGCGCGGTCGCACGCGAGGGGACGGACCGGCGGGCGGAGACCTGGAGACCCTGCCGCGTGCCGACACGTGGATGCCTCTCCCCTGGGACCGGCCACCCCTCAGCGCTCTTTTGTTGCTAGCGTGTAGTTGCAACCCATACGCAATAAGAGGTTCGGCTGGGCGGCCGCGCAGCCCCCCGATCGTCCCGCCTCGTGATCGTCCCGCCTCGTGATCGTCTTCTCACCCTTCACGGCGGCGGGCGGAATGAGGGAGACCCCCGCGAGGACGTGACTCGCGGGGGTCTCCTGTGTGCCGGGCGGGGTCGCCGTGCGGGGCTCAGAGGTTGCTGAAGTCCGGGCCCTTGGTGCGGGTGCGCTTGATCTCGTAGAAGCCGGGGACGGAGGCGACCGCGACGGTGCCGTCCCACAGGCGGGCGGCGTCCTCGCCCTTCGGGGCGGGGGTGACGACCGGGCCGAAGAAGGCGATCTGCTCGCCGTCGGCGCCGGGCAGCGCGATCACCGGGGTGCCGACCTCCTGGCCGACCTTGTCGATGCCCTCCTTGTGCGAGGCGCGCAGCTCGGCCTCGTACGCGAAGTCGTCCTGCTCGGCGTAGTCGATGAGGTCGGCGGGCAGGCCCGCGTCGGCCAGGGCGCCCGCGATGGCCTCCAGGGTCGGGCCCTCGCCGTTGTTGTGGAAGCGGGTGCCGAGCGCCGTGTAGAGCGGGCCGAGGACGTCGGCGCCGTGCTTCTGGGCGGCGGCCACGGCCACCCGGACCGGCTTCCACGCCTTGGTGGCGAGCATGTCCCGGTACTCCTCGGGCAGCTCGTCGATCCGGTCCTCGTTCAGCACGGCCAGGCTCATCACATGCCAGCGGACCTCGATGTCCCGGACCTTCTCCACTTCCAGCACCCAGCGGGAGGTCATCCAGGCCCAGGGGCACAGCGGGTCGAACCAGAAGTCGACGGGGGTCTTCTGCGACATGTCTCTCCTCAGGCGGAACCTTTTCCGGCGAGAACGCCCGCCCGGCGCGAGCCATTCCCCGGTGTGCGCGGTCAGGGGCACATGGCAGGATCGGTGCTGTCCACAGCCATGCGCAGCCGCATCGAGGGAGTACCGCCCGTGCCCGGTGAGAACCTGTCCCGCGACGAGGCCCGGGAGCGGGCCGCCCTGCTGTCCGTCGACGGGTACGACGTGTCCCTGGACGTGCGCTCGGCGGTCGGTGACGGGAACACGGAAGGCGGGACGGACGGCGGGGCGGACGGCGGGACGCGCACGTTCCGCTCGGTCACCACGATCCGCTTCCGCTGCAACGAGCCGGGCGCGTCCAGCTTCGCCGACCTGATCGCCCCGAGCGTCACCGCCGTCTCGCTCAACGGCCGCGACCTCGACCCCGGCGAGGTCTTCGACGGCGCCCGTATCCGGCTCGACGACCTGGCCGCCGACAACGAGCTGGTCGTGGACGCGCGGTGCGCCTACTCGCGGACCGGTGAGGGCCTGCACCGCTTCGTCGACCCCGAGGACGGCGAGGTCTACCTCTACACCCAGTACGAGCCCGCCGACGCGCGCCGCGTCTTCGCGAACTTCGAGCAGCCCGACCTCAAGGCCCCGTTCCGCTTCGAGGTGCGCGCGCCCGAGGAGTGGACGGTGTGGAGCAACGGCGCCGGGGACCGGACCGACGGCGTGTGGCGGTTCGCGGAGACCAAGCCGATCTCGACGTACATCACGTGCGTGGTGGCCGGTCCCTACCACTACGTCACCGACTCCTACACCCGTGACCTCGGGGACGGCACCACGCTGGAGATCCCGCTCGGCGCGCTGTGCCGCAAGGGGCTCGCGCCGCACTTCGACGCCGACGACGTGTTCCTGCTGACCAAGCAGGGCCTGGACTTCTTCCACGAGCACTTCGACTACCCGTACCCCTTCGGCAAGTACGACCAGGCGTTCGTGCCCGAGTACAACCTCGGCGCGATGGAGAACCCGGGGCTGGTGACCTTCCGGGAGGAGTACATCTTCCGGGGGCGGGTCACGCGCGCGTCGTACGAGGCGCGGGCCAACGTCATCCTGCACGAGATGGCGCACATGTGGTTCGGGGACCTCGTCACCATGGTGTGGTGGGACGACCTGTGGCTGAAGGAGTCCTTCGCCGACTTCATGGGCACCTTCGCCAACGTCGGCGCGACCCGCTTCCGGGACGCCTGGATCACCTTCGCCAACCGCCGCAAGTCCTGGGCCTACCGCGCCGACCAGCTCCCCTCGACGCACCCCGTCACGGCCGACATCCGCGACCTCCAGGACGCCAAGCTCAACTTCGACGGCATCACCTACGCCAAGGGCGCCTCCGTCCTCAAGCAGCTCGTCGCGTACGCCGGGCAGGACGCCTTCCTGGAGGGCGCCCGCCGCTACTTCAAGCGGCACGCCTATGGCAACACGCGCC
This sequence comes from Streptomyces sp. NPDC091281, assembly GCF_044757425.1. Classification (NCBI taxonomy): domain Bacteria; kingdom Bacillati; phylum Actinomycetota; class Actinomycetes; order Kitasatosporales; family Streptomycetaceae; genus Streptomyces; species Streptomyces sp. NPDC091281. Next base: position 294,814 of record NZ_JBIVUY010000001.1, on the reverse strand, counting down.
TCGCGGACCTGCTGGCGGTGCTCGGCGAGACCAGCGGCCGGGACATGGCCGCCTGGGCGCGGTCCTGGCTCCAGACGGCCGGGGTCAACTCCCTCACCCCGCAGGTGCTGCTCGCCGCCGACGGCACCGTCGACGAACTGGCGGTCGTGCAGGAGGCCGCCGAGTCGCACCCCGAGCTGCGCCCGCACCGGATCGCGATCGGCCTGTACCGGCGCACGGAGGGCGGCGCGCTGGAGCGGTACGCGCGCGCCGAGACCGACGTGGACGGGCCGCGCACCCTGGTCGCGGAGCTGGCGGGCGCGGCGGCGCCGGACCTGGTGCTGGTCAACGACGACGACCTGACGTACTGCAAGATCCGCTTCGACGCGGGCTCGCTGGAGACCCTCAAGGAGGGCCTCGGGGACCTCACCGACCCGCTGGCGCGGGCGCTGTGCTGGTCCGCGCTGTGGAACCTGACCCGGGACGCGCTGCTGCCCGCGCGGGACTTCGTCGGCCTGGTGCTGCGGTTCGCGGGCCGCGAGTCCGACATCGGCGTGCTCCAGATGCTGCACGCGTGGGCCGGTTCGGCACTCACCCACTACGCGGCCCCCGACTGGCGGCCGGCCGGCGAACGGCTCGTCGCCGAGGGCGCGCTGCGGGAGCTGCGGGCGGCCGAGCCGGGCGGTGAGCACCAGCTGGCCTGGGCCCGGTTCCTCGCCTCGGTGGCGTCCGGGCCGGCCGAACTGGAGCTGCTCCAGGGGCTGCTGGACGGCACCGCGAAGATCGACGGCCTGGACGTCGACCAGGAGCTGCGCTGGGCGTTCCTGGAGCCGCTGGCCGCGCACGGGGTCGCGGACGAGGCGGCGCTCGCCGCCGAACTGGCCCGCGACGACACCGCGTCCGGCCGCCGCCACCAGGTGCGCTGCCTGGCCGCCCGGCCCTCGGCGGCGGTCAAGGCGCAGGCCTGGGCGCAGCTCGTGGAGTCGGACGCGCTCTCCAACGCGCTGGTGGAGGCGACCCTCTCCGGCTTCCAGCAGCCGTCCCGGCGCGACCTCCTCGCGCCGTACGCGGAGCCGTACTTCGCGGTGATCGGGCGGATCTGGGAGGAGCGGTCCATCCAGATCGCGATGCACATCGTGCGGGGGCTGTTCCCGGGGCTCCAGGACAGTCCCGCCACGCTGGAGGCGACGGACGCGTGGCTCGCCGCGCACGCCTCGGCGCCGCCCGCGCTGCGGCGGCTCGTGCTGGAGGCGCGGGACGACCTGGCGCGCGAGCTGCGGGGGCAGGCGTGCGACGCGGCGGCGGGGACGGGCGTGAGCGCGGGCTCCGGCGCGGGGTCGGACGCGGGGTCGGGTTCGTGGTCGGGTTCGGGCGCCGACCAGGCACAACGGGGCTGATAGTCGTACCGGTTCCCGGACTTCGGGCCGAGCTTTGGCCTGAGGTCCGGCGGTCCGTGACCGTTACGGAATTCAGTCAATCGGAACCGTAACCCCGGACGCCCACCGGAGGGACCAGCGGTTTTCGGCCCCTCCTCGGCATCCGAACGCCCGTCCTTTAGGGCGAGCTTGTCCGGCTTTGTCGACGAGCGTGTAACAGCGGTTACCGGGCGCTCCGGACACGGGAACCTCCCGGTCATGAACCACAACACGCCGCTCCCCCCGGCCTCCCCCCGCCCCCTGCGTCACCTGTCGGACGTGCAGCGCCGCGTCCTGACCACCGCTCAGCTCCGGGCGCACGGCGTCTCCCCCGCCGAGGCCGCCGAGCAGAGCCGGTCCGGCGGCCCCTGGCAGCAGCTCCTGCCGGGCGTGCACCTCCTGCACGCGGGCCCGCCGACCAGCGAGGAGCGGCTGCACGCCACCCTGCTGTACGCGGCCCGCCCCGCGTCGGCGCCCGCCGTGCCGGTCCAGCCGGAGGCGGGCGGCCCGCACCGGCCGGTGTACCGCGAGGCGATGATCACCGGCCTCGCCGCGCTCACCCTGCACGGCTTCGCCGCGACGCCCGCGCTGCTCGCCCTGGAGCGGATCGACGTCCTCGTGCCCCGGCTGCGCCGGCTGCGCTCGACGGGCTTCGCGCACGTGGTGCGCACCCCGCTGATGCCGGACCCGGAGGAGATCACCGGCGTCCCGGTGGCGCCGGTGCCGCGCGCCCTCGCGGACGCGGTCGCGCGGCTCACCGACGCCGCGACGGTCCGGCGGCTGCTGTCGGAGGCGGTGCGCGGCGGCCACTGCGAACCGACGTCGGTGGTACGGGAGTTGAGCCAGGCCAAGCTGCTGGGGCGGCCGCACGTGGTGGACGCGGTGGACGCGCTGCTGGCCGAGGGCCGGATGATCGCGGAGGACCGGCTGTACGGGATGGTGCGCGAGCACGGGCTGCCGGACCCGGTGTGGAACGTCGACCTGCGGCTGCCGGGCGGCCCGCACCTCGGCGGGGTGGACGCCTACTGGCCCGAGCAGGCGGTGGCCGTGGAGCTGGACACGCGGGCGCCCCGCCCCGGCGGGCGCCCGGACCCGCGGGACGGCGCGCGCACCGAGGACGAGGAGGACGCCCTCTGGTCGGAGTACGTCCGCAAGCGGGAGCTGCTGGAACGGCTCGGCATCACCGTCGTGTACGTCACCCCGAGGAAGCTGCGGGAGGCGGTGGAGCAGCAGGCGGCGGTGGTCCGGACGGCGCTGATGGCGTCGGGTGACCGGGACCCGGCGGCGTATGTCGTGGTGCTGCCCCGGTAGGTGCCGCCGGGCCGGGGTCAGGGCTTCCTCAGGAGGAGTTCGGTGTTGCGGTCGTCCGGGTCGCCGGAGAGGCGGGGGCCGTCGTCGCGGTGGTTGGCGGAGAGTTCGCGGTAGAGGGCGGCGAGGCCGGTCTGGGAGAGGTCGGTGAAGTCGGTGCGGTGGGGGGCGGCGGACTCGACGAGGGTGGTGTGCAGGGACAGGGTGCCGTCCTTGTTGTCCACCAGCTCGACGATCCGGGCGAGTTGGGGGAACTCCACGTGGGAGGCGGTGGAGATTTCCCAGAAGGCGTGGCCGCCGCTGCCGCGGTGGGGGGCGATGCGGTTGCGGTGGATGTGCCCGTTGATCCAGGCCAGCACGTTGCGGTGACGGCCGAGGGCGGCGAGCAGGGCCTTGCCGTCGTGGCGGCGTTCGCGGGGGCGGGCCGGGTCGGGGCGGGTGTTGGTCATGCTGGTGCTGGTGTGGTGGCTGAAGACGAGCGCGTACTCGCCCCGGTGGGCGCGCAGGGTGGCCTCCAGCCAGGCCAGTTGGGCCGCGCCGATCGAGCCGTCGTAGTGGCCGCCCGGGTCGGTGGTGTCGAGGCTGACGCCGATGACGTCGTCGGCGATCCGGAAGGCGTAGTACTGGGTGCCCTGGTCGAGGTTGGCGGCGGTGTAGCCGTGTCCGACGGGGCCGCGGCCCCGGTACGCCGGGTCGAGGTGGGCGCGGAGGTGTCCGGCCGGGGTGTAGGGGGCGCGGCGCTCGTCCGGGGTGATCGGGCGCATGGCGCGGGAGTGCGCCTTGAGGAGGTCGCGGAAGGCGTGGCCGAGGGGGTCGCGGGCGCCGCTGATGGCCTGCTGGAGGCGGGCCGCGTCGGCGGCGGGCAGCTCCATCAGCTTGCGGTCGCCGACGGCGTGCTCGGCGAGCCAGGAGTCGCCGTGGCCGTAGCAGCCGAGCGGCAGGGAGTCGTGGTTGCCGACCGTGGAGTACCAGGGCAGGTTCAGGCCGGGGCTGCGGACGGGGCGGGTCGCGGCGGCGAGGAAGCCGTCGAGGTGGGGGAAGCCGCGCCGCTTGAAGGCGTCGCGGGCGGTGGAGTCGGGCTGCCAGTACAGGGGCAGGCCGCTGTTCTGGACGCCCTCGTAGCGGCGCGGGTCGCCCGAGTCGGGGGTGATCGTCCCGCCGCTCATCACGGTGAGGAACCACTCCAGTTCGGTGTGGGCGTTGTTGTCGGTGTTGTCGCCGGTGGTGACGGCGAAGCCGAGCGGGGCGCCGGTGACGGGCGCGGTGCGCAGGGCGTTGATCCGCTCGACGAGGGCGACGGCGCCCTGCACGGTGAGCGCCTCGTGCGGCCGCCAGGCGAGCGGGTTGGCGGCGCGCAGGTACTCCAGGCGCAGCGGGTGCTGGCTGTCGATCAGGTGGAGGTCGGTGAGCTGGACGAACGCGGCGAGCGGCGTACGGCGGCGGGCGCGCCCGGACTTGGCGGGGGCGAGGCCGTCGCGGACCACGCGGGCCCAGCCGGGGGCGCTGCCGAGCCGCCGGAACCCGGTGGCGGCGCCGCGCGGGGCGGCGACCGCCGCGAGGGTGGTGCCGCGGGTGTAGGGGGCGGAGGGCGCGGGACGGGCGGGGGCCGGGGCGGCGGGCTGCCGGGGGACGGCGGCCGGGGTGGGGGCCGTGCCGGGCGGCGGGGCGGGGGCGGCCTGGCTGTCGGTGGGGCGCAGGGCGTAGCCGGTGCCCGCGGCGACGGAGACGGCCGCGGTGGCGGCGAGCACGGAACGGCGGTGGACCCCCAGCGCGGAGGCCGTGACAGAGCGTGTGCGCGACATGGCGCGATCTCCCGGGGTGCGGACGCGTCGGAGTGGCGCGGTCCGTCGCTGCCGCGAACGTCCCGCTCCCTCGGATGCTCGGCACCGGGGGTGGCCCGCGCGTGAACGAGACGGCAACGCGCGACACCGATCCCCGTACGTGGATCACCCCCTCCCCGGCCCGCCGCCGGACGCCCGCCCGCGGGCTCGGAGGGGGTCACCCGGTGTTCATGTGCGGGGGTAGCGGGGGTGGTCGGTGGCGGGTGCGGTCGGTAGCGGGGGCGGTCGGCGCGGCCCCGGACGCACCGCGTGTCCGGCGCTGCCGGGCGTCCCGCGCTCAGCCCTGCCGGGCGTCCCGCGCTCAGCCCTGCCGGGCGTCCCGCGCTCAGCCCCGCCGGGCGTCCGCCGCCCGGCCCGACGGCGGGCGTTCCCGCCACAGCGTCAGGGCCGTGTCGACGAGGGGGATGCGGGTGAGGGCGGGGACCTCGGTGAGGGGGTGCCAGGCGGCCAGGTCGGTGGAGCCGCCCGTCTCGGGGCGCAGGTCGCCGCCGGCCACGCGGGCCTCGTAGAGGAGGCGGACGCCGTGGTGGTCGACGGGGCGGCGCAGGCCGCGGCGGGGGAAGGAGCGGCGGACGGAGTCCACGCCGAGCAGGCCGGTCACCTCGACCGTGTAGCCGGTCTCCTCGAACAGCTCCCGCACGACCGTGTCGTGGGGGTCCTCGCCGTGCTCCATGCCGCCGCCGGGCAGCACCCACTCGGGTGTGCCGTCGGGCGCCGGGGAGCGGGCCAGCAGGAGGTGTCCGTCGCGGACGCACACGGCGTAGGCCGCCACCCTCAAGTTCTCGCGCACAGCGCGACGTTAACCGTTCGTGGCCGCCGCGGCAGGCGGGTTTCGCGGGCGGCCGGACCGGTGACCGGCACCGGGCCGGGGGACATCCCCTGCGCAGGGTCCCGTAGAGGGTTTTCCCCATGGATTCATATCGATTGGGTCAACCCTCCCCAAACATCTGTCCCTTGGGCAAGGCTGTGCGATCGTCCGGGATCACATTCCGAACGATCGCGATCGGGCATGACCGGCCCGCTCGTGTGACGCTCGTTCCTTTACCAACAAGGGATGCCGATGACCCACACCCCCCAGCGCGAACCGATACCCGGCGCGAGACGCGCGGCACGCATAGCCGTCGCCGCGGGCCTGGTCGCCGCTCTGTCCGCGGCCGGTCCGATTCCCCTCGCCTTCTCCGCCGACCAGGCCCCCGCCGCCGACCCGGTCGTGAAGTCCGCTGCCGACAAGCTCGGTTCGGAGGACGCCGACCTCCTCGCCGACGCCAAGGCCTCCGGCGACAAGAACGTCACGCTGATGGTCGCCACCGCGCCGGGCGGCACCGAGCAGGTCGCCGACCAGCTCGACGCGGTCAAGGGCGGTTCCGTGGGCCGCACCTACGACAAGCTCGGCTACGTCCGCGCCACCGTCCCGACGGCCAAGGCCGACGCGGCCATCTCCGCCGCCGCCAAGCTGTCCTCGGTGCAGGCGATCGACCTGCGCAAGGAGATCGTCCTCGACGACCCGACGCCGGCCGCCGACACCGCGAAGGGCGCCAAGCACGGCGCCAGCGCGAAGACGTACCCCGCGCCGAGCCGGAAGACGCCGGCCGAGAACCCGTACAACCCGTCCTTCGAGACGGGCGCCGTCGACTTCGTGAAGAGCAACCCGAAGGCGGACGGCCGGGGCATCACCATCGGTGTCCTGGACTCGGGTGTGGACCTCGGGCACCCCGCCCTGCAGAAGACCACCACCGGCGAGCGCAAGATCGTCGACTGGGTCACCGCCACCGACCCGATCGTGGACGGCGACGGCAGCTGGCGCGCCATGACGAACTCCGTCGCGGGCCCCAGCTTCACCTACGGCGGCCGCACCTGGACCGCCCCCGCCGGGAACTACTCGGTCAACCTCTTCCGCGAGTCGGTCACCGCGGGCGGCGACGCCGCCGGTGACGTCAACCGCGACGGCGACACCACCGACGCCTGGGGCGTGCTGTACGACGCCGCCTCCGGCAAGGTCACCGTGGACGTCAACAACAACGGCGACTTCAGCGACGACACCGCGATGAAGCCGTACAAGGACGGCTACCAGATCGGCTGGTTCGGCACCGACGACCCGGCGACCGACGTCGCCGAGCGGCAGCCCTTCGTCGTGGAGATCCGCAAGGACGTCCCGATGGACCCGTACGGCGGGGACTGGGTCGGCAAGAAGGCCGACTTCGTCAACATCGGCCTCATCGCCAGCGAGCACGGCACCCACGTCGCGGGCATCACCGCCGCGCACGGCCTGTTCGGCGGCAAGATGAACGGCGCCGCCCCCGGCGCGAAGATCGTCTCCTCGCGCGCCTGCGTCTTCGGCCCCGGCTGCACCAACGTCGCGCTCACCGAGGGCATGATCGACCTCGTCGTCAACCGCGGCGTCGACATCGTCAACATGTCGATCGGCGGCCTGCCGGGCCTCAACGACGGCAACAACGCGCGCGCCGAGCTGTACACCCGCCTCATCGACACCTACGGCGTGCAGCTCGTCATCTCCGCGGGCAACGAGGGCCCCGGCGCCAACACCATCGGCGACCCCGGCCTGGCCGACAAGGTCATCTCGGTCGGCGCGGGCATCTCGAAGGAGACCTGGGCCGCCAACTACGGCTCGCAGGTGACGAAGAAGTACGCGCTGCTGCCCTTCTCCTCGCGCGGTCCGCGTGAGGACGGCGGCTTCACGCCGACCCTCGTCGCCCCCGGCGCCGCCATCAACACCACCCAGACCTGGCTGCCCGGCGGCCCGGTCAACGAGGCGGGCTACACCCTCCCGGCCGGCTACTCGATGCTCCAGGGCACCTCGATGGCCTCCCCGCAGGCCGCGGGCGCCTCGGCGCTGCTGCTGAGCGCCGCCAAGCAGCGCGGCATCGACCTGACGCCCGCGAACCTGCGGACGGCGCTCACCTCGACCGCCGACCACATCAAGGGCACCCAGGCCTACGAGGAGGGCGCCGGCGCGATCAACATCGTCGACGCCTGGAAGTCCATCAAGAAGGGCGCCACCGCCCACCAGTACACGGTGAAGGCCCCGGTCGACACCGCGCTCGACTTCGCGCTCAAGACGCCGGGCTTCGGCACCGGCATCTACGACCGTGAGGGCGGCCTGAAGGCGGGTCAGAAGAAGACCTACGACGTGACGCTCACCCGCACCACGGGCGCCGCGAAGGCCATCCGCCACGAGCTGCACCTGGAGAACAACGCGGCCGGCACCTTCCGCATCCTCGGCTCCGACGAGGTCAAGCTGGAGCTGAACAAGCCGGTCACCGTGAAGATCCAGGCGTCGCCGAAGTCCGCGGGCATCAAGAGCGCCCTGCTGGAGGTCGACGACCCGCGCACCGAGGGCATCGACACGCTGGTCCTCAACACGGTCGTCGTCTCGACCCCGGTCAAGCACACGTTCTCCGCGAAGAGCAGCGTCCAGCGCAACAGCTCGGAGCACTACTTCCTGACCGTGCCCGAGGGCGCCACCTCCTTCGAGGTCGCCATCGGCGGGCTGAAGGACAAGAGCCAGACCCGGTTCATCTCGATCCACCCGTACGGTGTCGCCGTCGAGGACAGCGCCACCACCAAGTGCTACAACAACTACCTCGACGGCAACGGCTGCCGCCCCGACGCCCGTTCGTACCAGAACCCGCAGCCGGGCGTCTGGGAGATCGAGGTCGAGTCGCGCCGCACCTCGCCGCTGCTCGACAACCCGTACAAGCTGGACGCCACCGTCTACGGCGCGTCCTTCGACCCGGCGACCGTGACCGTCCCCGAGGCCAAGGTCGGCACCCCGGCCCCCGTCTCCTGGAAGGTGACGAACAACTTCGCGCCGGTCGACGGCAAGCTCGTCGGCGGCCCGCTCGGTTCGTCGAAGGCGGCCCGGCCGACCATCCAGAACCACGAGAACCAGACCACCACGGTCGAGGTGCCCGCGGGCGCCAAGTCCCTGGACGTCTCCATCGGCGGCACCGCCGACACCGCGGCCGACCTCGACCTGACCGTGTACGACGCGGCCGGCAACCAGGTCGCGCAGCAGGCCGACGGCGACTCGGAGGAGGCGGTCTCCATCCCGTCGCCCGCCGCCGGTACGTACACCATCGAGGTCGCGGGCTACTCGGTCCCGTCGGGCTCGACCGCGTACGACTACCTGGACGTGTTCTTCTCGTCCTCGCTCGGCACGGTCGGCGTCGACGAGTCGACCCCGGTCAAGCTGGCCACGGGCGCCTCGACGACGGTCTCCGCGACCGTCACCGCGGCCGCCCCGGCGCCCGAGGGCCGGGCCTTCTTCGGCCAGGTCCAGCTGGTGAACGCGCGCGGCACCGTCGCGGGCCTCGGCAGCGTGGCGATCGAGAAGGTCACGCCGTGACGGCGTAGGCACGCGGAGGGGCGGGCGTCCGGTCGGGCGCCCGCCCCTTCCGCGTGTCCGGGCAGGTCCGGGCGTGTCCGGGTGCGCTCCCCCGCCTCACCCGCAGGGCACGTCCCGCGCCTGCGGCAGGGTCCGTGCCAGCTCCGCGCGGGCCCGGTCGACGTCGGACCGGCCCACCGCCAGGGCGTCGGCGGGGCCCGCCCCGCTCGGGAGGCCGACCAGGACGTGGTCGCCCGCCGCGAGCAGGGGGTCCATGCCGCTCTCCATGACGAAGGCGACCTCGGCACGGCCGTCCGTGGACGGCTTGTACGTACGGGTCACGCGCAACGTCACCGACCACCGGTCGCGGCCCGGCACCGGGTCCACGTGGGTCACGTCCCCCTCGACCACCAGCCGGGCGCAGGCCAGATAGCCGGGGTCGGCGAACGCGGAGTCCGCGGTGGCCCCGGCGCCGGCGTCCGAGTCGGCCTTCTGATCGGCGGAACTCTCCACCCCGCTGCCCGCGCCTCCGCCGCTGTGGGCGACCAGCCAGGCACCGCCGACGAACAGCGACCCGGCGGCGGCCACCCCGGCCACGCCCAGCACGACCGCCCGGAAGCGGCTGCGGGAGCGGCGGGCGGGGAGCGGGACGAAGAGATCCCGCGCGGGCGCGGATGCGGGTGCGGGTTCCGGTACGGGTGGCTCGGTCAGGGCGTCGGCGATCAGGCCGAGCTGCTCGCGCAGGACGGCCAGGTCGGCGGCGGCGGCCCGGTGGGCGGCGCGCTGCGCGGGATCGGCCCGCCGGGCCCCGGACAGGGGCTCGCCGAGGAGGGCGGCCATCAGGGCGTCGGGCTCGCCGTCGCCGTACCGGCATGCGTCATCGTGTGCGGGGTCAGGTGCGGGGTCGTACTTGGGTGCGTGTTCGCGGTCGTGTTCGCGGTCGGCGGTCACGTCACACCACCTCGTCCTCGTGCAGGCGGGCGCGCAGCGCCCGGACCGCCGTGTGCAGGCGGCTCTTGACGGTGCCCTCGGGGACGCCCAGCTCCTCGGCTATCGAGCGCACCGGCAGGTCGGCGTAGAACCGCAGGACGACCACCTGCCGCTGGGCGTCGGGCAGGTCGTCCAGCCCCCGCGCGACGGCGAGGGAGAGCACGCTGCTGTCCTCCCCCGAGGGGTGCGCGTGCTGGCGCAGCGAGGCGAGCCGCTCACCGAGCCGCTCCTGGCGGCGCCTGGCCCGGTGCCAGTCCATGGCGAGATTCGAGGCGACGACCGCCGCCCACGCCGACACGTCCCGCGGCGCCTCGTGGCCCCGAGCGGCCCGCTCCAGCAGCCGCAGGCGGACCTGCTGCACCCCGTCCGGCAGGTCCGCCTGCGCCACCCCGCCCAGCGCGAGCACCGCCCGCACCCGGCGTTCCTGGGCCGCGTCGAGGGGGTCACCGTGCCCGGTGTCCTCCCCCGCCCCGCAGCGCCCCCGTCTCCGCAGCACCGGCACCTCTCCCTCCCCGCGTCCCTCCTACGACGCCGGGACACGTGGAAACGTTCGCCGCGGGGACGGACTTTCTCCACGGAGGCGTACGTCACACCGTCGCGTGAGGGCAGCACAGCTTGCGGTGCGGGTGGGGTGCCGGGCGAATTCCTGCACCTCGGGGGCGGTGCGGGCGGACATTTCCGGAACCGGTCGGGCGGTGGTGGTGTCCCTGTCCGGGGGTGCGGCACCCGGCGGACGCAAAGGATTGGACAGGCGGACCTGGGTCAGCCGCATGATGGAAAGGCCGCACACATGCAGGAAAGCCCAGAAGGAGTCACCGTGAGGGTCGGAATCGTCGGAGCCACCGGTCAGGTCGGCACGGTCATGCGCAGGATCCTCACGGAGCGGAACTTCCCGGTCACGGAGCTGCGGCTGTTCGCCTCGGCCCGGTCGGCGGGCTCGGTGCTGGACGGCGTGACGGTGGAGGACGCGGCGACCGCCGACTACTCCGGCCTGGACATCGTGCTGTTCTCGGCGGGCGGCGCGACCTCGCGGGCGCTGGCCGAGAAGGTCGCCGCGCAGGGCGCCGTCGTGATCGACAACTCCTCCGCCTGGCGCAAGGACCCCGAGGTCCCCCTCGTCGTCTCCGAGGTGAACCCGCACGCGATCGCGGACCGCCCCAAGGGCATCATCGCCAACCCGAACTGCACGACGATGGCCGCGATGCCGGTGCTGCGCCCCCTGCACGCCGAGGCGGGCCTGGAGGCGCTGGTGGTCGCCACCTACCAGGCGGTGTCCGGCTCGGGTGTCGCGGGCGTCGCCGAGCTGCACGGGCAGGCGCAGAAGGTCGTCGCGGACGCCGAGAAGCTGACGCACGACGGGCAGGCCGTCGACTTCCCGGAGCCGCGGGTCTACCAGCGGCCGATCGCCTTCAACGTGGTCCCCCTCGCGGGCTCCGTCGTCGACGACGGGCTGAACGAGACCGACGAGGAGCAGAAGCTCCGCCACGAGTCCCGCAAGATCCTGGAGATCCCGGACCTCAAGGTGTCCGGCACCTGTGTGCGGGTGCCGGTGTTCTCCGGGCACTCCCTCCAGGTCAACGCCCGCTTCGCCCGCCCGATCAGCGCCGCCCGCGCGACCGAGCTGCTGGGCGAGGCGCCGGGTGTCGTCCTCACCGACATCCCGACCCCGCTCCAGGCGGCCGGCCAGGACCCCTCCTTCGTGGGCCGCATCCGCGAGGACGAGACGGTGGAGCACGGCCTCGCCCTGTTCGTCTCCAACGACAACCTCCGCAAGGGCGCGGCCCTGAACGCGGTGCAGATCGCGGAACTGGTCGCCGACGAACTGCGCGGCTGACCCGGCGGGCGGGACCCGTCGTACGGGACGGCCCGGTCGTGGCGTGGCGCGCCGCGGCCGGGCCGTCGCGCGTCCGGGTTTCGGGCGGGGGGACGACGGACAGCCGGAAGGGGAATTCCTGGCCACGGCACGGATCATGACAACTCCGTCTTCGTGGGTCTGCGGCGCGGTGATCCGGCGTACGGTCGTCTCGGTCTCAACTTCCGGAGGTGCCCGTGGTCTCGGCCGCCGCAGCGTCCTGTCCCGACCAGGGGCCCCCGCCGCCCGACCGGCCCGCCGGTCACGACCGGGAGGCGGTGAGCGCGGCGCGGCTCGCCGAGGAGATAGGCAGGCTCGCCACGGAAGTGACGGCCCGTCAACTGTCGGCCACGGAGCCCTCGGTGGCGGAGCTGGCGGCGGCGGTGGAGCGGCTGGGCCGGATGGTCCGTACGGCGCGGGACACGGCGGCGGACGACGAGGAGGAGTACGGCGGTCCCGTCCCGGAGGCCGCGCGGGTGGCGCCCACGGCGGTGACGGCGGGCGGACTCCCCTGCGACGGGCTGGCGTTCGCCGCGCTGACCGAGCCGCACCGGCGGGCGGTCCGGGCGCACTGCTACCGGATGACCGGCTCCTGGGACGACGCCGAGGACCTGGTGCGGGAGACGTTCCTGCGGGCCTGGCGGGCCCGGGACACCTTCACGGGCGGGGAGTTGGGCGCCTGGCTGTACCGGATGGCTACGGCCGCCTGCCTGGACCTCCAGCGCCGTACCGCGCGCCGCCCGCACGCCTACGACGCGCTGCCCGGCTTCGGCCGGGGCTCCGGTGAGGCACCGACGCGGGTGGCCTGGCTCCAGCCGTACCCGGACGCCGAACTCCCGCCCGACGACGGCGCGTTCGAGGTGGGGGACGGCGGGGAGGCGACCGGGGAGGGCGTGGTGCCGCGCGGTCCGCTGGGGCTGGCCGCGGTCGTGGCGCTCCAGCAACTCCCGCCCCGGCAAAGGGCCGCGCTGCTGCTGCGGGACGTGCTGGCGCTGTCGCCCGCGCGGACCGCCGAGGCGCTGGACATGACGCCGGACGCGCTGGAGAGCGCGCTGCTGCGGGCCCGGCCCGCGCTGCGCGCGCTGCTGCCGGACGGCGTCCCGGGACCGGCCTCCGGCGGGGACGCGGTGCTGGCCCGCTACACGGCCGCCGCCGAGGCGGGCGACCTCGCGGCGCTGGGCGGGCTGCTCGCCGAGGACGTCCTGCTGACGGCGCCGCCGAACCGCTGGTGGTGCGCGGGCCGGGAGGCGGTCCTCGCCTTCCTCCGCCCGGCCCTGGACCCGGCGTCCCCCGCCTACCCCGGCCACCGTCTGCACCGCCCCACCCGCGCCAACGGGCGGCCCGCCGCCGGGATCTACGTCCGCCGCACCGGTACCGCCGTGCACCGCGCGGAGGCCTTCGTCGTGCTGAGCGTGGCGGACGACCGCGTCACCCGCATCACGTCCTTCGAGCCGCACCTGCTTCCGGCCTTCGGCCTGCCGCCCCGCCTGTGAACCGTCCCCGCACGGCCCCCCGGCACGCGTGAGGGGCGCCCGGCCGGAACCGGGCGCCCCTCACGTCACCGCGTGCCGCGTGCCGCGTACGACGGGGCGCCTAGCGCGCGTCCGCCGCCTGGGCGCGCAGGGCGCGCTCCACGCCGGAACGGGCCTCGGCGACCAGGCGCCGCAGGGCCGCGTTGGGCTCGGCGGAGGTCAGCCAGGCGTCCGTCTTGCGGAGGGTCTCCTCGGAGACCTGGAGCGCCGGGTAGAGGCCGACCGCGATCTGCTGGGCGATCTCGTGCGAGCGCGCGTCCCAGACGCCCTTCAGGGCGTCGAAGTAGCGGTCCGTGTACGCCGCGAGCAGCTCGCGCTGGTCGGTCTGCACGAAGCCGCCGATGACGGCCTCCTGGACGGCGTTGGGCAGCTTGTCGGACTCGACGACCTGCGCCCAGGCCTCCTCCTTCGCCTCCTCCGTGGGGCGGGCGGCGCGGGCGGTCGCCGCGTGCCGCTCCCCCGCGGCGGTGCGGTCGCGCTCGTACTCGGCGGCGATCTCCGCCTCGTCGAAGCGGCCGACCGCGGCGAGCCGCTGCACGAACGACCAGCGCAGCTCGGTGTCGACGGCGAGGCCCTCGACGGTCTGCGAGCCGTCCAGCAGCGCCTCCAGCAGGTCGAGCTGCTCGGGGGTGCGGGCGGTGGCCGCGAAGGCGCGCGCCCAGGCCAGCTGGTGGTCGCCGCCCGCCTCGGCGGACCGCAGATGGGCGAGGGTGGCGTCGGTCCAGCGGGTGAGCAGGGCCTCGCGGGCGGTGGGGTCGGCGTACAGGTCGAGGGCGAGCTTGACCTGGCGGTGCAGCGACTGCACGACGCCGATGTCGGACTCCTTGCCGATGCCGGACAGCACCAGCGACAGGTAGTCGCGGGTGGGGAGTTCGGCGTCGCGGGTCATGTCCCAGGCCGAGGCCCAGCACAGCGCGCGCGGCAGGGACTCCGCGAAGTCGCCGAGGTGGTCGGTGACGAAGGCGAGCGAGGCGGGGTCGAGGCGGACCTTGGCGTACGACAGGTCGTCGTCGTTGAGGAGGACGACGGCCGGGCGGGGCTTGCCGGTGAGCTGCGGTACGGCGGTCAGCTCGCCGTCCACGTCCAGCTCGACGCGCTCGCCGCGCACCAGGCGGCCGTCGGCGTCGAGGTCGTAGAAGCCGACGGCGATGCGGTGCGGGCGCAGGGTGGGCTCGCCCTTGGCGCCCGCGGGCAGCGCGGGGGCCTCCTGGCGGACCGCGAAGCCGGTGATGACGCCCTGCTCGTCGGTCTCGATCTCGGGGCGCAGGACGTTGATGCCGGCGGTCTCCAGCCACGCCTTCGACCAGGCCTTCAGATCACGGCCGGAGGTCCGCTCCAGGGCGCCGAGGAGGTCGGAGAGGCGGGTGTTGCCGAAGGCGTGGGCCTTGAAGTAGGCCTGGACGCCCTGGAAGAACGCGTCGATGCCGACGTAGGCGACGAGCTGCTTGAGGACGGAGGCGCCCTTGGCGTAGGTGATGCCGTCGAAGTTGACCAGGACGTCGTCGAGGTCGTTGATCTCCGCCATGATCGGGTGCGTGGAGGGCAGCTGGTCCTGCCGGTAGGCCCACGTCTTCATGGAGTTGGCGAAGGTGGTCCAGGAGTGCGGCCAGCGGCTGCCGGGGGCGTAGGCCTGGCAGGCGATGGAGGTGTAGGTGGCGAACGACTCGTTGAGCCAGAGGTCGTTCCACCACTCCATGGTGACCAGGTCGCCGAACCACATGTGGGCCAGCTCGTGCAGGATCGTCTCGGCACGCAGCTCGTACGCGGCGTCCGTCACCTTGGAGCGGAAGACGTACTGGTCGCGGATGGTGACCGCGCCCGCGTTCTCCATGGCGCCCGCGTTGAACTCGGGGACGAAGAGCTGGTCGTACTTCTCGAACGGGTACGCGTAGTCGAACTTCTCCTGGAACCAGTCGAAGCCCTGGCGGGTGACCTCGAAGATGGCGTCGGAGTCGAGGTGTTCGGCGAGCGAGGGACGGCAGTAGATGCCGAGCGGGACGCTCTGCCCGTCCTTCTCGTAGACGCTGTGCACGGAGTGGTACGGGCCGACGATGAGCGCGGTGATGTACGTGGAGATCCGCGGGGTCGGCGCGAACTCCCAGACGTCGTCCTTGGGTTCGGGCGTCGGGGAGTTGGAGATCACGGTCCAGCCGGACGGGGCCTTCACCCGGAACGCGAAGGTGGCCTTGAGGTCGGGCTGCTCGAAGGAGGCGAAGACGCGGCGGGCGTCGGGCACCTCGAACTGCGTGTAGAGGTAGGCCTGTTCGTCGACTGGGTCGACGAACCGGTGCAGGCCCTCACCGGTGTTGGTGTAGGCGCAGTCGGCGACGACGCGCAGGACGTTGCGGCCGTCGAGCAGGCCGGGCAGCGCGATCCGGGAGTCGGCGAAGACCTCGGCCGGGTCGAGGGCGTCGCCGTTGAGGGTCACCTCGTGGACGGTGGGCGCGACCAGGTCGATGAAGGACGCGGCGCCCTTCTCCGCGACGTCGAAGCGCACCGTGGTCACGGACCGGTAGGTGCCGCCCTCGCCCTGCGCTCCGGAGAGGTCGAGATCGATCTCGTACGAGTCAACGGTGAGCAGCTTCGCCCGCTGCCGCGCCTCTTCGCGAGTCAGGTTTGTGCCAGGCACGCGGTCATCTCCTCGTTATGGGTGGGTTGCGCCATCCTTCCACGGGAGTGCGGCGCGGGGCGACGACGTTCCGGCGCGCCCGCGCCCGGCGGCGACCGGCACGGCGGCGGGGGTGACGGCGGGCCCGGCCGGGGGCGCGGTGGCCGCCGGGCGGCGGCCGGGGAGCTGTCCGGCGACGGTGGCGCCGAACGCCAGTGCCATGCCGAGAAGTTGCACGGCGGTGAGGCCCTGGCCGAGGGCGGCCCAGCCGACGACGGCGGCGGTGAGCGGGGAGAGCGGGGCGAGGAAGGTGACCTGGGTGGCGCTGAGGCGGGCGATGCCGCGGAACCAGAGCCAGTAGGC
The DNA here is from genome assembly GCF_044757425.1 of Streptomyces sp. NPDC091281. Lineage (NCBI taxonomy): Bacteria > Bacillati > Actinomycetota > Actinomycetes > Kitasatosporales > Streptomycetaceae > Streptomyces > Streptomyces sp. NPDC091281. Next base: position 278,581 of record NZ_JBIVUY010000001.1, on the reverse strand, counting down.
GACGGCGGTCCCGGCGAGCGTCAGGTAGAGGTATCCGGCGACGGCGCGGGCGTCCAGGGCGGGCGGGGCGCCCTCGGCGAGCAGGGCGAGCGGCGCGACGAGCAGGCCGCCCGCGGTGAGCTGCCAGGCGGCCAGGGCGAGCGGGCCGGTCCCGGCGGGGCTGCCCCACCGCTTGGTGAGGACGATCCCGGTGGACATGGAGACGGTGGAGGCGAGCGCCGCCAGCAGGCCGACGGTGTCCAGCGCCCCGGCCGCCCGCAGCACGACCAGGCCGACCCCGGCCACGGCCGCGACCCCGGTGAGCAGGGTGCGGACGGTGGGGCGGCGGCCCAGCAGCGGCACGGAGAGCCCGGCGACGACCAGGGGGCCGACGGAGCCGACGACGGCCGCGGTGCCGCCGGGGAGGCGGTAGGCGGCGAGGAACAGCAGCGGGAAGAAGGCGCCGATGTTGAGGGCGCCCAGCACGGCCGCCTTCCCCCACCAGATCCCGCGCGGCAGCTTCCTGGCCACGGCGAGCAGCAGCAGCCCGGCGGCCAGGGCCCGTACCAGCGCGGTGAAGAGGGGGCGGCCGGGCGGGAGGAGTTCGGTGGTGACGTAGTAGGTGGTGCCCCAGGAGACGGGGGCGACGGCGGTGAGCAGGACGGTCGCGGTCCGGTTCATGTCCGGCACCCCTCTCACGGGCGGCTGCGGCGGTACGGCCCGGCAGCGCTCTGGCTCGGTCGTCATTAGCTTAGCGCTAAGCTACTTGCAGTCAAGTCACTTGCCGTCGATTCACTGTCCGCCGATCCACTGGCTGCCGACCCACTGGCCATCGACCCGCTTTCTTGCGGGCGACCGGACGGGCCCGGATACTCCCCGCATGAGTACTGAGCAGCAGCGGGGTCCGGCCGACCCGGTGGACACGATCGCCGGACAGTGGTCGGCGGTCCGCCCCGACCTCGACACCGCCCCGATGGAGATCTTCGGCCGCGTCTTCCGGCTCTCCCGCGCGATGGGCGACCGCATCGAGAAGGCGTACGCCCCGCTCGGCATCGCGCGCGGCGAGTTCGACGTCCTGGCCACCCTGCGCCGTACGGGCGAGCCCTACACGCTCTCCCCGCGCGAACTGTCGGCCACGCTGATGCTCACCACCGGCGGGATGACCGGCCGCCTCGACAAGCTGGAGCGGGCCGGGCTGCTGCGCCGCTCACCCGACCCGCACGACCGCCGGGGCCTGCGGGTCACCCTCACCGAGGAGGGGCTGGACCTGGTCGACCGGGCCGTCGGGCTCGGCCTCGCCGTCGAGGCGGAGGCGCTCACCGCCGCGCTGGACCCCGAACGGGCCGCCGTCCTGGCCGACCTGCTGCGCGAACTGCTCCGGACGACGGAACAGCGCTGAGCGGCCCGGCGCACGGCGGAGGGCGCCGCCCCCGGAACCGTACGACGCGTACGCGTACGGCTCTGGAGACGGCGCCCTCGGACGGTGCGCTGGGGACGGGGGTCAGGCCTTGGCGGCGGGCGCCTCGCCCTTCACCACGATGTTGGAGGAGGTGGGGTCGTGCCGGTCCTTGGAGCGGTCCAGGACCCACACCAGACCGGCGATGACCGCGAAGATCACGATCGGGGCCACCACGAAGAGGCCCAGCGTCTCGATGACGCTCAGGCCCGGACCGGGGTCGTCACCGTCGTCGCGGGTCAGCGCGAGCGCGGGGGACGACATGAGCAGCATCATCAGCGTCGTACCGGCGGCCAGGGCGCCGGCGCGCAGGGCGTTCTTCTTGTCCACGGTGCCAAGTTAGCGAACGCCGTCCCGAGCCGCGCGTCCGGGGTGCCGTACGGCACCCCCGCGCGGCCCGGCACGGCCCCCGCCGGGCGTGGCCCCCCGGTGTCAGGACCCGTCCGCCGCCGCCTCCGGCGCGGGACCCCCGTCCGCCCGCAGCACCTCCAGCAGCGCGTGCACCCGGGGGGAGGACGCCAGGTCCTCCAGGGTGACGGGGCGGCCGTCCGGGTCGGCGATCGGGAGGCGCCAGTTGGGGTACTGGTCCCAGGTGCCGGGGAGGTTCTGCGGGCGGCGGTCGCCGACTCCGTCGGGGAGCCAGACGCCGACCATGCGGGCCGGGGTGCGCAGCAGGAAGCGGTGGACGGCCTGGATCTCGGCCTCCTCCGAGGAGGTGTCCCCGCCGCCGCCCGCGCCGTGCAGCAGACCGAGCCGGGTCAGCACCTCCAGCCACTCCCCCGTGTCGGCGGCGGCCTCCGCGCGTTCCTCGGCGAGCGGGCGGGTCAGCAGGCCCAGCCGGTCGCGGAGTCCGACGTGCTCGCCGGTGAGGCGGGCGGCGGTGGACGGCAGGTCGTGGGTGGTGGCGGTGGCCAGGCAGTCGGAGCGCCAGGCGTCCGGGGGCAGCGGGCGGCCGTCGCCGTCCCAGTCCCGCTCGAACCAGAGCACGGACGTGCCGAGCACGCCGCGCTCGCGCAGCGCCTCCCGCACGCCGGGCTCGACGGTGCCGAGGTCCTCCCCGATCACCACCGCCCCGGCGCGGGAGGCCTCCAGGACCAGCACCGCGAGCATGGCCTCGGCGTCGTAGCGGACGTAGGTGCCCTCGGTGGGCGGTTCGCCCTGGGGGACCCACCAGAGGCGGAACAGGCCCATGACGTGGTCGATGCGCAGGGCGCCCGTGTGGCGGAACAGGGCGCGCAGCAGGTGCCGGTAGGGGGCGTAGCCGGACGCGGCGAGCCGGTCGGGGCGCCAGGGCGGCAGGCCCCAGTCCTGGCCGCGCGCGTTGAAGGCGTCCGGGGGCGCGCCGACCGACATCCCGGCGGCGAAGTACTCCTGCTGCGCCCAGGCGTCGGCGCCGCCGGGGTGCACGCCGACGGCGAGGTCGTGGACGATCCCGACGGCCATGCCCGCCTCGCGGGCGGCGCGCTGGGCGGCGGTGAGCTGGGTGTCGGTGAGCCAGGCCAGCCGGGAGTGGAGGTCGACCCGGTCCATGAGGGCGGAGCGGGCGCGGGCGGTCCCGGCGGAGCGCGGGTCGCGCAGCGGCTCGGGCCAGGTGTGCCAGTCGGGGCCGTGCACCTCGGCGAGGGCGTACCAGGTGGCGTGGTCCTCCAGGGACCGGCCCTCGCGGGCGAGGAAGTCGCAGTAGGCGGCGCGGCGGCCGGGTCCGAGGGGGACGGCGGCGACCAGTTCCAGCGCCTCGCGCTTGAGTTCCCAGACGGCGTCGCGGTCGATGAGGGCGCCCTTGTCGAGGACGGTGTCGCGCAGCAGGGCGGCCCGCTCCAGGAGGCTCCGCATCCGGGCGGGGTCGTCGACGTACGCGAACTCGGGGACGTCCTCCACCCGCAGGTGGACGGGGTCGGGGAAGCGGCGCGAGGAGGGCCGGTAGGGGGAGGGGTCGGTGGGGGCGCCGGGGACGGCCGCGTGCAGGGGGTTGACCTGGACGAACCCGGCGCCGAGGGTGCGTCCGGCCCAGGCGGTCAGCTCGGCGAGGTCGCCGAGGTCGCCCATGCCCCAGGAGCGGCGGGAGAGCAGGGAGTAGAGCTGGACGAGGAGGCCCCAGCAGCGGGTGTCGGGGGCGGGCAGCCGGGGCGGCGCGACGACGAGGTGGGCGCGGCCGGTGCGGCCGTCGGGGGTGGTGGCGGTGAGGGTGTGGACGCCGGGCGGGAGTCCCTCGGCGGAGGTACGGGTCTCGCCCTGCTCGGTCTCCACCCGCAGGCGGGTGCCGTCGGGGAGCGCGGCCAGCGCCTCGGGCGCGGGTTCGCCGGTCCAGCCGACGAGGGTGGGCGGCAGCAGTCGTGCGGCCCGTTCGCGGTCCGCGGCGGCGAGGGCGGCGCGGGTGGCCTCCGGGGTGGCCGCGTCGACGCCGAGGGCGGCGAGGGCGCGGGTGACGGCGGTGCGGGAGGCCTCGACCACGCGGTCCGGGGAGGGGTTGTAGGAGACGGCCACCCCGTGCAGCGCGGCGAGCCGGGTCAGGTCCTCGTCGAGGGGTGCGGTCATCTACGGCCTCACGAGGTCGGCGTCCGCGGCGGCGGGGGCACCGGAGTCCGGGCCGACGGGCCCGTCCGGGGCGTCCGGCGCGTCCACGGCGTCCAGCGGGGCCTCGCTGGTCAGCGGGGACTCCCCGGTGAGCGGGGGCTCGCTGGTCAGGGGCTCGGTGTCGGGCAGCGGGGGCTCGCTGGTGAGCGGGGCCTCGGCGTGGGCGCCCTCCGCGCTGAACGCGGCCGGGCGGGGCCGGGGCAGCCGGGCGGACGGGGCGGCGGACGGGGCCGGGCGTTCGGACGGGGCCGGGGGCAGGGGGCGTGCGGGTGCGGCCACGGTGACCTCCTCGGGGTCGGGGGCGGCGTCGCCGTACGGGTCGCGGGCGGCGCCGGCGGGGGGGCGGGCGGACTACCGCAGCCCTACCCCGTGGGCGCGGCGGCAGACGTCCGGACGGGGGAGAACGCGCATCTCGTCACATTTGCCACCCGAACATACCGCCCGTCTCCATGACGGATCGTCCCGAAGGGCGCGGTCCGGGCGGGGCTCAGCACGGAGCGCCCCGTGGCGCCGGGCCACGGGGCATGCAAAAGCCCGGATCGTCAGGCGGAGATGCCGTCGATCCGGGCCAGGGCGTCGTCCGCGCCGTACGGCTGCAAGTACGGCAGCCAGCGCGGGTCCCTGTGGCCCGTCCCGATGATGCGCCAGGCCAGGCCGGAGGGCGGAGCGGGTTTGTGGCGCAGCCGCCAGCCGATCTCGACGAGGTGGCGGTCGGCCTTGACGTGGTTGCAGCGACGGCAGGACGCCACGACGTTGTCCCAGACGTGCTTGCCCCCGCGGCTGCGCGGGATGACGTGGTCGACGCTGGTTGCGACGCCACCGCAGTACATGCACCGGCCCCCGTCGCGCGCGAAGAGCGCCCTGCGGGTGAGCGGAACGGGGCCGCGGTAGGGAACCCGGACGAACCGCTTGAGCCGGACCACGCTGGGTGCGGGGAGTGTGACGGTCGCGCTGTGCAGGAAGGCGCCGGATTCCTCCAGGGAGACCGCTTTGTTCTCCAGGACGAGGACGAGCGCGCGGCGGAGCGGTACGACGCCGAGGGGCTCGTACGACGCGTTGAGGACCAGGACATGCGGCACGGATGCCTCCTTGGGCGTCGGCGGCGCGTGGCTCGCGCCGGGACGATCTGAGGTCAGTCTCCCCTCCGGCCCGCCCCGCGCGCCACCATGTGCCGGTAACGGGCCGGGAGTGTTTTCGACCACACGTCACCGCTCCCGCGCAGGACGGGCGGCGCGTCGCGGGTGAGGCCCGTCTCTCGGGGGGCCGATCCGGGCCGGGGCCGCGCGCTGCCCCGTTAGTGTGGTGATTCCGCTCCTCCGGTGACCTTTTCGTGACCTTGGAGATCATGACGATCTCTCCGACCTGACCGCCCGTGCCGGAGCCGCGGTGCAGCACCTGGAGGTACCTGCCGTGTCCCTGTCCGCCGTCCTACGGGCCGACGGCCCCTCGCCGTCGCCGTCGCCGGTCCCCTCGGACTCCCCCACCGCCGTGACGGTCCCGTCGCTCCAGGACGCCCAGGAGAGCGCGACCAACGCCGCGAGCTGGGTCGAGCAGAACTGGTCGACGTGGCTCGCGATCGGCCTCAGGGTGCTGCTGATCCTGGTGATCGCGGCGATCCTGCGGGTGGTGGTGCGGCGGGCGATCACCAAGCTGATAGACCGGATGAACCGCACCGTGCAGGCGGTCGACGGCACGGCCCTCGGCGGGCTGCTGGTGAACGTGGAGCGGCGCCGCCAGCGTTCGCAGGCGATCGGCTCGGTGCTGCGCTCGGTGGCGAGCTTCCTGATCCTGGGCACCGCCGGGCTGATGATCCTCGGCACCTTCGAGATCAACCTGGCCCCGCTGCTGGCCTCCGCGGGCGTCGCGGGCGTCGCGATCGGCTTCGGCGCCCGCAACCTGGTCACCGACTTCCTCTCCGGCGTCTTCATGATCCTGGAGGACCAGTACGGCGTCGGCGACCAGATCGACGCGGGCGTGGCCGCCGGCGAGGTCATCGAGGTCGGCCTGCGCGTGACCAAGCTGCGCGGCGACAACGGCGAGATCTGGTACGTCCGCAACGGCGAGGTGAAGCGGATCGGGAACCTCTCCCAGGGCTGGGCGACGGCCGGGGTCGACGTGGTGGTCAAGCCCACCGAGGACCTGGACAAGGTCAAGCGGACCGTCGGCGCGGTCGCGGAGCGGATGAGCAAGGAGGAGCCCTGGAACGAGCTGCTCTGGGGTCCGATCGAGGTGCTGGGCCTGGACAGCGTGCTGCTGGACTCGATGATCGTGCGGGTCTCCGCGAAGACCATGCCGGGCAAGGCCCTCACGGTCGAGCGCGAGCTGCGCTGGCGCATCAAGCAGGCCTTCGACGAGGCCGACATCGACATCGTGGGCGGCCCGCCGATCCCGGTGGGCCCCGAGGAACCGGCCGACCCGACGGCGGGCATGGCGGCGCCGTCCGTCTACGCCAACACCGGCTCCCCGCAGTCGGCGGCGGCCTCGCCCCTCACCCCGCCCGCGGGCCCCGCCAAGTAACGGCCGCCCTCCCGACCCCGCCCGCATCCGCCCCCGCAGGTAACGACTCCGTTGCCGCGGGGGCGGATTCGTTCTCCCTCCCTTGACGCCTCCGCGCCGCCCGGCCTACCGTCCTGCCACCGAACAGGAAACTTTCCTAACAGTGGTGGCGGGCGAGACCACGTGGACTTCCCTCCGCGATCACTGAGAAGCTGGGCGGCTGAGAGGCAGGTGCAGACCCCATGGCAGGAACCGCCGGTACGCCGGGCACCCCGCGCGTCCTGCGCGCCATGAACGACCGGGCGGCCCTGGACCTGCTGCTGGCGCACGGACCCCTCTCGCGCACCCGCATCGGCAAGCTCACCGGCCTCTCCAAGCCGACCGCCTCCCAGCTGCTGGCCCGGCTGGAGGCGGCGGGCCTGGTCCTGGCCACCGGCACCACCGAGGGCCGCCCCGGCCCCAACGCCCAGCTCTACGGCGTGAATCCGGCGGCCGGTCACGCGGCCGGCCTGGACGTCACCCCGGAGCGCATCCTCGCCGCCGTCGCCGACCTCACCGGCCGCACCGTCGGCACGTACGAGCTGCCCACCCCCGGCCGCACCCCGGCCGGAGGCGTCGTCCGGCAGGTCACCGAGGCGCTGGACGGCGCGGTCAAGGCCGCCGGACTCACCCGCGCCGAGGTGCGGCGGCTGGTCGTCGCCACCCCGGGCGCCTTCGACCCCACCACCGGACGGCTGCGCTACGCCTCCCACCTCCCCGGCTGGCACACCCCCGCACTCCTCGACGACCTCGCGGCGGCGCTGCCGATGCCGGTCGAGTACGAGAACGACGTCAACCTGGTCGCCGTCGCCGAACAGCGGCTCGGCGCGGCCCGCGGCCACGAGGACTTCGTCCTGCTGTGGAACGAGGGCGGACTCGGCGCCGCCCTCGTCCTCGGCGGGCGGCTGCACCGGGGCTGGACCGGCGGCGCGGGCGAGGTCGGCTTCCTGCCCGTGCCGGGCGCGCCCCTGGTCCGGCAGGTCGCCAAGGCCAACAGCGGCGGCTACCAGGAACTCGCCGGCTCCCAGGCGCTGCCCCGGCTCGCCCGCGACCTCGGCGTCCCCGACCTGCCGACCGGGCCGTACGCCGAGGTCGCCGCCGCCCTCGTGGCCCGCGCGGCGGCCGAGGCGGAGGCCCGCCGGGACAGCGGCGGCGGCGACGGCACGGGGGACGGTGGTGACGGCGGCCCGCTCGCGGAGCTGCTGCGCACCTACGCCACCCGGCTGGCCACCGGTCTGGCCTCCCTGGTCGCCGTCCTCGACCCCGAACTCGTCGTCCTCAGCGGCGCCTCGCTGACCGCGGGCGGTGAGGTGCTGCGCGCCCTGGTCCAGGCCGAGCTGGCGGAGCTGGCCGCGCCCCGGCCCCGGCTGGTCGTCGGCGACGTCACCGAACGGCCCGTCCTGCGCGGCGCGTTGGAGAGCGCGCTGGCCGCCACCCGCGACGAGGTCTTCGACACCTCGCGCTGACCCGCCACCCGAACCCGCCCGCACCGGCCCCACCCCCGCACCGCCCGACCGCGACACCCGCACCGCACCACCCCGTACGGCCCGGTACGGCCCCACCCGTACCGCGCCGCCCGTCACCGCACCGCCCGTTCCCCACCCCGTACCTCGCCCCGTCCCATGCCCGGGAGGCTCCGCCATGCCCACACGCACGTCCACGCTCGCCCGGAAAGCGGCTTTCGCCCTGACCGCGTCCCTGTCCCTGGCTCTGTTCGCCACCGCCTGTACCGGCCAGGCCTCCTCCGGCGCGGAGGACGACCCGTCGAAGGAGACCACCCTCACCTTCTGGCACGCCTGGAGCGCGCCCGGTGAGGTGAAGGCCGTCAAGGACCTGGTCGCCGGGTTCGAGAAGACGCACCCCACCATCCATGTGAACGTCGTCGGCAACATGACCGACGACAAGATCAACCAGGCGCTGCGCGCGGGCGGTTCGAAGGCGCCCGACGTCATCTCGTCGTTCACCACCAACAACGTCGGCAAGTTCTGCTCCTCGGGCGCGCTGATCGACCTCAACCCGTTCTTCAAGAAGTCCGGTGTCGACCCGGAGACGACCTTCCCGAAGGCGATGAACGAGTACACCCAGTTCGACGGCGACCGGTGCGCGGTCCCGCTGCTCGGCGACGCGTACGGCCTCTACTACAACAAGACCGCGTTCGAGAAGGCGGGCGTCACCGCGCCGCCGAAGACCTGGTCGGAGTTCGAGGCGGTCGCCAAGAAGCTGACGATCGCCGACGGCGACTCGTACAAGCAGCTCGGGTTCATGCCGAACTACCACGGCTGGGAGACCACCACCGAGCACTACCTCGGCCAGTTCTCCCCCACCTACTTCGGTGAGGACGGCAAGTCCACGCTTGCCACCGACCCCGCCGTGCAGGCCGGGTTCACCCTCCAGAAGAAGCTGGTCGACTCGCTCGGCGGCTTCCAGAAGCTGGAGAAGTACCGGGCCGGGCTGGGCGACGAGTGGGGCCCCAAGCACCCCTTCCACACCGGCCAGGTGGCGATGCAGCTCGACGGCGAGTGGCGGCTCGGGATGGCGCTGGAGGCGAAGCCGGACTTCGAGATCGGCGTCGCCCCGCTGCCCGTCCCCGACGACCGGGCCGACCAGTACGGCAAGGGCTACATCACCGGCACCATCGCCGGGATCGCCGCGACCAGCAAGAAGCAGAACGCGGCCTGGGAGCTGGTGAAGTACATGACCACCGACACCGACGCGGTGGTCGGCTTCTCCAACGCCATCCACAACGTGCCGTCCACGCTGGCCGCCCTCAAGTCCCCGAAGCTGAAGTACGACCCGCGCTTCAAGACCTTCCTGGACATCGCCGCCGACCCGAACTCGACGACCTCCCCGGCCTCGGTCAACGGTGGCGTCTACCTGACGACGATCCAGCAGCTCGGCTACGACTACGAGAGCGGACGGCTCAAGGACCTGAAGGCGGGCCTGAAGAAGGCCGCCGGACAGATCGACACGGACATCGCGCAGGCCAAGTAACCGTGAGCACGTACACGTTGAGGGCGAAGCGCCGCCGGGCGGCGCTCCGCACCACCGCCTTCCTGTCGCCGTGGCTGATCGGCTTCGCGGTCTTCTTCGCCTACCCGCTGCTGTCCACCGTCTACTTCTCCTTCATGCACTACGACGGCTTCAAGCCGCCGACCTGGACCGGCACGAAGAACTGGTCCTACGTCTTCGCCCACTACCCCTACTTCTGGCCCGCCCTGCGCAACACCCTGTGGCTGGTCCTGGTGATGGTCACCCTGCGGGTCGTCTTCGGCCTCGGCGTCGGCCTGCTCATCACGAAGATCAAGACGGGTACGGGCGTCTTCCGCACCCTGTTCTACCTGCCCTACCTGGCCCCGCCGGTCGCCGCCACCATGGCGTTCGCGTTCCTGCTCAACCCCGGCACCGGGCCCGTCAACTCGATCCTGGAGGGCATCGGCCTCCCGGCGCCCGGCTGGTTCAACGACCCCGCCTGGTCCAAGCCCGCCCTCACCCTGCTCGCCCTGTGGGGCGTCGGCGACCTCATGGTCATCTTCATGGCGGCCCTCCTCGACGTCCCGAAGGAGCAGTACGAGGCGGCCGGACTCGACGGCGCCTCCGCCTGGCAGCGGTTCCGGTACGTGACCCTGCCGAACATCTCGCCCATCGTGATGTTCGCCGTGGTCACCGGGGTCATCCAGACCATGCAGTACTACACGCAGCCGCTGATCGCCGGGAAGGTCGCCTCCGGCGTCATCCAGGGCGCCGGCACCTCCTTCGAGCCCGGCTACCCGGACAAGTCGACGCTCACCCTCCCCCAGCTCGTCTACAACCTCGGCTTCCAGCGCTTCGACTACGGCTCGGCCTGTGTGGTGGCGCTGGTCCTCTTCGCCCTGTCGATGGCGTTCACCGCGTTGCTGATGCGGCGCCGGGGCGGGCTCATCCAGGCAGGTGACCACGTATGACCCGACTCCTGGACCGGCCCGGCCGGACCCCGGCCCCGCCCGCCGCGCCCGCCGCCGCCCCCGACGCCGCGCGCACCGCCCGCCGCCGCGCCCTGCTGGAGTGGATCGCAGTGCACTCCCTCGGCGTGGCCGCCGCCCTCTTCTTCGTGCTGCCCTTCGTGTTCGTCCTGCTCACCTCCCTGATGAGCGACTCCCAGGCCCTCAGCCGCGACCTGATCCCCGACACCTGGGAGTGGGACAACTACCGCCGCGTGTTCGACACCCCCGGCTTCCTCACCTGGTGGAAGAACACCCTCATCTACGCCGGACTCGGCACCGTCCTCACCGTGGTGTCCTCGGTCCCGGTGGCCTACGCGCTCGCCAAGTTCCGCTTCCGCGGCCGCAATCTGACCCTGATGCTGGTCATCTCGATGATGATGCTGCCGCCCCAGGTCGTCGTCATCCCGATGTACCTGTTCTGGGCCAAGCAGCTCGACCTGTCGGGCTCCCTGTGGCCGCTGATCGTCCCCATGGCCTTCGGCGACGCCTTCTCCATCTTCCTGCTGCGCCAGTTCCTCACCACGATCCCCGACGAGTACGTGGACGCGGCCAAGGTCGACGGCTGCGGCGAACTGCGCACCCTGCTGCGGGTGGTGATCCCGATGGCCAAGCCCGGCATCGCGGCCGTCGCCCTGTTCCAGTTCTTCTACGCCTGGAACGACTACTTCGGTCCGCAGATCTACGCCTCCGAGAACCCCGGCGCGTGGACACTGAGTTACGGACTGGAGTCCTTCAAGGGCGCGCACCACACCGACTGGAACCTCACCATGGCCGCCACCGTGCTGGTCATGGCCCCGGTGATCCTCGTGTTCTTCTTCGCGCAGAAGGCGTTCGTCGAGGGCGTCACCCTGACCGGAGTGAAGGGTTGAACCTCGTATGAAACTCACCGTGGTCGGCGGAGGCTCGACCTACACGCCCGAACTGATCGACGGGTTCGCCCGGTTGCGCGACACCCTGCCCATCGAGGAACTGGTCCTCGTCGACCCGGCGGCCGACCGGCTGGAGCTGGTCGGCGGCCTCGCCCGCCGTATCTTCGCCGCCCAGGGACACCCCGGCCGGATCGTCACCACCGCCGACCTCGACGCCGGGGTAGACGGCGCCGACGCGGTCCTGCTCCAGCTGCGCGTCGGCGGCCAGGCCGCCCGCGCCCAGGACGAGACCTGGCCCCTGGAGTGCGGCTGCGTCGGCCAGGAGACCACCGGCGCGGGCGGCCTCGCCAAGGCGCTGCGCACCGTGCCCGTCGTCCTCGACATCGCCGACCGGGTCCGGCGCGCCAACCCCCGCGCCTGGATCATCGACTTCACCAACCCGGTCGGCATCGTCACCCGCGCCCTGCTCGGCGCCGGGCACCGGGCGGTCGGCCTGTGCAACGTGGCGATCGGCCTCCAGCGGAAGTTCGCCGCGCTGCTCGGCGTGGCGCCCTCCGGCGTCCACCTCGACCACATCGGGCTCAACCACCTCACCTGGGAGACCGGCGTCCGGCTCGGCGGGCCCGGCGGCGAGGACGTACTGCCCAAGCTGCTCGCGGAGCACGGCGGGACGATCGCCGCCGACCTGCGGCTGCCCCGCCCGCTCCTGGACCGCCTCGGCGTCGTCCCGTCGTACTACCTGCGCTACTACTACGCCCACGACGAGGTGGTGGACGAACTGCGCACCAAGCCGTCCCGCGCCGCCGAAGTGGCCGCGATGGAAGCCGAGTTGCTGCGGATGTACGCCGACCCGGCGCTCCACGAGAAGCCTGGGCTGCTCGCGAAGCGCGGCGGCGCCTTCTACTCCGAGGCCGCCGTCGACCTGGCCGCCGCCCTGCTCACCGGCTCCGGCAGCCCGTACCAGGTCGTCAACACCCTCAACAACGGCACGCTGCCGTTCCTCCCGGACGACGCCGTGGTGGAGGTGCAGGCCGCGGTCGGCCCCCAGGGCCCCGTCCCGCTGCCGGTGGCCGCCGTGGACCCCCTCTACGCGGGCCTCACCGCGCACGTCACCGCCTACGAGGACCTGGCCCTGGACGCGGCCCTGCGCGGCGGCCGGGACCGCGTCTTCCGGGCGCTCCTCGCGCACCCCCTCGTCGGCCAGTACGCCTACGCCGAGACCCTCACCGACCGACTGATCGCACACAACCGGGAGCACCTCGCGTGGGCCTGACGGCAACTGTCCTCGCCATCGACGCGGGCAACAGCAAGACCGACGTCGCCGTGGTCACGGCGGACGGCAAGGTCCTCGGCACCGCGCGCGGCGGCGGGTTCCGCCCGCCCGCGGTCGGCGTCGGCCCGGCGGTCGACGCCCTCGCGGAGGCCGTCACGCGCGCGTACGACACGGCGGGCGTCACCGCGGTCACCCATGTGTCGGCCTGCCTCGCCAACGCCGACCTGCCCGTCGAGGAGGAGCAGCTCGCCGCCGCGCTGCACGCGCGCGCGTGGGGCGACACCGTCGAGGTCCGCAACGACACCTTCGCGATCCTGCGCGCGGGCGTCGCCGAACCCCGCGGCGTGGCCGTGGTGTGCGGGGCGGGCATCAACTGCGTCGGCATGCGCCCCGACGGCCGCACCGCCCGCTTCCCCGCGCTCGGCCGCGTCTCCGGCGACTGGGGCGGCGGCTGGGGGCTGGCCGAGGAGGCGCTGTGGCACGCGGCGCGCGCGGAGGACGGCCGGGGCGCCCCCACCGCCCTCGCCCGCACCCTGCCCGCCCACTTCGGGCTGCCCACCATGTACGCCCTCATCGAGGCGCTGCACCTGGAGCGCGTCCCGCACGAGCGCCGCCACGAACTGACCCCGGTGCTCTTCGCGACGGCCGCGGACGGCGACGGCGTCGCGCGCGCCGTCGTGGAGCACCTGGCCGACGAGGTCGTCACCATGGCGACGGTCGCCCTGACCCGCCTCGACCTGCTCACCGAGGAGACCCCCGTCCTGCTCGGCGGCGGCGTCCTGACGGCCGGTCACCCCCTGCTGGACGACGGCGTACGGCGGCTGCTGGCGGCCCGCGCCCCGAAGGCCGTGCCCGCGGTGGTCCGCGAACGCCCGGTCCTCGGCGCCGCCCTCCTCGGCCTCGACCTGCTGGACGCGGGCCCCGAGGCGCAGAAGGAGGTGCGGGCGTACTTCGGGGCGGGATGAGAAGCGCGGTACGGGTGCGCGGAGGACGGGACGCGAGCGGGCGCGGGGGACCGGGCCGGGCCCCGGGGCGGTGCCTCTCCCCCGCCCCGGGGCCCGTTTCACCGCTCCCACCAGGGAACCGAACGGTCCGCGAACGCGTTCTCACCTGAGGGGGACACCGTGATCCGACCAAGATCCGGCACAGGCCGGTGCGCGGAACGCCCCCAACGGCGATACTGACGCCGACGGATGACCATGGGGGAGGTCGGAGCACGTGGCACACCCGCCGATGACCAGGACGGCACCGCCGCCCGACAGCCGCCGCACGGCGTTCGCCGAGGGCGTGGACCAGCTGCGCTCGGCGGCGACCACCGAGCCGGGCCGGCTGCGCGTCATCGGCGCCCTGCTGGCGGTCCTCGTCCTCGCGTTCGGCGCCGTCACCGCCTGGCAGATGACCGACCGCGCGGCCGCCGCCGACGACGTCCTCAACAAGAGCCAGCCGCTCAGCTCCGCCGCCGCCGACATCTACCGCTCCCTCGCCGACGCCAACACGGCCGCCTCCAGCGGCTTCCTGGCGGGCGGCCAGGAGACCCCCGAGTCCCGCGAGCGGTACGAGAAGGACATCGACTCGGCCGCCGCCAAGCTCGTCACCGCGGCGAACAACTCCGACCCCGGCTCCCCGTCCTCGGCGGCCATCACCCGGCTCAACACCCTGCTCCCGGAGTACAAGGGCCTGGTCGAGCGGGCCCGCACCTACAACCGGCAGGGCTTCCCCGTCGGCGGCGCCTATCTGCGGTACGCCAACCAGAAGATGCAGAAGGAGATGCTCCCGGCCGCCGAGGACCTCTACAAGAAGGAGAACCAGCGCCTGCGGGCGGACTACGCGGCCGCCGAGCCGTACCCCTGGGCGGCCATCGCCCTCGGCGTCCTGGCGCTGGCCGCCCTCGGCTGGGCCCAGCACCGCACCTACCGCCGCACCAACCGGGTCCTCAACCACGGTCTGGTCGCCGCGACGACGGCCTCCGCGATCGTGCTGCTCTGGCTGGTCGCCGGACACAGCGTGGCCCGCTCCGGACTGCACGACTCCTACGACCACGGCGTCCGCTCCCTCGACGTCCTGCACGACGCGCGCATCGCCTCCCTCAAGGCGCGGGGCAACGAGAACCTCACCCTGGTCGCCCGCGGCGCCGAGACCGTCAAGGTCGGCGACGACACCCTCGACGCCTACGACCACGACTTCACCACCGAGATGGCCACCCTCGACAAGGGCCTCGCGGCGGCGGCCGACCTGGCCGACGACAGCGCGGGCGAGAAGCCCGTCACCACCGCCGAGAGCAACATGGCGGAGTGGCGCAAACGGCACACCGCGGCCCGCGCCCAGGACGACAGCGGCAACTACGCGCAGGCGCTGGACCTGGTGATCGGCGGCAAGGGCGCGACCGGCGAGTGCTTCGACGGCGTCGACGCCAGCCTGGCGACCGCCCTCGACCACGAACAGGACGAGTTCAGGCAGGCGGCCCGCGGCGGCCTCGACGCGATGGGCGGTCTGCCGCTCGGCGCGGCCGTCCTCACCGTCCTCGGCGCGGCGGGCGCGGTCCTCGGCATAGGCCGCAGGCTGTCGGAGTACCGGTGAACGCGGCGAACGGCGAGCACGGGCAGAGCGGGAACACCGGCAGCGGGAAGGGGGACGTGACGATGCACGCGCGACGGGTGCGGGCCGGCCTGAGGGGCTGGGGCGGGGTCGGCGCGATGGCGGTCGTCTGTGCCCTCGCGCTGGCCTTCGTGCTGCTGCTGCCGTGGGCCCAGTCCGGCGGCGACGGCAGTACCGGCACCGGCGGTCCGGGCGTCGCCTCGGCGAACCCCGCCGTGGACGCCGACTGCGAGGCCCCGGAGAAGCAGACCCTCGCGCCGTCGGCCGCCTCCGGGCCCACCATCGACGCGATCACCTCCCGCACCGGCGAGAAGCGCAAACTCGTCGTCGGCGTCGACCAGAACAGCTACCGCTGGGGCTACCGCGACCCCAACAACACCGGTGCCGCGCTGGAGGGCTTCGACATCGACCTGGTCCGCCGGATCGCCCAGGACCTCCTCGGCGACCCGAACGCCGTCCAGTTCAAGGCGATCCCGACCAACCAGCGCGTCCCCGCGATCCAGGAGGGCCGCGTCGACATGGTGGTCCGCACCATGACGATCAGCTGCGACCGGATCAAGGACGTCGCCTTCTCCGCCCCGTACTTCAGGACCGGACAGCAGGTCCTCGCCCCCAAGTCCTCGACGATCACCGGCTACGACGGCTCCCTGGCCCGCAAGAAGATCTGCACCGCCACCGGTTCGACCGCCAACAGCCGCCTCGCCGCCGACCGGCAGAGCGGCAAGCTGCCCGCCAGCGCCGACATCTCCACCACCGTCCCCAACCAACTGGACTGCCTGGTCCGGCTCCAGCTCGGCGAGGTCGACGCGGTCGTCACCGACGGCGCCCTCGCCGCCAGCCAGGCCGCCCAGGACCCCACGGTGGAACTCAAGGGCGCCCCCTTCACCGCCGAGTACTACGGGGTGGCCATGAAGCAGGACGCCGACGACCTCGTCCGCCGCGTCAACCGCATCCTGGTCGCGTACCGGGCGGACGGCTGGCAGGCGTCGTACGACAAGTGGCTGTCGGCGACACTGGGGGACGACGCGGCGACCGCCCGCCCGCCCGCGCCGCAGTACCTGCGCACCGGGTGACCCGGCGGACGACGACGGACGGCGGGACGGCAGAGCGGGCGACAGACCGACACGGCAGCAGCGAGAGGTGATCGATGGGCGTCACGGGACCCCCCGGGCCGGTGATGGACCGGGACGAGGTCGACCGTGCGCTGGCGCGGCTCGGCGCGGAGCACGAGGCGATCGAGACCTCGCTGCTCGCCCTCCAGGACCACGCGGGCCGCAGACTCCTCGAAGGCGCCGCGCTGACCGGCGTCACCCAGGAACGCTGGAGCGCCGCCGAGGCGTCGATCACCCTGCTCTGGACGTACTTCGACGCCTACAGCGACGCGCTGCGCTCCGCGCGCGACATCCGCTCCCGGCGCCGCTGGTCCAGCCGGGAGGACCTGACGGAGCTGACCGACCTGCTGCGCGGCGAGTCCGTCACCGTCGCCGGGGCGGCGGGCAGCCCCGCCACCGCCCTCGCCCCCACCCTGCACGGCACCGGCCGGCTCAGCGAGAGCTACTCGCTCACCACGCTCGTCGAGCGGATGAACGCGCTGTACGCCTCCTCGCTGGACATGGTCGTCGCCGCCGACGCCGTCTGGTCGGCGCTGCCCGCCCGGATCGATTTACTGGCCGCGGAGTTGCAGCGCACCCGCGCCCTCGCGCACTCCGTGGGCGTCCGGCCCGGCGAACACCCGTCGGGCGACGACCTGGAGACCATCACCCGCTCGCTGACCGCCCTGCGCGAGCGGGTGATCTCCGACCCGCTCGCCTTCTGGGTGCCCGCGCAGGGCAGCGCGGCCCCCGGCGGCGGCCACCCCGACACGACGGTCTACGACCGTGAGGCGCGCGCCCTGGAGGAGGTCCGCCGCGAGATCGACGCGGTGCTGACGGTCCGCCAGGACGCCGAACAGCGGCTGGTGCGGCTGCGGGACGTGCTCAGCCGCGCCGACCGCACCCTCGCCGAGGCGCGCACCGCGCGCGGTGAGGTGCTGGCGAAGATCGCCGCCACCGAGGTGCCCGTGGTGGGCGGACCGCCGATCGCGCTCCAGGAGCAGCTCGCGACGGCGGCCGAGTACCGCAGGCACGCCCAGTGGCACCGGCTGTCGCCGCTGCTGGAGTCGCTGGAGGAGAAGGCCGAGGACGAACTGCTGCGCGCCCGCGAGTCGTTGACCGCGGTCACCGCGCCGCTCGCGGTCCGCGCGGAACTGCGCGGCCGACTCGACGCGTACAAGGCGAAGGTCGCCCGGCACGGGCTCGCCGAGGACCCGTTCCTCATCGAGCGCTACGACGCCGCCCGGCGGATGCTGTGGAGCGCGCCCTGCGACCTGCGCGTCGCCGAACAGGCCGTCCTGCGCTACCAGCGGGCGGCCGCCGAACTGCTCGCGGCGCCCCGCGTGCCCGAGCAGGGCGGACCTCAGGACCACAGGGGGGAGCAGAGGCCATGAGCGAAGCAGCGCAGACGTGCCGCCGACCGGGCTGCGAGGGGTCGTACGAGGACGTGGGCGGCGGCGAGCTGTACTGCGACACCTGCGGACTCGCCCCCGCCGAAGCCACCGGGACGGGGACCGCCGGGACCGGAAGCACCGGGACCGGGGGCAGCGCCTCCGCGGCCCCGGCGTCCCCCGCCCCCGCCACCGCGCAGACCTGCCAACGCCCCGGCTGTGAGGGGTCGTACGAGGACGTGGGCGGCGGCGAGCTGTACTGCGACACCTGCGGGCTGGCTCCCGTCGTCCCGCCCGGCGCCGCCGGGGACGGCGGCGGGACCGGCGCCTCCAGGAGGGGCGCGAGCGGCGGGAGTTCGCCGGTCAGTT
Organism: Streptomyces sp. NPDC091281; assembly: GCF_044757425.1. Lineage (NCBI taxonomy): Bacteria > Bacillati > Actinomycetota > Actinomycetes > Kitasatosporales > Streptomycetaceae > Streptomyces > Streptomyces sp. NPDC091281. The sequence continues at coordinate 260,469 of NZ_JBIVUY010000001.1, read as the reverse complement.
CGCGCAGCGCCCGTTCCACCCGGACGTCCTCGCAGTCCTCGCGCTCGCGCCGCTCGGTCTCCGGGCGGCTGTCGCGGTCGCTGTCGGGCCGGGCGAGCGGCCGTTCGGTGTCGGTGCGCGGCTCCGGCTCCACCACCGGCACCTCCGGGCGGGCCCGGCTCGGCGCCGGACTGGTCACCGTGCCGCAGGTGCCGCGCCCCGACCCGCGCGCGATGGTCCTCGACAACCCCGAGGTGCCCGAGCGCAAGCGGTTCTGCTCGCGCTCCGACTGCGGTGCCCCCGTGGGCCGTTCGCGCGGCGAGACCACGGGCCGCACCGAGGGCTTCTGCACCAAGTGCGGCCACCCGTACTCCTTCGTGCCGAAGCTGGGCGCCGGGGACGTCGTGCACGGCCAGTACGAGGTCGCGGGCTGCCTCGCGCACGGCGGCCTCGGCTGGGTGTACCTGGCCGTGGACCGCGCGGTCGCCGACCGCTGGGTCGTCCTCAAGGGCCTGCTGGACACCGGGGACCAGGACGCGATGGCCGCCGCGATCTCCGAGCGGCGCTTCCTCGCCGAGATCGAGCACGCCAACATCGTGCGGATCTACAACTTCGTCGAGCACCTCGACCAGCGGACCGGCTCGCTGGACGGGTACATCGTCATGGAGTACGTGGGCGGCAAGTCCCTCAAGGAGATCGCCAACGACCGCCGCGCCGCCGACGGCCGCCGCGACCCGCTGCCGGTGGAGCAGGCCTGCGCGTACGGCATCGAGGCGCTGGAGGCCCTCGGCCACCTGCACAGCCGCAACCTGCTCTACTGCGACTTCAAGGTCGACAACGCGATCCAGACCGAGGACCAGCTCAAGGTGATCGACATGGGCGCCGTGCGCCGCATGGACGACGACGAGTCGGCGATCTACGGCACGGTCGGCTACCAGGCGCCCGAGGTCGCCGAGGTCGGCCCGTCGGTCGCCAGCGACCTCTACACCGTCGGCCGCACCCTGGCCGTCCTCACCTTCGACTTCCAGGGCTACACCACGGTCTACGCCGACTCGCTGCCCGACCCCGACTCCATCGAGGTCTTCCGCCGCTACGAGTCGTTCTACCGGCTGCTGGTGCGCGCCACCGACCCCGACCCGGCCCGCCGGTTCGGCTCCGCGCAGGAGATGGCCGACCAGCTCACCGGCGTGCTGCGCGAGGTGGTCTCGCTCCAGTCGGGGCGGGCCCGGCCCGCGCTGTCGACCCTGTTCGGCCCCGAGGTGAAGGTCACCGACACCGAGCTGTTCCCGCGGCTGGACGGCGAGGTGTCCCGCCTGGGCCCGCGCCGGGCACCGCTGCGGCGCGGCGGTCGCCGGGCCGCTCCCCTCGCCACCCCGGTGCCCGCCGGTACCGCCCTGGGCGCCGTCCCCGCCACGGCCCTCGCCGCGGGCGCGGCCACCCCACCGGTCCACCCGGCCACGGGCAACGGCTCCGTCAACGGCACGGGCACCGGCACCGGCACCGGGTCGAGCAACGGCACCGCCGCCGCCACCGGCGTACAGCCGTCCGCCCCGGCCCCCGGCGGCGCCCTCCCCGCGGTCCCCGGCGTGGCCCCCGCCGGGGCCGGGTCCACGGCGTCCGGACTGGTGCGGCCCGTGCCCGCCCCGGCCGCCGCGCTCGCCCTGCCCGTGCCGCACGTCGACCCCGCCGACCCCAACGCCGGTTTCCTCGCCGGTCTGCTGGCCTCCGCGCCCGCCGAGCTGATCACCGCCCTCGCCGCCGCGCCCGCCGCCTCCGCCGAGACCCGGCTGCGGGAGATCCGGGCCCGCCTGGAGAACGCCGACGCGGGCGCCGCGACGGCCGTCCTCGCGGAACTGGAGGGCGAACGGCCCGAGGACTGGCGGGTGGTGTGGTACCGGGGCATCGCCTCGCTGGTCACCGGCGACCGGGAGGCCGCCGCCCTCGCCTTCGACGCGATCTACGACGCCTTCCCGGGCGAGCCCGCGCCGAAGCTGGCGCTCGGCCTGTGCGCCGAGGTGCTGGGCCAGCTCGACAACGCCGCCGAGTACTACCGCCTGGTGTGGGCGACCGACCCGAGCTATGTGAGTGCCGCGTTCGGCCTGGCCCGCGTCCGCCTCGCCGCGGGCGACCGCGCGGGGGCCGTCCAGGCGCTGGAGTCGGTGCCGGAGGCGTCGATCCACTACACCGCCGCCCGGGTCGCCGCCGTCCGCGCCCGGCTGCGGCGGCGGACGGCCGCCGCGGCCGACGTACCGTTCGAGCAGGACCTGGCCGCCGCGGCGGCCCAGATCGAGGCGCTGGAGGCGTACGGGCTGGACCCGACGCGGCGGGAGCAGTTGTCCGCCGAGGTCCTCGGCTGCGCCCTCGACTGGATACTCTCCGGAGGCCGGGGTTCCGATCCCGGCGCCCGGCGGGCGCTGCTCGGCAGCGACCTGGACGAGCGCGGACTGCGCTTCGGCCTGGAGCGTTCGTACCGCACGCTGGCCCGGCTGGCGACCGGCGGTGAGGAGAGGATCGACCTGGTGGAACGTGCCAATCGCTACCGCCCCCGGACGTGGGTGTAGGCGAATGTCGCAGATGCCCCGGCAGGCCGCGCTGCCGACCTGCCCGAGCTGTGCGGAGCCGCTGGACGCGGCCGACCGCTTCTGCGGCGCGTGCGGCGTCGACCTGTCCGCCGTGCCGCCCCGCCCGGTCGACACCCCGACCCTCACCATGAACGGGGCGGGACAGTCCCTCGCGGGCACCCGCTTCGACCGGCCCGCCGCCCCCTCCCCCGACCCCACACCCGCATCCGCCCCCTCATCCGTATCCGCGGCAGCGCCCGCCGCCGTCGCGCCGCCGGAGGCCGCCGTGCCCCCGCAGGCCACGGCACCGGCCGCGGCCCCCGACGAGTACGCCCTCCAGGCGCCCGACCCCCGGGTGGCCGCCGGAGCGGCGAAGGTCTGCGTGGCGTGCCGCGCGGGCCGGGTCGACGGCGACGGCTACTGCGAGAACTGCGGACACGCCCAACCACGCGAACGGGACCACATGGAGCAGGAGTCCGGCCCGATCGCCGCCGTCAGCGACCGCGGCCTGCGCCACCACCGCAACGAGGACGCCTTCGCCATCGGGCACACCGCGCTGCCCGACGGCGGACCCGCGCTCGTCGCGATCGTCTGCGACGGCGTGTCCTCCGCGACCCGCCCCGACGACGCCTCGGCCGCCGCCGCCCGCGCGGCCGGCCGGAGCGTCATGTCCGCCCTGCCCAAGGGCACCCACCCCCAGCAGGCCCTGCACGAGGGCATCCTGGCGGCCTCCCGCGCGGTGAACGCGCTGGCCGGTGAGCCCGCCACGGCCCGCGAGCACGCCCCGCACCAGAACGCGCCCGCCTGCACCCTGGTCGCCTCGGTGGTCACCGCCGGACTGCTGGTCGTCGGCTGGGTCGGCGACAGCCGCGTCTACTGGGTCCCCGACGACCGCGAGGCGCCACCGGCCCGGCTCACCGAGGACGACTCCTGGGCCGCGCAGATGGTCGCCGCGGGCCTCATGGGCGAAGCCGAGGCCTACGCCGACGAGCGGGCCCACGCGATCACCGGCTGGCTCGGCGCCGACGCCTACGAACTGGAACCGCACACCGCCGCGTTCAAACCGGACCGGCCCGGCGTGGTCCTCGTCTGCACCGACGGGCTGTGGAACTACGCCGAGGGCGCCGAGGAGATGGCGGCGGTGCTGCCCGCCGACGCCGCCGCCCGGCCCCTGCACGCGGCGCGTGTCCTGCTCGGACACGCCTTGGACGGCGGGGGCCACGACAACGTAACAGTGGCCGTCCTGCCGTTCCCCGCCCCCGCGCAGGGGGCAGGATCGGCCTGAGGCCGCGCACCCGCGCCCCGGCCCGCCCGCAGGCCGCGCGCCCCGCACGGGGCCGCGGCACGGGCCCGGAGCGGCGGGGGAAGCCACGGGAGGACCGGAGGGGACCGGTCCGCCCCACCGTCGTCGCCCCGTACGCCACGGGGCTCCCCAGGGGGATGTGAGCAGTCATGGCCAACTTCTCGAAGTCGAACGTGCCGCAGTTCTCGGTGGACGTCTACCAGAACGAGTACCTGCCGGAGGGCGGGCGCGAGGTCAACGCGATCGTCACGGTCACCGCCACCGGCGGCGGCACGGTCGGCAGCCCCGTGGCGGCCCCGCACCAGTACACGGCGGGCCAGGGCCCGTCGGCGGCGGTGGCGATCATGGTCGACTGCTCCGGTTCGATGGACTACCCGCCGACCAAGATGCGCAACGCCCGCGACGCCACGGCCGCCGCCGTCGACACCCTCCGCGACGGCACCCGCTTCGCCGTGATCGACGGCACCCACATCGCGCGCGAGGTCTATCCGGGCGGCGGACGGCTCGCGGTCGCCGACCCCGCCACCCGTGAGCAGGCCAAGCAGGCCCTGCGGCGGCTGAGCGCGGGCGGCGGCACCGCGATCGGCACCTGGCTGCGGCTCGCGGACCGGCTGCTGTCCTCCGAGGACGTCGCCATCCGGCACGGCATCCTCCTCACCGACGGCCGCAACGAACACGAGTCACCGCAGGACCTCCGGGCCGCCCTCGACGCCTGCGCGGGCCGCTTCACCTGCGACGCCCGCGGCGTCGGCACCGACTGGGAAGTGAAAGAAGTCACAGGGGTCGCCTCCGCCCTGCTCGGCACCGCCGACATCGTCGCCGACCCGGCCGGTCTCGCCGCCGACTTCACCGGGATGATGGAGGCGGCCATGGGCAAGGAGGTCGCGGACGTCTCCCTGCGGCTGTGGACGCCGGTCGGCACCACCGTCAAGTTCGTCAAGCAGGTCGCCCCGACGGTCGGCGAACTCACCGACCGCCGCACCGAGTCCGGCCCCCGCTCCGGCGACTACCCCACCGGTTCCTGGGGCGACGAGTCCCGTGACTACCACGTGTGCGTCGAGGTCCCGGTGGCCGCGCTGGGCCAGGAGATGCTGGCCGCGCGGGTCTCCCTGGTCGTCCCGGAGGCCGACGGCGGCGTGCGCAACCTCGGCGCCCAGGGCCTCGTACGGGCCGTGTGGACCGACGACATGAGCGCCTCGACGTCGATCAACCCGCAGGTCGCCCACTACACCGGGCAGGCCGAACTGGCGCAGGTCATCCAGCAGGGACTGGACCTCCGCAAAGCGGGCGATATGGATGGAGCAACGGCCAAACTGGGCCGGGCCGTTCAGCTCGCCAGCGTCTCGGGGAACGCCGATACTGCGAAACTGCTTGCGAAGGTGGTGGACGTGGTCGACGCCGCGACAGGTACTGTGCGATTGAAGGCCAGGGTGGCCGAGGCCGACGAGATGACCTTGGAGACCCGGTCCACCAAGACGGTCCGCGTGAAGAAGTAGCCAGGACCGGACAGAGCCCGGACCGGTCACAGCGCGGCCCGGGGACAGCACGGCCCGCGTCCGCGGGCCGCGGCAGGCCACAGAGGGAACAGAAGGAGAGGGGGACGCGCCGACATGCCGACCTGCCCGAACGGACACCAGTCGGGTTCCGACGACTGGTGCGAGGTCTGCGGTCACCGCATGGCCGGTTCCGTACCTCCGCCCCCGCCGCCCCCGCCCGGTGGCGGGTACGGCTTCCCGCCCCCGCAGGGCGGCGGCCGTCCCGACGGCCGGCACCTGTCCGCGGTGCCGGGCGGCGACCCCGAGCTGTGCCCGCAGTGCCGTACGCCCCGTGAGGGCGGTGCTCCGTTCTGCGAGGAGTGCCGGTGGAACTTCCTCACCAACACGGCCACCTCGTACACCCCGGCCGCCCCGCGCCCGCCGGTCACCCAGCCCGGCCCCGGCGCCTTCGGCGGACAAGGCGGCCCCGGCGGTCCCGGCGGTCCCGGTCAGGGCGGTGGCCGCTACCAGCCCCCGCCCCCCTCCTACGGCGGCGACTCCTTCGAGTACCAGGGCTCCCGGCCCTCCCAGGTGAACCGTCCCGCCGAGCCGATCCCGCCCTTCGGCGGGGAGCCGCAGCGTCCGGGCGGCCCCGGTCGGGGCCCCGGCCCCGGCGGCGATCCCTTCGGACGCGGCCCCGCCGGTCCGGGCGGCCCGTCCGGCGACCCCTTCGGTCCCCCCGGCGGCGGCCCGCAGGGCGGCAGACCGGGCCCGTACGGCCAGCCGGGCCAGCCCGGTCAGCAGGGGCAACCGGGGCAGCAGGGCGGCCCGCAGGGCTACGGCCCCGACCCGTCCCGCGCCCAGGGCTACCCGCAGCAGGGCCCCGGCGGCGCGCAGGGCTACCAGACGCAGGCGCCCCCCGGCTATCCGCAGGAGACCGGTCGCCCGCAGCCGCCCGGCTCCGGCTTCGGCGGCGGTGACGACGACTGGGTCCTCTCCCCGCCCGGCCACGGCGGCGGCCCCGGTCAGGGCCCCGGCCCCGGTCAGGGCGGCGGCTACGGCTATCCGCAGCCCGGCGCCCAGCAGGCGCCCCCGCCCACGCAGGGGTACGGGCAGCAGCAGCGCCCCGCGACCTGGACCGCGACCATAGGTCCGGACCGCGAGTACTTCATGGCGATGATGCAGCGCTCCGGCCCGGAGGCCACGGGGCTGAACCTGCCCGCGTACTCCCCGGAGCAGCAGCGCGCCCTCGGCGGCAACCAGATCACCATCGGCCGCCGCCGTCACTCCACCGGCGAGACCCCCGACATCGACCTGTCGGTGCCGCCGGAGGACCCGGGCGTCTCCCACCAGCACGCGGTGCTGGTGCAGCAGCCCGACGGCGGCTGGGCGGTCGTCGACCAGAACTCCACCAACGGCACCACGGTCAACGGCTCCGACGAGCCGATCCAGCCGTTCGTCCCGGTACCGCTCCAGGACGGCGACCGGGTGCACGTCGGCGCCTGGACGACCATCACGGTCCGCCGCGGCTGACCCCGCTCCCCGCGGCGGGTCCGACGGCTCACGGGAGGGGCCAGGCGTACGGCCCCTCCGGATCGTCCAGCCAGGCCCAGCCCGTCCCACGGCCGATCCCGTCGACGGCGGGGGTGACGGTGGCGTCCACCGTCACGCCGTACCGGTCCCGCGCCGGGCGCCCCTCGCGCTCCCACAGCGCGTAGGCCTCCCACGGGTCGAGCGTGCCGCGGGTCAGCGCCAGCAGGAAACGGAACAGATCGTTCTCCCGGACGGGCCGGGGCACCCCGTCGGGGGCGTCCGGGTCCGGCCCGTCCCCTCCCCCGTGCCGCCCCGCCCCGCGCAGCGGCACGAAGTAGGCGGGCGTGTGCAGGAAGCGACCCTCGGCGTGCCCGGCGTCCCGCACGGTCAGCGCGGCGAGGCCGGTGGCGAGGGGGGTCAGGACGCGGGCGCCGGGCCGGCACTGGGCGAGCCAGGCGCACGGCACCGAGGGCAGCCGACAGGTGGCGACGACCGCGTCGTAGGGCGCGCGGGCGGGCACCCCCAGGGCCCCGTCGCCGGTGACGACCGTCGGCCGGTACCCGGCGCGGGCGAGCTGCCGCCGGGCCGACGCGGTGATCTCCGGGTCCAGGTCGACGGTGGTGACCCGCTCCTCCCCCAGCCGGTACGCCAGCAGCGCCGCGTTGTACCCGGTCCCGGCGCCGACCTCCAGCACCCGGTCCCCCGGCGCCACCCGCAGCTCGGCCAGCATCAGCGCCATCAGCGAGGGCTGGCTGCTGGAGGAGAGCAGTTCCCCGTCCCGCAGCCGGGTGGCGAGCGGTACGTCCTCGTAGGCGCCGCGCAGCCACCGCTCGCGGGCCTCCGGGTCGGGTCCGGTGGCCCGCAGCCGCTCGTATCCCGCGCGGCCGACGACGTAGTAGTACGGCACGAAGAGATGGCGCGGCACCGCCGCGAACGCCGCCCGCCACCCCGGATCGGCCGCGAAGGCACCGCTCGCCTCGATCTCACGCACCAGCCCGGCCCGCGCCGAGACGGCGAGGTCCCCGAGGCCCCCGCTCACGAACCGTCCGGGAGCGCGTGTACCCATGCCTCCACTGTGCGACCGCCGGGGGCGGAAGGCGAACGGCGGCACGGGCCGGGCAGGGCCGGGCCCGGTGGCCGGAACCGGTCGGTGGTCCTAGGGCCGGAGTCCTGGGTCCACGCGTCTGAGAGCATGGAGGGGTGAAAGAGATCCGGCGCGGCACGCTTCAGGAGCAGACCTTCTACGAGCAGGTCGGCGGGGAGGACACCTTCCGCCGGCTGGTCCACCGTTTCTACGAACGTGTCGCCGAGGACCCGATCCTGCGGCCCATGTACCCGGAGGCGGACCTCGGCCCCGCCGAGGAGCGCATGCGGCTGTTCCTCATGCAGTACTGGGGCGGGCCGACGACGTACAGCGAGAACCGCGGCCACCCGCGCCTGCGGATGCGGCACGCGCCGTTCGCCGTGGACCGGGCCGCGCACGACGCCTGGCTCGCCTGCATGAGGGACGCGGTGGACGGGCTCGGCCTGTCCGAGGAGCACGAGCGGACGCTGTGGAACTACCTGACGTACGCCGCCGCCTCGATGATCAACACCGCGGACTGAGCCGGTGTTCGACCGGGCGCCGGGCGGGTCTCAGCGGACGCTGAGGCCGCCCAGCCCGGCGCCGAGGCCGGTCCGGCGGACGGCGACCGAGCCGTAGGGCGTGCGCAGCCGCAGCCAGGCGCCGGAGGAGAACAGCCCGGCGGGGGTCTGCGGCGGGGCCGGTGCCGTGCCCGGACGCAGGAAGCCGAGGGACTGGGCCGCGTGCACGACCCGCACCGGCAGCCCGGTGTCACCGACGGTGCGGGACCATATCTCCCGCCCGATCCGGTCGAGTTCGGCGCGCGTACGCCGCTCGGGCGCCAGTTGCTCCGTACGCCGCCGGAACTCGCCGACGGCCGCGCCGACCAGGGCGCGCAGGGCGTCCGGCGCCGGGAGGCCGCTCTCGGCCCGCCAGCCGCCGCGCGGCGGGAGGACGCCCGCCCAGGGCGGCCCGGTGACCGCGCCCGGCACGGCGGCGGTGGCCGCCGGCTCGTCGACGCCCTCCAGCAGTTCCCCGGCGGAGACGGTCACGTCGAGTCCGGACTCCAGGCCGTTCTCGTACGGTTTGGCGAGCCGGACCGCGCGGACGGCGAGCACCTCGAAGGACGGCGGCCGGCCGAAGACGGCCAGCGCGGTGCCGGACGCCTGGAGCCGGACCGCCGCTCCACGGTCGTAGTGGAGCAGCCGGGAGAGGAAGGCCGCGAGATCCGCCGCCTCCCCCTCGTCGGCGAGGTGCAGCACCGTCATGCGGCGACGGCCTCCTTGTCGCCGGCCTTCTCGCCGTCGTCCCGGTACTCCTCCAGGAACGCCCGCTCGTCGTCGGTGATCCGGCGCGGGCGCTGGTGGGCGAAGTCGAACGGCACGATCACCGTGGACGCGCGGACGTAGACCGTGTCACCGTCCTTCACCTCGTAGGTGATGGTGAAGGACGCGGCCCTTATCTGCGTGATCCACAGTTCGATGTCGACCGGGGTGTGCCGGTGGACGAGCTGCCGCTTGTAGTCGATCTCGTGGCGCGCCACCACGGACCCCTGCTGGAAGTCCTTCTCCGGGCGGAACAGGAAGTCGATCCGGGCCTCCTCCAGATAGCGGAGGAAGACCACGTTGTTGACGTGCCCGTAGGCGTCCATGTCCGCCCAGCGCAGCGGGCAGCGGTAGATGTGGCGCAAGACCGATCAGCCCCGGGTCAGCTTCTTGTAGGTGGCGCGGTGCGGCCGGGCGGCGTCCGGTCCGAGCCGCTCGATCTTGTTCTTCTCGTACGCCTCGAAGTTGCCCTCGAACCAGAACCACTTGGACTCGCCCTCGTACGCCAGGATGTGCGTGGCGACGCGGTCGAGGAACCAGCGGTCGTGGGAGACGACGACGGCGCAGCCGGGGAACTCCAGCAGCGCGTTCTCCAGGCTGGAGAGGGTCTCGACGTCGAGGTCGTTGGTCGGTTCGTCGAGGAGGAGCAGGTTGCCGCCCTGCTTGAGGGTGAGCGCGAGGTTGAGCCGGTTGCGCTCACCGCCGGAGAGGATGCCGGCCGGCTTCTGCTGGTCCGGGCCCTTGAAGCCGAAGGCGGACACGTAGGCCCGGCTCGGCATCTCGACCTGGCCGACGTTGATGTAGTCCAGTTCGTCGGAGACGACGGCCCACAGCGTCTTCTTGGGGTCGATGTTCTCGCGGCTCTGGTCGACGTAGGAGATCTTGACGGTGTCGCCGACCTTGATGGAGCCGGAGTCGGGCTCCTCCAGACCCTGGATCATCTTGAACAGGGTGGTCTTGCCCGCGCCGTTCGGGCCGATCACGCCGACGATGCCGTTGCGCGGGAGGGTGAAGCTGAGGTCGTCGATGAGGACCTTGTCACCGAAGGCCTTGCCGAGGTTGTTGACCTCGACGACGACGTTGCCCAGGCGGGGGCCCGGCGGGATCTGGATCTCCTCGAAGTCCAGCTTCCGCATCTTGTCGGCCTCGGCGGCCATCTCCTCGTAGCGGGCGAGGCGCGCCTTTGACTTGGCCTGGCGGCCCTTGGCGTTGGAGCGGACCCACTCCAGCTCTTCCTTGAGCCGCTTCTGCCGCTTGGCGTCCTTCTGGCCCTCGACCTTGAGCCGGGAGGCCTTGCTCTCCAGGTACGTGGAGTAGTTGCCCTCGTAGCCGATGGCCCGGCCGCGGTCCAGCTCCAGGATCCAGCCCGCGACGTTGTCCAGGAAGTACCGGTCGTGGGTGATGGCGACGACGGTGCCCGCGTACTGGGCGAGGTGCTGCTCCAGCCAGTTCACCGACTCGGCGTCGAGGTGGTTGGTGGGCTCGTCGAGGAGGAGCAGGTCGGGCGCCTCCAGCAGCAGCTTGCAGAGCGCGACGCGGCGCTTCTCGCCACCGGAGAGGTTGGTGACGGCCCAGTCGCCGGGCGGGCAGCCCAGGGCGTCCATGGCCTGCTCCAGCTGGGCGTCGAGGTCCCAGGCGTTGGCGTGGTCCAGCTCCTCCTGGAGCTTGCCCATCTCGTCGAGGAGGGCGTCGGAGTAGTCGGTCGCCATCAGCTCGGCGATCTCGTTGAACCGGTCGAGCTTGCCCTTGACCTCGGCGACGCCCTCCTGCACGTTCTCCAGGACGTTCTTGTCCTCGTTGAGCGGGGGCTCCTGGAGCAGGATGCCGACGCTGTAACCGGGCGAGAGGAACGCATCACCGTTCGACGGGTGCTCGATCCCGGCCATGATCTTCAGCACGGTCGACTTACCGGCGCCGTTCGGGCCGACCACACCGATCTTCGCGCCGGGCAGGAAGTTCAGCGAGACGTCGTCAAGGATGACCTTGTCGCCGTGTGCCTTGCGCGTCTTGCGCATGGTGTAGATGTACTCAGCCAAGAGAAACCGTCCGGCAGCTTGAAACGTGGCAGTGGGCAGATACACCCCATCTTGCCGGACGGCCACCCCTGGGGGGAAACCCGTGGGGGCGGGGGGCTGTGAGCTGGGGGTTCGGGGGTGGGGGGGTGGGGGGTGCTGTGGGTGTGGCTTGGGTGGCGGGGGGCGGGGGAGCCGGGGTTGATCGTCAGGGTTTCGACAGTCGTGGACGGTGACCGCCTTCGACCGACGACGCGTGGTACGCCTCGCCGCAGTCCCACATGGCTCGGCCCCTGGGATGCCACCGCCTACCAGAGCAAGCCGAGCGGCCCGGGCGGTGATGTAAGGCCTCGACTTGGGAAGCTTGGGTCTCTTGGCGGCGGTTACGGCGCTGACCTGCGGTGGAGTGGTGATTGGAGTCTTGGTCGGTCTGAGGACGAGTTCCCGTGGTTCCCCTCACGATCTGACACGCGAATGGCATGACCGCCCTTCACCCTCAGACGTTCCTTCGCGTAGCTGCGCTGGGAGTGCTGTCTGATCCTCAGCCGACGACAGTCAGCCACGACGGCGGGTGCGTCGACCGATCAGGCGCGCGTGTGCCTCGCCGCACCCCCACCGGGCTCAGCCACTCTGCTATGTCGTCGACCAGAGCAAGTTGCGTCGGCGGAAGCGCGGCAGTGAGACCCTGTGTGACGATCTCTTCGTCCCGAAGTAACTTGGGTGGGGGCGCTGCCTTGAACTCTTGCGCTTCCCACCTGCGCTAACGGTCCGCAAGCGTTGGCGTTTGTCCGCCGCTGTGCGTGGGCGTTGTTACGCAGTTGAACACTCACGTGGGGTCCGGCGCACTGGGCTGGCTCGGCATCTACTGCCTGAGTGCCGCCATGAGACCCCGCGGAAGCTCGATGTCGACCTTGAGCGAAGGGTAGGTATCGGACTCTCGGCTTAAGAAGTTGGCGGCATTTGAGGTGCTGAGCCTGGCTGGCTACAACCCCAGGATCGTAGAGTCCCGCCGAACGCGGACCAGACGGCATCCCTTGCCCACGGCCTACAGGCGGCTCTGGCAGCGCTGCCGCTGCGGTTAGAAAGGGTTGCATCGGCCGCGCCCCAGAAGCCTTCCCTAGGGTTCAGACGATTCAGCCTCGCCGTGGAAGCGTTCAAGCATGTCCCTCGCCCAGCTCTTGTCATACGAATCAGCAATGGTACGGAGTGCCTGATGTCGTTCCTCTTCCGCGACAGGGCCGTCCAGATATTCGGTAATTACGAGTGCAGCCCTGTGAATATCGGACAACAAAGTGTCGGCACCGGTTCCTGGTTTAGCCACGCCTTCCTCGAGTAAAGCGAAAACAGCATCTCTTTCCTCATTGAAGGATATATCGAAGCACGCCACGAACGCCTCATTGCTTTCCAGCAGAGGGAGGCTCCAGATTGCCCATGCCGAGAATCTGCGCATTTCCGATGATGGATGATTCAAGAGAATCCGAATGAGCTTCATCAAAGCCGCACACACGTCGTCCACATTGAAATGACTAAAAGTCGAAGCCCAGCACAGTGCCCACATAATAGGAAAGATCCGCTCCTCATCTTCCTCGTTAAGCAGCGCCGACATAAGTGGTGGGCTAATCTCTGCGGCAATTCGATTGCGGCTTGGGACGTCTGACAGGCGCAGTTCTGGCCATTCGTTCGCCATTTCGCTGTTAAGAAAATCTTCGTCCGATACCGCAACTTCGTCGCCTGAGACCTCTACCTCAATTTCCTCGGCGAAACCGATCTCTTCCCCCGTATCGAGCGCCCTTAGGCGCCGCGCTCGAAAACTCAGATGCATAGCAGTGGTACAGGCAACCACGTGAGTTCGCAAATCAGGGTTGCCTATACTGGAAACCACGGCTGCTAGAAGCGATTCACCGTGGAGGTCATGGTGATCGATATGGCTGATCGCGAGAGCATGAGAATAATCAGCTCGCTCCCGCGGGTTACCCATGATGTAGCCATTGAAAGCGATCTCTTCTATTTCGCGAGCAAATTTGGTCTTCCGAAGCGCTACAGCAGGATTTGCCATGTTATTACCATGGCGGAGCAGAATGTCAATGGCCTCACGCACCAATACGGGCGGGATGAGTACCTCGTCAGACAGACACTGCAACAGGTTGTCATAGGGGGGATGACTGTCGGCCTTTCTGTAAAGACCTCGCTCCGAGATTCCGAGCTCTTCCGTCTTGCGCATCAATAGCTCGACCAGAGCCTTGGCCTCACGAGGGCTTGAGAGCGACGCAGCGAGCGGTACCACCTGCTGCCACGACGCATCAGCGACTCGCGGCTCCAAAATCTCACTTGTAGACAGGTATTCGCCACGCTGCGGGAGGTATGAGTGAACAGTTGCCAGAGCAGCCAAGTACTCCTGAAACGTTAGGTGCTTGAATTCAAAGAGTGGACGTATTTGCCCTTCCTCGGCGATATGGCCACTTTGCACCAATAGACTACTTCTGTCCTCAACGCGCTCGATTAGCTCCCCGGGAGAAATGCGCGCATATCCAAGAACTTCAGGCATCTCGCGGCGGGCATCCTCAAGGATGCCTTTCAATCTTCTGGCGCTGACAGATTGCTCCTCATTGGACATCATGACGAAAGCAGCGTAGGCCAACTGAGGTATAACTTCCTCCTGATCTAGAGGTGCGCGTGCTTCGGTATTCCATGTCATGAGTAGAACTTCGATCGCTTTTCCGTAAAGGATGCTCCTGCGAGAAGGGAGCTCTCCCAACCAGCGCCTAACTAGCAGGAGTGTAGTCAAGAGCAATGGATTGACAGCTAGTTGTCGAACGCGTCCATTCGAAAGTACTGCTTCGGCGAGTTCGTGCCCTGCTGTTTCCGAGTCACCCACTACCTCTCGATGCCAGGCTGAGCAAAGCTTCCTAATTCCGCTAGATGAAAGGTCAGATATGCGGAAGAGCTGGCATACACTCGACATGGCACCGGATACGACTCTAAAGCCAGCTTCTCTGGAGGTTACGACTACTCGCACTTGCGGATATGTCCCAATGAAAGTGCGCAATTGGGCGGCGAAAGTTGCTCTATCGCTCGGGTCGTTGATTTCGTCCAGCCCATCAACAAGAAGAATTGCCTCACCTCCCTTAAGGAGTTGGGCAGCAAGTTGCTCAAATGTCTCTGACAAGTCTGGGCGCTCAGCGTTATTCATGAGGCTGCCGAGGGAGGTCAGGATAGGAGATCGTACGTGAGGACCCAGTTGTCGACAACGGAGAAGCAGAGGAAACCAGCTCTCATCGGGAAGAGCGTCGTTGACTTCCGAGCGCCGGCCGAATCCACCATAGGCAACAGCGAGGCGCTTCAAAAGCGTCGTTTTCCCTCCGCCTGGCGGCGAGAGTAGAGCTAGGTGCTTATCAGCACTTAGAGCTTCAGCAAAGGGGATGCGCTTAACCTGCTTCTCTTGTTCAGCCTCCTCCCCTCCGGAAACGTAAGCTCGTTCTACATAAGTGGGTACGTAGAGAGACTCCAACCGTATGCGCCTTGAGCCGAGGGTTTCATCCGCCGGAAGACCCTCTAGGGTAATTTCTCCACACTCCCGCGCGATATAAGCCAGATACTCATTACGGGCTTCCTGATGACCTTCTTCGGTTCCCCTATGCAACCCTCTTGGGTGTAGATACTTTCTATGTTGGAAAATTCCTTTGTGGGCCTCATCACTGTGAAGAACTTGCTCCACTAGGTCGAGACTCAGGCGGTGCCCGTCTGCATGAATGAGTGTAAAATGAGAATTCTCGCCATCGACGGAAAAAAACATGGCCCATATCCACCCGATTTCATGGGCGAGGATCATGGATCTTTTAGAGAGCCTTGCGTCCGCAGGGAGATCCGCGCACGAACCTGCGAGCAAAGCAGCTTGGCTCTGTGTGACGATTACCCGGCCTCGTATTAGCTCCTCTACCACCTGTTGGCCATCGAGAAGGGTCATACGACCCTGGGCCTCCCTCTCCTGTTCTAAGGCTGTTACTTTATATCCGCTAAGAGAGATAAAGTATGCGGAAATCGGTGCAGGAGACTTCCGTTTTTCGACTTCGACGGCTCCGGCGAATTTGTTGAGTTCGTCTCCGCCGATCTTTTCGGATTTCGCCTTACACTCGGCAACGAGGAGTCGATCTTCGGTTCTGTGCGTTGCTGTGACGTCCAACTCTCGGCCACTTTTGTGTAGGTTGAGCACACAGTCTTCATAGCCTAGGGTGTGGAAAACATCCTGTATGAGGCGGCCAAATAGATCTCCCCGCCTGTTGTTATCGGCCTCCAGGATTTCAACGGCGAAGTCACTCACGTTAAGGTCCGTCCCTTCGGCCTCGCTAAAGCATGGACTGGAAATCCTTGCAGGCGCGCGCGCCTCACAGGGGTCTTATTGCCGTACCGTTACCTCACGGGTCATGATCGACAGGGGGTGATGGTTGTTGTGTTCAACTTACGTGCCACTGCTTGAGCGCGCGAAGGTCGGTGGAGCGGCTTTGGGGTGGCGCTACTTTGGCGCGAGTGATCATGGCCCCGTAAGCTTCCGACGCGTCGGGCAGTCTGTGGACCTGCCCGGTAAAGCACGACGTTGGGGCCATGATCTCCGAGGCTCGCGCCAAAGTGGCTGCCTAAAGCCGTGGAGCCGACCGCCCCAGCCACGATGTACCCCTTCTCTGGCATCAGGCGGCTGCATGCTTTGAGCGCGGCACGGGCGCCGGCCGGGCTGAAGCGGGGCGGAGACGGGAGCGCAGGCCCGGGCGGGGGCCGGGCCGCGCGCGGGGAGCGGAGCGAGCCGCCTTGAACCAGTAGAGAAAGTTTGAATCATGATCCGTCCGGTCCCTGCTCCCGGTGCTGCCCGAATCCCACGATCCGGGGTTGAGCGCACTCGTGGTGTAGAACGCTGGCATGGGGAGTGAACGGCAGGAGCGGATGAGGGCGCTGGGTGTGCGTCTTCGTGGGCTTCGGGTTGAGGCGGGTCTGACGGGTGCGGTGCTGGCGGAGCGGGCCGGGGTCGGTCAGCCCACCGTGTCGAAGGTGGAGAACGGGCGCATGGTGCCCAGCCCGGACGTCCTGGGGCGCCTCTGTGACGGCCTCGGCCTCGACGCCCCGACCGTCCGTGAGGTGCGGGACCTCCTGATCGCCGTGGAAACCGCGGCCCCCGACGCCCCCGACACCCGCCACCCCGACGGTGCGCCCGCCGGGACCCTGCTCGATGACGCCGTACGCACCGCCCGCCTCGTCCGCTCGTTCCAGTGCGTCGTACTGCCCGCCATGCTCCAGAGCGCCGAGTACGCCCGCCACGTCTTCCAGAGCGCACCCGGCGCCACCCCGGAAGCCGTCGGCCGCGCTGTCGCCACCCGCGTCGAGCGGCAGAGCGTGCTCTACGAGCCGGGCCGTGAGTCCGTGTTCGTGGTCACCGAGGGCGTTCTGCGTACCTGGCCGGGTACACCCTCCCTGATGCTGGCCCAGCTCGATCGCCTGCTCGCCGTCGAAAGCCTCAGCACCGTCCGCATCGGCGTCATCCCCTGGACGCGCCCCGTGCCCGCCCTGCCCCGCCACGGCTTCACCCTCCTCGACCGCACCGCCGTCGCCGTCGAGACCCTCCGCGACGAACGAGTCCTGGACGACCCGGCCGAAGTCGCCGCCTACGAGGACACGTTCGGCCGCTTCGAGGAAGCCGCCGTCTTCGGGGCCGAGGCCCGTGAGCTGGTACTCGGTGTGATGAAGGACTTCCGGAATCTGGACGAGAGCGGCAGGCTCTGGCCTCCTGATGACAGACCCCCGCCACGACCGCGTAGCTCAGCGACGTGAGGGATGCTCTCCGGCTCAGTGAACTCGGCCAGACCGAAAAGAAGTTGAAGTCCACGCGGTCCAGGTGCAGGTGGCCCTGATCCGCCTGTCGCCTCGGTGTCCCTCGCCACCGGCATCACGGTCTGAGGCTGGAGTAGTGGTTGGGCTCGTGCAGGTCACGACAGCCCGCAGGGTCCGTGTCCGTCACTGGGCGCGCAAGTCACCAAGCCCTTTCCACCCGGGCAGCCTTGTGGCGAGCCCGTACTTCTTGGCGGTCTCTTCGAGTTCGGTGGTCCACGGCTTGCCGGTGAGAGCCTCGTTGAAGGCCAGCATCGCCATGTGCAGGATCCACAGGCAGTACAGGTGGCACGGGACGACTCCTCGTGGAGGGGGATCTGGCTGGCGTGGGGCGTGTCTCCGTCGTGATGGAGAACATCTGCGCGCCGGGGTGAGGCCGCCTCGTATCGATGAAGTCACGTTTTGGTGCGGTGGACGAGCTGACTTTTCTGGTCGGCGTAGGCGGTGGTCGTGACGCATCGGGGGTCGGCTGATCTGAGGCGGTCGCCGAGGGCGTGCTTGAAGAGCATCGGTGAGCCGGCCGCCGCGCGGATCGCGGCCAGACCGGCGCTGTCCGCGTTCAGGGTGGCGACCTCGCTTCCGAGTAGCCACCGTCGGGTGATCATGTGCGGGCGCGGAGGCCGGTCCAGAGGGCGGGGCCGTGGCGTCGTGCTCTCGACTTGGAAGGCCTCGGAACCTCCTTGGGCGAAGATGCCTCGCCGGGCAGAAGCGTCGAGTCCGGCGTTCAGCGTTCGGCGTCCGCGTGGTCGGGGCCCGGCCCGGCCCTCCCGCGGCAGTGCGGGAAGGTCGGGTCCGGCCCGCTGGCTACGGCGTGCCGGGGCTACCGGGGCTACCGGGGCAGTGTCTCCGTGAAGGTGCGCACCGCCTGCGCGAACTCCTTCGGCTGCTCGACGTGGCCCAGGTGGCCGCTGTCTTCCAGGACGGTGAGGTGGGAGGTGGGGATCAGGGTGTGGAGGGCGTGGGCCCAGCGGGGGCCGCAGATGACGTCGTGGCGGCCGACGATGATGAGGGTGGGGACGGTGAGGGAGGGGAGGGTGGTGCGGTCGTCGATGGTTTCGGGGTGGCCGTGTTCGTCGGCCGTCGAGATGTAGGTGCAGGTGAGGGTGGAGCGGAAGGCGCGGAACTCGTCCTCGCGGTCCCAGTAGTGCGCGAAGTAGATCGGCAGCAGGCCGCGGAGGGCCGCGGTGATCTCGTCGTCGTCGGTGAGGGTGCCGACGCTCTGGAGGGCGGCCAGGGCCGTGGGCAGGCCGGGGCGGTCCTCGTTGCGGTGGGCGAAGTCGCCGACGCGTTCGGCGGCCTCGGCCATGTGGGCGGGGCCCGTGAGCGGGGCGCTCTCGTACAGGACGAGGCCGCTGACCCGGTCGGGGTGGTGCAGTGCCGTGTACTGGGCGACGAAGCCGCCGTGCGAGTGGCCCAGGAGGAGTACGTGGGGCAGCGCGAGGTGGTCGAGGAGGCCGAGCAGGCTGCGGGTGTGGCGGGCGCGGGTGTAGCCGAGGGGGTGCGACGGGAGGCGCTGCGAGCCGCCGGTGCCGAGCGGCTCGACGTACACCATGGTCAGGAACTCCTCCAGGGCCGGTGCCCGCAGGGACTCCCAGATGACCCCCGGTCCGCCGGGGACGGCCAGGCAGACTGGGCCCGATCCGTGGACGTGGTAGCGCAGGGTCAGGCCGTCGACCGTGGCGTCGTGGGTGCCGGGGGACAGCGCGGCGGCGGTTGTGTCGTGCATGGGTTCTCCCTGTGGGTGGTGCTTCGGAACACCCACAGGACGCGGCCGGGTAGGAGAAGTTCGATCACGGTGTGGTGATCCACGTCACGTGGATAACGTTGTCGGCCCGTTCGTTCCGTCGAACTGTTCGCGTGCCGCGTGGAACAGGCGCAGCTGGTGCATCCGGCCGTCCTTCAGGGTCATCAGCCAGGCGACGGCGGGCGGGCAGTGGTCGGGCCGGTGCGACGGGTTGACCATGTCCATCTCCCAGATGGTCGTCTCCCGGCTGGTGACTGCGCTGACGAACCGCTGGCGTACGCCCGCTTCGAGGTCGCAGGCCATGCCGCGGACCAGGAAGTCCCGGCCCCCCACGCGCTGCCGTCCCGTGTAGTAGCCGACGTCGGGGGTCCAGCGTTCGGCCGTCAGCTCGGCGAAGCGGCCCTCCTCGGCCGCCGTCAGGGTCTCCTCGGCGTCGCGCGCGGTGTCCCTGACGGCGGCGCGGGCGTCGGCGTGTGCCGCGTCCGCGGTTCCGGCCATCGCCTCGGCCAGCTTCCGCCTGGCCTCCCCGAGCCTGCTGCGCACCGTGCCGACGGGTACCCCGCACAGGGCCGCCACCTGCTCGTAGGACGGGGTGCGCGGGCTGAAGTGGCGGAGCATCAGGGTCATGCGCAAGGCGGGAGACAGCTCGTCGATCGCCCGCCAGATCCAGTCGCTGAGGGCGTGCGCCTCGATCACCTGCTCGGGGTCGGTCCCGGCCCCGAGCCGAGACAGGTCGGGCAGCGGCGTCACGGGCGGGGCGGCGCGGAGCCGGGAGCGGCAGACGTTGCGCACGATCATGCGCAGCCACGCGCCCACGGAGTCCGGTTCCCGTACGGCGCCGACGCGGCGCAGCGCGATCAGCGACGCGTCCTGCACGGCGTCCTCCGCCTCGGGCCCGTACCCGAGCACGCTCAGCGCCACCGCGCGCATACCGGCCCGGTGCCGTTCGAGGAGCGTGCCCAGCGCGGCCATGTCGCCGTCCCGCGCGCAGCGCAGCAGCTCGGCGTCGGACGGGTGGTCGTACAGGTCGTGCAGCCCGTTTCTCACCCGTCCGAGGGTACGCAGGGTGGGGGCGGCGGTGGGTTCGGGCAGGGCAGGGCTCCGGCGGACGGGTCCGACAATCCGACCGCGGCTCTCCGGCTCCCTCCTCCTCCCCCCCCAGGCGCTCGGTGATGAGCTGAGCGGTCGGCGATGAGTTTCGGTGGGTGGGGCGGTCTTCATGGGCGTACGTCGTCGACATCGCGCGTACGTCGTCGGAACCACTGACCGGAGAAACGCCATGACCACTCCCTCGCATCCCTCTCACCCCGGCCGCACGCTGTTCGTGAACATGCCCGTCGCCGACCTCGACGCCAGCCAGGCGTTCTTCTCGAAGCTCGGGTTCGGCTTCGACCCGAACTTCACCGGCGACGGCGCCGCCTGCATGCCGGTCGGCGAGCAGGCCTACGTGATGCTGCTCAGCCGGGAGAAGTTCGCGCAGTTCTCGAAGCTGCCCGCGGGCGATCCGACCACGCACGCCCTCGCGCTGTACTGCTTCGGCGTGGCCTCCCGCGAGGAGGTCGACACGGTCTGCGCCACCGCGCTCGCGGCGGGCGGCAGGGAGGCGGACGGCCCCGAGGACCACGGCTTCATGTACTCCCGCAGCTTCTTCGACCTCGACGGGCACGGCTGGCAGGTCATGTGGATGGACCCGGCGGCACTCGGCGCCTGAGGCACGTACGGCGCAGGCGGGCGTGCCCTCCGCCGGTCGCGGTCGTTGCGCGGGGCATGCGAAAGATCATCATGACGGCCGCGCTGGCACTGACCGCCGTGGCCCTCGCCGCCCCCGCCCACGCGGACGACGACACGAACTTCGGTCCGGGCGTCGACGCCGCGAACAACTGGAACTTCTCGGCCGCCGCCGTCTGCTTCCAGGAACTGGCCGTGGTCCCCGTCGGCGCCGACTGGACCGGGAACCACGAGAACCACTGCGCCAACGGCAATGTGATCGACCACTCCGGCCGGTAGACCGGTCCCTCCACACGGCGGCGGTGCGTCGCGCCCACGGTCCCGGAACGGACGGGCGGCGCACCGCCGACGCCGGTGTCCGACACCCACGCCCGGCACCCATGCCCGACGCCGGTGCACGTTCCCGGGGTCCGACGCCCGTGTCCGACGCCGAGTGCCGTCAGTCTCGCCGCGCGCTGTCCTTCAACGGGATCACGGTGTCCGGGGGCGGGGCCTTGATGGAGGTGCGTGGATCGATCTCCAGGAAGGTGACCGTGAGGTCGAGCGGGCCCAGGTCCTGGCCGGCGTTCTTCTTGTCGTACGCGGCCCGCATGCGAAACTGGAGGGGGCGGCCGTCGGGGTCGAGCCAGAGGTCCATGGTGAGGGGGTCGGCGACCTCCAGGTTGAGGAAGTGGTCGAAGCGGCGGGTCCCGGCGTCCTCACCGGCCCCGCCGGACTCACCGGCCTTGCCGGTCTTGCCGGTCTTGAGAGAAGCGATCAGCCCGTCGTAGGTGACCGTTCCCCGGTAGTGGGGGGCGTCCTTGCCGCGGACCTTGTCCGTGCCGATCAGCTTCACGTCCCTGGAACCGGTGAGCAGCGTCGACTGGACGAGGGGGCTCCCCTCCAGCTGCCGGGGCACCATCAGGTACGACTGGTTCTCGATGGCACCGCCTCCCCATACGGCGGGGGCCGCGGTGACCCATTTCTTACGGCCGACCAGCTTGTCGGAACGGAGCAGGCTGCCGCTCGCGTACATCGCCCCGTCGACGAAGCGCGTCTCCAGGCGCAGCCCCCGATAGGCCTCGCCTGTCTGGGTCATGGAAAGCGTCGACGGCTGGGCGGTCATGGTGGCCTCTGCCTCCAGCCGGCCTCTCCCGGACACCGTGCCGCGGACCTCGTAGCGCAGGGACGTGATGCTCTCCGACTCCTCGGCGGCCCGGTTCACGGCCGCCGCGGGCGTCGTCGGGCGGGGCGGCCGGTCCGTCGTGTCGGCCTCGCCGTCACCCGCGCAGCCGACCGCTCCCCCGGCCAGCAGCACGGCGACGAGCGCGCCGCGCACCATCGCCGACCGTCCGGCATCAGGCCGCGAGCCGTGCCTCATTGCTTCCCCCCCCGTGTCCTGCCGGATGTCCCGGCGTGTCAGTGCTCGGTCGTGTGCTCCTTGCGGCCCACCAGCAGCAGCACCGCGCCGCCGATCACCACCAGGCCGATCGCCGTGCCCGCGATGAGGGGCGTGGCGTTGGAGCTGCCGGTCTCCGCGAGGTTGGTGCCGGAGCCGGAGTCGGTGGGGGCTCCGCCGCCGACCGTGGCCGGGCTGGGCTCGGCGAGGGTCTGCGTGGTGAGGCCGGTCTCCGCGCCCTGGGTGCGGCAGTCGAGGACGCCCGCGAAGCGGCTGTCGGTGCCCTGGGGCGTGGTGAGGGTGAAGTCGTAGGCCTGGTCCTCCTGGAGCGGGACCGTGACCGTGCGGGCGGTGCCGACGGGAATCGTGTACCGCTGCCCCATCAGCTCGAAGACGAAGTCGTCGTCGCCCTGGTTGGACGCGGTCAGGTCCAGGCCGTTCGCCGCGCAGTTCCGTGCCGCCGAGAGGGCCGGTACGGCGCCCGTGGCGGCCCAGGTCGCGTCCGCCCGCGCGGAGACCGTCGACTCGCTGGACCCGGCGAGGACCTGGGTCTGGCTGCGGCTCTCCGACACGAAGGCGCGGCCCACGGGCACCGTGGTCGACGCCTGCACCGTCAGTTCGGCCGCGCCCGCCGCGCTGTCGGCCGGGACGTCGAAGAACAGCTCGGCGCCGTCGCGCGCGGTGGTGACGGGCTCGCCGTCCTTCCCGACCACGCGCACCCCGGTGGTCTCGGCGTCGAGTGGCGGGGACACCGTCACCGCTGCCGCGTCGGTCCGTACCGTCACCGGGCCGAGCGGTTCGCCCGGTCGGCCGGACACGGCGGCGCCCTCCAGACTCAGCGAGGCCCTGGGCTCCGGCACGTTCCGCGCGGCCTTCTGGAGATAGTCCGCGAGACGCTCGGCCTGCGGGTCGACGGCGTCGACGGCCGCGCCGTCCGACACGCGCCACAGGGCGACCTGGGTGCCGACCGCCGCGTCCTGCTCGGTGAGCCCGGCGCCGGCTCCGGCCTTCCGGGCCAGCGTGGCCAGGTCGTTGACCTGGGGGTAGGAGTTCTGAAGGATCCAGCGGACCCGGCCCGCGTCCTTGTTGACGCCGAGGGAGGTGCCGCTCCACGGCGTCTCGTGGTACTTCGCGTCCCGCTGCGTGGTGGTGAACAGGTCGACGCCGTACGTCTGGAGGGTGCCGCCGCCGTCGACCGACATCTCGAAGAGGCCCGCCGAGATCTCCTGGTCCCCGCTCCCGCCGTGGATGACCGCGGCCCCGTACGTCTTCAGGGTTCCTATCGTCGCCGTCGCACCGCCCTGCGGCTGGGCCGCGGGCGCTCCCCCGGCGGTCTCTGTGGCGGAGGCGGTGCCGGGCGCGGCCAGGACGCCCGCGGCGACGGCCAGGCCGGACGCCAACAGCCGTACGGCCGCCGTGGCGTGGCGCACGACGAGCCCGCGGCGGGCGGACGCCGCCGAGCACGCGGTGGACGAAGAAATCACGCAATTCCCCTTCGAGCGGGACGTGTTGCCCCGGGGGCGCCGGTCTCACCAGCGGAATCAGAAGCCCCCTGAGCCACGTTCGGCATCCTAGAGAGGCGAGCGGGCCTGCCTTCGCGCTCCGGTCGCCGGACCCCCGATCCGACTCGGAATCGTTATGGCCATGATCGCCAACTGACAGGTTGTGTCGGCGGGACCACCGCGGGTGGGCGGAATCCGGACCCGCATCCGGTGTCAGACGGGGGGCGGTCATGGCACGGCGCCCTCAGGAACCGGCCGGCACCGGGATCGGCGCCTCCTCCGATGCCGGTGCCTCCTCCGATGCCGGTGCCGACAGTGACGGCGACGGTGACGGCGATGTCGGCGCCGGTGTCGACCAGTCGGGCTCCGGGCCCTGCTCATGTGCCGCGCCCGGTCCGGCGCCCGGGTCGGGGCTCCGTCCCGTGCGGCGGAACACCGCCGTGCCCCGGGCGAGGTCGTGTCCGATCGTGGCGGCGTCGATGTCGGCGGAGGTCCGGCTCTGCCCGTCCCGTGTCTCCGTGCGGATCTTCAGCCTGCCCTGCACCAGGACCGGATCGCCTACGGTCAGCGACGCGGCCACGTTCGCCGCGAGCTGCCGGTTGGCCCACACCGTGAAGAAGTTGGTGTGTCCGTCCGTCCACACGCCCTTCTCCCGGTCCAGGTACCGCGCGGTCACCGCCAGGCGGAACCGGGCCGAGGCCCCCGCGGCCAGCTCCCGGAACACCGGCTGCGTCGCCACGTTCCCCACCACACACACCTGCGTCTCGTTCATCCCGCACCCCTCCCTCAACCCGCACGTCGCTCGTGCCGGGCGGATACGCCGACGGGCCCGTCCCGTACGGCGGCGTCTGGAACTGCCGGTGACAGCCTCCGTGGCTGTCAGGACCGCGTCGCCGCGATCTCCGTGGCACCAGACTGCCGCCGCCGGGCCGGACCCGCCGAGCGCTGTGGATCACCCACCGCCTGTGGACAACTCCGTCACCCGTACGAGGGAGCCACGCCCCACCGGGGAGCCGGCCCGCGCGAAGGAGACGTCACCGCACCAGGGCCTCCGTCCCCATCACCCGCCCGTACTGCTCCCGCACCTCCCGGTACCGCAGCAACTCGGCGGCGACCGGGTCCAGCACGCGGGCCCGTCCGCACCCGGCCGCGGCCTCCCGCAGCCGTCGTTCCGCTTCGTGGCCGTATCTGCGGGCCGGGCCGCGCGCCGCCATCCGGCAGCTCCACTCCACGAGCGGGCCGCCGACGATGCCCGCCACCATCAGCAGCACCGGCACCCCCAGGTTCGGCGCCATCACCCCGGCGATCTGGCCGACCAGCCAGAGTCCGCCCACCACCTGAAGGATCGTCATGGACGCCTGCGTCAGGACGGCCACCGGCCACCAACCGGGGCGCGGCGGACGGCCCGGCGGCAGCCCGGTCCGCGCCGCCAGCTCGTCCAGCGCCTCGGGCAGGCCCTGCGCGCCCCGTACGGCCGCCTCACGCACCGCCTGCGCCCACGGCGCGGGCAGCCCGGCGGAGGCCCGCTCCGACACCGAGCGCACCGCCTGCTCGACACGCTGCCGGGCGGTGGCCTCCTCGTCGGCCTGCGTACGGGCGTCCATGCGGCCCGTCGGGGGGTCGCGCCGGTCCTGGTACCAGCGCCACAGCCGCAGCCACGGCGTGCCGCACGCGCGGTTGGCGTTGCGCAGCCAGGCCCGTTCGGCGGCCTCCCCGGCGGCGGTCGCGCCGACCGCGTCCGCGAGGCGGTCGGAGAACTCGTCCCGCGCCTCCTCGCTGAGCCCGGTGCGCCGGGACGTGGCGTACACGGGCCGCAGCCGCCACCCGGCGGCGTCGACGTCGGCGGCGACACGCCGCGCCGCCGCCCCGCGCTCCGCGACGAACGCGCCCAGCAGCTCGCGCAGTTCGGGGACGCCGTCGCCGGTGAGCGCGGACAGCGCGAGGACCGTCGCGCCCGGTTCGCCGTACTCGCCGAGGGCGATGCCGTCCTCGTCGAGCAGGCGCCGCAGGTCGTCGAGGACCATGTCGGCGGCCTCGCCGGGCAGCCGGTCGACCTGGTTGAGGACGACGAACATGACCTCGGCGTGGCCCGCCAGGGGCCGCAGATAGCGTTCGTGCAGGACGGCGTCGGCGTACTTCTCCGGGTCGACGACCCAGATCACCGCGTCCACCAGGGCGAGGACGCGGTCGACCTGCTCGCGGTGCTCCACGGCGGCCGAGTCGTGGTCGGGGAGGTCGACCAGGACGAGACCGCGCAACTGCGCCTCCGCCTCGGCGCTCTGGACCGGGCGGCGGCGCAGTCGGCCGGGGATGCCGAGCCGGTCGATGAGGCCCGCGGCGCCGTCGCTCCAACTGCACGCGATGGGCGCGGAGGTGGTGGGCCGCCGTACGCCCGTCTCCGAGATGGTCACCCCGGCGAGCGTGTTGAAGAGCTGGGACTTGCCGCTGCCGGTGGCGCCCGCGATGGCGACGACCGTGTGCTGCCCGGAGAGCCTGCGCCGCGCCGCCGCCTCGTCCAGCACGCGGCCCGCCTCGGCGAGGGCCCTGCTGTCCAGGCGGGCGCGGGAGAGGCCGACCAGTTCGCGCAGCGCGTCCAGCCGGGAGCGCAGGTTGCCGTCGTAGGCCAGCGGGGTCACGGCCTGGGCGCCGCCGGAACGTGCCTCCAGGGCGGCCGCGGCCTGCTCGGCGGCGGTCGCCTCGGTCACCCGACGGGCGATGAGCCCGTCGCCCCAGGGCCCGTCGGCGGCCTCGTCGCCGCCCGCCGCGGGCCCGGCGGGCACGGTGGCAGCGGCTGGCCCGGTGGACCCGACGGCTCCGGTGGTTCCGGTGGTCCCGACGGCTCCGGCGCGCTCGGCATCGCGCACGCGCGCGGAGTGGCCGTTCGCAGCTGCGCGCGCGGGACGTTCGTTCGCGGGCACGCGCGCGGGACGTTCGTTCGCGGGGCGGTCGCTCGTGGCCACGCGCGCGGGGCGGGGGGCCTGCGGCGCGCCCGTACGGGGGGTCTTGCCCATGGCGAGGGGCGCGGCCGTACGGCGGGCGCCTCCCGCCCCCGTGTCCGCGAGGGCGCCACGACCGATGCCACCCCCGCCACCGCTCCCGCTGCCACCCCTGTCCTTGCCGCTGCCACTGCCGCCCCCTGAACCCGGTGCCGGATCGGCGGAGTTCGTCCCCTCGGGGCGGGACCGGCGGGACCCCGCGCCCCCCTCTCCCTCCCCCTCCTCCTCGGCGCCGCCCGCTGCCACCGCGCCGTCCTCCGTGCTCGCGGTCACCCCCGCGCCCCTCGTCGCGGAAGCCTCCGCGGGAGCGCCCGGAGAAGCCTCCGCAGCCGACTCCGCAGACGGCTCCGCAGGCTCTGTGCCAGCCGCCGCCGCGTCCGCCGCCAGCGGCGTACCCGCGTGCCCGCCCGCGTGCGCCCCGTCGGCCCCGCGGTCGGCCGGGCCGTCCCCGTGAGCCGCATCAGCGCGGTCAGCGCCGCCTCCGTCACCCCCGGCGTCGTCTCCGTCGCCCACGCGCGTGTCGGCCGTGACGTGCTCACCGGCCGCCTCTCCGTCCTGCTGCGCGTCGTCCGCCCGCTCGCTGTGCGGTGCGTGATCCGTGTGGTCCTGGTTCGTGACGGCGGTCACCGGTCACCTCTCCTTCTGCAGTACGGACAGCGCGGCGATGAGTTCGGCCTGCGGTTCGGCGTGGACGTCCAGGGCGTCGAGCGGGGCGAGCCGACGCTCGCGCTCGTTGTGCATGACACGGTCGAGGTGCTCGGTGAGCAGCCGTCCGCCGCGGTCGCGCAGCCGCAGCGCGCCGTGGGCGCCGATGCGTTCGGCGAGGCCCTCGCCCGCCGTGCGGGCCCGCCGTCCGCCGAGCAGGGTGGTGGCGACGAGGGCCGCGACCACCTCGGTGTCGGGGGCGGTGCCGCGTTCCAGGTCGCGCGCCTCCTCCTCGGCGTACTCCTCCAACTCCCGCCGCCAGCGCCGTACGGCCATGCCGATGCGGTGCTCGGCGGTCTCCAGGGACGGGTCGCGGTCGAGGAGTTCGGGGGCGTCGGCGGCCGGTTCGCGGCGCCAGGCGTCGTCCACGCGCTCGTCGGCGGCGGTGACCGCGCACAGCAGCAGCGAGGCGAGGCTCTCCACGAGGGCGTCGAGGAGTTCGCCCGCGGTGCAGTCGAGGGGGAAGGCCCGCCAGCGCTTGAGGGCGTCCCCGGCGAGGACGGCCCCGCTCTGCAGACGGCCCCGCACGCGCGCGTACTCGCTGTCGTACGCCCCGTCGACGGCCGAGGTGAGGCGGAGCGCGGCGGCGTACTGGGCGGCGGCGGCGCCCGCCAGTTCGGGCATGCGGGACTTGAGGGAGTCGAGGGCGCCGTAGGCGGTGCGGGCCATGACGTCCTGGCGGGCGGCGAGTTCCTGCGCGTGGTGGACGAGCCAGCTGCGCAGCGGGGCCACGGCGGTGGCCGGAAGCAGCCCTCCGCCCCCGGCGGACTCGGGCAGTTCGGGCACGGTGAAGCGCGGTACGTGACCGAGTCCGGCCTTGGTGAGGAGGGCGCCGTACTGGCGGGAGACCTCGGAGACGACCTGGTGGGGCACCCGGTCGAGGACGGTCACCAGGGTGGCGTCGTACTCCTTGGCGGTGCGCAGGAGATGCCAGGGCACGGCGTCGGCGTAGCGGGCGGCCGTGGTGACCATCACCCAGATGTCGGCGGCGCAGACGAGTTCGGCGGCGAGGACGCGGTTGTCGGCGACGAGGGAGTCGATGTCGGGGGCGTCGAGGAGGGCGAGCCCGGCCGGGAGGGCGTCGGCGGTCTCGATGCGCAGCATGCGGCGGCCGTCCTCGCCGGGGAGCAACAGGTCGTCGGTGGGCTCCTGGTGGGGCACCCACACGCGTGTGAGGTCGGGCAGGACGCGCATGCCGCTGAACCAGTGATGGTCCTCCGGGTGGCACACCAGGACCGGTGTGCGGGTCGTCGGCCGCAGCACACCGGCCTCGCTGACGCGGCGCCCCACCAGGGAGTTGACGAGGGTGGACTTGCCCGCGCCGGTGGACCCGCCCACCACGACGAGGAGGGGGGCCTCCGGCTGTCTGAGGCGGGGCACCAGGTAGTCGTCGAGCTGCGCGAGGAGTTCGTCGCGGTTGGCACGCGCGCGGGGCGCCCCCGCCAGCGGCAGCGGGAAGCGTGCGGCGGCGACGCGGTCGCGCAGGGCGGAGAGTGCGTTGAGCAGCTGAGGCCGTACGTCCAAGGTCACCACATGCGAAGAATGCCCAATTTCGGGGGATTTATGAAGCATATAGACATGTCTGCGCGCCGACAGGACACAAGGGACGGAAGGCGCGACCGGGACACGAGCACAGCCAAGGCATAACGAGTGCACAACACCCTGGGACTCCGGGCACCAAAAGCGATGCACGATTCGCACCTGCCTGCGATTATCAGGACCGCTTCACTGAACCTCCACATCGAGCCACGGAGGCGAAGCACTCAGGACAAGGAACCGGGAGCCCTATCCTTGTCCCCGGCACCGTCACGACCGACCCGGCACCGGGTCCCGGACGGAGGCCACCACACCCGGCCCCCGTAGCTCAGTGGATAGAGCAGGCGCCTTCTAAGCGCTTGGCCGCAGGTTCGAGTCCTGCCGGGGGCGCAAGTCTCCGCCCTCCCTCCGGGAGGGCATTTTTGCTGGTCGGCACGTGGTTCGCGGTACGTGACGAGGTGCCCGGCGGGGCAGCCGCCGGGGAGTGGGCAGCTGCGGACGGTCACTCGCACCCCCCGACCGTCTGTTCCCTCCGACTGCGCCCTCCGGGGAGCCGTACGGCGGCCCGCGCGGCGTACGCGGCCGACGGCACCGTCCGCGACGGGCGGACCGGCACTGTCAGCCAGTCCCGGTCCCGGCTCGCCGCGTCCCCGTGGGGGAGTTCGCCGTCGGGTACTGCCCCCAAGACCGGTTCGTCGTCGGGTCCTTCACCGGGAGGGCCGCGTGAACGGGGAGGCCGAGGTCAGCTGTCCCCGTTGTGGCCGGGCGCGGTCGGCGGGGCCGGGCATCGCTTCTCGTTCCATGGCGGCGACTGTGGCAGCGCGGGATCAGACCGCCGTCAGCGGAAAGTATCGAAGTTGTCAGGTTCGCCCCGGGGCTACGGTGACCGGCGCG
The DNA here is from genome assembly GCF_044757425.1 of Streptomyces sp. NPDC091281. Lineage (NCBI taxonomy): Bacteria > Bacillati > Actinomycetota > Actinomycetes > Kitasatosporales > Streptomycetaceae > Streptomyces > Streptomyces sp. NPDC091281. Next base: position 230,864 of record NZ_JBIVUY010000001.1, on the reverse strand, counting down.
AACGGTCCTATGGTCGGCTCATGAACGACTCGGTGAGCCGCCCTGCGCGCCCCTCGCGCCCTCTGCGGGACACGGTGCTGGTCGCGGAGGACGACCCCCGGCAGGCGGAGGTGCTGCGCCTGTACCTGCGGGCCGAGGGCTACGAGGTCTCGGTGGTCCACGACGGCCGGGCCGCCCTCGACGCGGTCCGCAGGCTCCGGCCCGACCTGCTGGTGCTCGACGTGATGATGCCGAAGGTCGACGGCCTGGACGTGTGCCGGGTGCTGCGCCGGGAGACGTCCCTGCCGGTGCTGATGCTGACGGCCCGGTCCGCCGAGGACGATCTGCTGCTCGGCCTCGACGTCGGCGCCGACAACTACGTCACGAAGCCGTACAGCCCCCGTGAGCTGATGGCCCGGGTCCGCACCCTCCTGCGCCGGGTCGAGCGGAACGCGGGCCCGGCGGACGCGGTGCTGCGGGTCGGTCCGCTCACCGTGGACCCGCTGCGGCACGAGGTCCATGCCGACGGTCGGCCCGTCGAGTGCACGCGCGGCGAGTTCACTGTGCTGTCGACGATGGCGGCGGAGCCGGGCCGGGTCTTCACCCGGCAGCAGCTGCTGGAGCGCACGCACGGCTGGGACAGCATGCCGACGACCCGCACGATCGACATGTACGTCATGAACCTGCGCCGCAAGGTGGAGCGGGACCCGCGTCACCCGGTCCACCTGGTGACGGTCTACGGCGTCGGATACAAGCTGGTGCCCGGCCCGCCCATCGACCACGACCACGACCACGGCGACGGCCCTGGAATCCCCTCCCCCCGCCCTGGACTCCCCTCCCCCCGCCCGGGGCCCGCCGCCCCGCGCGTCGACGGCGGTGGCCGTGGGGCCGCGTAGGGTCCCGCTGCACCGCAGCCTCCTCGCCCGCCTGTTCGCCGCCTCCGTGCTGGTCGCGGTGTGCGCGGTGGCGGCGACCGCGTGGATCACGGTGACCACGACCACCGGCGCGCTGCGCACCGAGCGCGGCCAGTCCCTGGCCGACGACACCCGCGTCTACGACGCCCTCATCGGCTACGCCGCCACCCACCGCGACTGGGACGGCGTACGGCCGCTCGTCGACCGGCTCGCCGCGCGCACCGGCCGGGCGATCACCCTCACCACGCCAGCCCGGACCCGGATCGCGGACTCCGAGCCGGGCGCGCGCCCGCTGCCGGAACGGGCCGCCGCGCGGGTCGACCCGCTGCGGCCCGACGCGGCGCTGTCGGACGGCAGCGGTGCCGTCGACCCGCGGGCGGTGGGGCCGTACCGGCTGACCGCGAAGGAGCGCCACGACGTCCGCGCGGAGGCGGAGGCGACGGCCCGGTGCATGCGCGACAAGGGCGTCGGCGCGGACGCCGTCGAGCTGCCGAGCGGCCGGTACGAACTGCGCTTCGACCGGCCCGAACTGGCGAGGAAGCTGGCGGAGTACTGCGACGTCACCTCCTACCGGCAGACCCCGCCCACCCAGCTCAGGGCGCTGGACGAGCTGGCGGGACGGGCCGCGGCCTGCCTCGGCCTGGACAGTCCGGAGGGGCTCACCATCGCCGACGACTTCACCTGGGACCTGGTCGGCGCGGCGCCGCCGTCGGCGACCCCGGCGGCGGCGCGGGAGTGCGTCGACGACGCCCGCCGCGACCAGCTCCGCCCTTACGTGGCACCCGCCGCCCTCCTCTTCGTCGGCGCCCCGGGCCGCACGGACGAGCCGTCCGGGACGGCGCTGTCCGGGGGTGCCGTGCTGCGGATCGTCGCCGCCGCCGCAGCGGTCCTCGCCGTCGCGGTCGCCGTCACCGTCGCGGTGGGGCTGCGGCTGATCCGGCCGCTGCGTTCGCTGGTGGCGGCGGCGCAGCGCCCGGCCGAGCGGATGGCGCGGGTGCCGGTGCGCACGGACGACGAGATCGGGCGGCTGACGGCCGCGTTCAACGACTTCGCGGAGCGGCGCGAGCGGCTGGAGGAGCAGCGCCGGTCGATGGTCGGCGACGTCGCCCATGAGCTGCGGAGTCCGCTGACGAACATCCGCAGCTGGCTGGAGGCGGCCCAGGACGGTCTGACGCCGACGGACGACCGGCTGCTCGCGCTGCTGCTGGACGAGGCGGTGCTGCTCCAGCACGTGATCGACGACCTGCGCGACCTGGCCGCGGCGGACGCCGGGCGGCTGACCCTGCACCGGGAGCCGGTGCGCACCGCCGACGTCCTGGACCGGGTCGCCGCCGCGCACCGCGGCACCGCCGAGCGGGCGGGCGTGCGGCTGGACCGGCACGACGTCGGGGACACGGGCGAGCTCTACGCGGACCCGCTGCGGCTCCAGCAGATCGTCGGCAACCTGGTCGGCAACGCCGTACGGCACACCCCGAGCGGCGGCCGGGTCGCGCTGTCCGCGCGGCGGGAGGGGCGGGCGACGCTGCTCCAGGTCGCGGACACCGGGGCGGGGATCGCGGCGGAGGACCTCCCGCACGTCTTCGACCGTTTCTGGCGGGCGGACAAGTCCCGCACCCGGCAGACCGGCGGCAGCGGCCTCGGCCTGTCCATCGCCCGTCAGCTGGCCGAGGCCCACGGCGGCTCGGTGACGGCCCGCAGCACGGTGGGCCGGGGCAGCGTCTTCACCGTCCGCCTGCCCCACGAGCACCCCGATCGGTCCGCCGGGGAAGGCTAGGGCCTGTCGTTTGGATCACGCCTGGGCCGCGGGGTGTGGCACGCCCTCCCCCAGAGGGGGCACCCCCAGCGGCGTTGTCGTCGGTTGCCGACGCTCCGCGTCGACGCCCTCCTCCGCCTTGCAGCTGCACGCACCACACCCCGCTCACCGGCACTCACCACGCACCCAGGCCCGAAACCGGCATGATCCAAACGACAGACCCTAGACCGGGTCCGCCGCCGGGCCGGCCCACTCGGTGAGGGCGGCGCGTACGTCCTCGGGGCGTACGGGTGCGTCGGCGGCCCAGGCGAGGTGGCCGTCGGGCCGTACGAGCAGGACGGCGGCCTCGGCGGCGGTGCCCGGCGCGGCCACGACGCGGACGCGGTCCCGCCAGGGCGCGGCGGGCGCGCGGGCCACGGAGCCGTCGGTGAAGTCGAGCAGCAACGGGCGCCCGTCGCGGTGCAGTTCGGCGAGCCGGACGGGCCCGAGGTCCGTCGTGAGCGGCCGGTCGGCGACGAAGGCCCCGCCGCGCGGGGCACCGCCGCCGCCCGCGTCGTCGCCGCCGTAGTGGACGTCCGTGCCGTAGATCGCGCGGGTCAGCAGGTCGTTGACGTCGTCGAGGGCCATGAGGCGGGTGAACAGGTCGCGCAGGGCGTCGACCTGGGGGCCGGGCCGCATGAGGGCGACCTGGGCGCGGGTGTTGTGCAGGACGCGCTCGGCGACCGGGCGGCGTTCGGGCTCGTACGTGTCGAGCTGCCGGGTCCGGCCCCGGCAGGCGGCGGCGAGTTTCCAGCCGAGGTTCACGGCGTCCTGGAGGCCGAGGTTGGCGCCCTGGCCGCCCGCGGGGAAGTGGACGTGGGCGGCGTCCCCGGCGAGCAGGACGTGTCCGGCCCGGTAGCGGGCGGCGAGGCGGGTGCTGTCGGTGAAGCGGGAGAGGTGCCGGACCTCGGTGAACGTGACGCGTTCGCCGGTGACCCGGTGGATCGACTCCTCCACCTCGCGCGCGGTGGGCGGCTCCTGGGGCACGGGCCGGTCCCACTCGGTGGTGGAGATCCGGCCGTCGGGCATCCGCATGAACCAGCCGCGCTCGCCCCGGTGCCAGCCGGTGGGCAGCCGCTCCTGGCGGGTGAGGGTGCCGAGTCCGATCCAGCTCACCGTCTGCGGCGGGGTCCCCGGGAAGCCGATCCCGGCGAGCTTGCGCACGGTGCTGCGTCCGCCGTCGCAGCCCACGAGCCAGCGGGCCCGGAGGGTCCGCGTGCCCTCGGCGTCCTCGACGGTGACGGTCACCCCGGCCGCCGCCCGTCCGTCCCTCTCCGCGGGCTGCTCCAGGCCGGTGACGCGGGTGCCGTCGGCGAGGACGGCTCCGAGGGCGGTGGCGCGGCGGGCGAGGAGGGCGGTGGCGGTCTCGCGGGACAGCAGCAGTTCGCGGGGCTGTTCGGCGGTGGCGCCGTCCCGCCCGAGGAGGAACAGTCCGGCGAAGTGGCCGCGCGCGGAGGAGTTCGCGAGCCGCCGCCGGTACGCGTCCACGTCGGCGGTGTCCTTCTCGGCCGCCGTGAACTCCGCGAGCAGGCCCCGGCGGTCCAGCAGTTCGAGGGTGCGGGCGTGGAGGGTGAGCGTCCTGGGTTCCGGGGTGCCGTGCGCGCGTTGCTCCGCCACCAGGACGGACACCCCGTGCAGGGCCAGTTCGCAGGCCAGCATCATGCCGACGGGACCGCCCCCGGCCACGACGACGTCGTACGCGCGATTCTCCGGTAATTCCATCAGCCGCGTCCTCCGTTTCCGGGCCGGGCGTCGCCCGGCCGTATGCAGGAGGATGCGGTGCGGGCGGGGAATTCCGCCTGGGGAACGGCTCGCCCAGGACGTCATTCGGCCGTTCCGCGGGGCGGGCGGACCCCCTGCTGACGTGGGCGGACGGACGGCCGGTAGGGAAACGTGGCGCCGGATCGGAGGCCGGGCCACGGTGCGCGGACGGCCACGGCGGCGAGCGGGCCGCCGTCCCGCGGAAACCGCGCTGATTCCACGAACCGGCCCGGCCCCGGCGCGGATTCGACCGAATCCATGACGCTCGGGAAGCACCCGCGAAAGCAGACCGATTTCATACTGCACGCATCGTCCACGGCCTGCTCACCACAACAGACGCCCACACCGAAACGGTCGCGCAGGACCCCCGCACAGGAAGGCCGGCCCCCGCATCTCAAACCCCGGCATCAGGTGGGCGCGCCACGGCACGCCCACCCACCCGGTCCCGTGCGCTCGGCGCAGGCCCTGGGGCCATATCCGAAAGAGAGGCCCTAGTGCACGGCGCGCAGCATGCGCGTCACGTTGATCTTCGTCGGGGAGAGGCCCAGTTCGACGCTCTGCATCATCCGCTCGCCGTTGAGCCGGCCGTAGGCCAGCAGGTCGACGTTGGCGAGGCTGAACTCGGGCCAGGTGTGAATGCTCAGGTGCGAGGCCGAAAGGAGCAGAATGGCGGTCACCGCACCATTGGGGAATACGTGCGACGCCTCCCCCAGCACCTGGGCGTTCCCCTTTTCGGCGGCCGTGCGGAGCACCTTGAGGAGGCGCTCCTCGTCGGTCAGGATGCTGTGGTCACTGACCCATACGTCCACGGCGTAGGAGCACAAATCGTCGACGTTTATGCCCTCGGTGGCGAGGCTGGCGGGGTTGGTCATGGAAAACCGGGGGCTCGGTACGGCTGCCCCCGTCTCCTTTCACAGGGAAGTGCGCTGGTCCGCGCGGCCGAAACGGTAGGTGGCGAGGCCGGAATACGGCGCTCGATCGGGCCCAGCGTAGCATCCGGCCCCCTCTACTGCGCGCCCGCGCACCCTGTCAAGGAGCTGGACGGACCCTCGCGGCCCCGACGGCCGGATATCGGGGACGCGCGGCGGAAAACGATCCGGCTATTCCGCACGGAAGGCGCCCTCTTTCCACGGGCACGCATTCCCGCCCGAACTGCCGGTCGCCTCCCCTCTCGAATTCTCGACCGCCTTTCCCCGCGCTTCTCCCTACGCTTTCCTCCGGGAATTTCCGAGGAATTCTCCATTCGCCGTCCACCGGGCCCGTCCTGGAGGCCCGCGCCAAGCCCGTATACTCGATAGTCCTGGATTCCATCGGCCCGCCCGGAGCAGCTTTGTGAAAAACGCGCCTCGACACCGTCGGAGTACGCACCCCGATCAGGTGCTCACGGAAGTCGCGGAGGCCGTCAGGCTCCAGGAGGGACCCCCCGGGGTGCGCTCCGTGCTGCGGGCGCTGCGCCGTCTGGCCCCCGCCTCCACGAAGGAGATCAGCCGGGCCACCGGGCTGCCCGTCCCGATCGTCGCCGCCGTCGGCAACGAACTGCGCCGCCGCGACCTGCTCGGCACGGAACGCCCGTCACGGCTGACCCCGGCCGGGCGGGACCTCGTGGCCCGGCTCGGCATGGACCTCACCCTCGACGCCACCTGCGTGACCTGCGCGGGCCGCGAACTGGTGATCCCGGACGTCCTGGACGAGGCCGTCCGGCGACTGCGCGCCCTGATGGAGTCCGGGCCCGCCGCCGACATGGCGATCGACCAGTCGCACTGCACGCCCGAGACGAAGGTCCGCCGGGTCCTGGCGCTGCTCACCGCGGGCGCGCTGCCCGGCGGTTCGCTGCTGCTGATCGGCGACGACGACCTGATCTCCCTCGCGGTCGCCGTCGTCGGGGACGTCCTCGGCGCGCCCCTCGTGGAGCGGGTCACCGTCGTCGACATCTCGCCCGAGATCCTGGCGTACGTCCGCGAGGTGTCCGCCGGGCTCGGCACCCGCGTGGAGACCGTCGAGCACGACCTGCGCCACCCGCTGCCCGCCACGCTGCACGACGGCTTCGACGTGGCGATGACCGACCCGCCCTACACCCCCGAGGGCGCCCGGCTGTTCCTCTCGCGCGCGGTGGAGGGCCTGCGGCCCGGCCCGGCGCACAGCGTCTTCTTCTCCTTCGGCGGCAAGAGCCCCGACGAGATGCTGGAGGTCCAGCGCGAGATCATGAACCTCGGCCTGGTCACCCACGGATACATCCGCAACTTCAACGAGTACGAGGGCAGCGGCATCCTCGGCGGGGTCGGCTTCTTCCAGCACCTCCTCACCACCACCTCGACCTCCTCCCGGCAGGGCGACTACAGCGGCCCCCTCTACACCGGCGACAAGCGCACCCGGCAGCGCGAGTACACGTGCGCGGCCTGCGGACACCAGGTGCGGGTGGGCCCCGGCGCCCGCTGGACGGCCGTGGCCGACCTGCGCGCCGAAGGCTGCCCCCGCTGCGGCGAGGGCCCCTTCCGGCCCGGCCGCCTGGTCGCGGCGGAGGAGACCCCGGACACAGCACAGCCCCCGGTCACGGAGACGCGGAACGCGGCGGCGGACACAGCACCGGTCACGGCACCCGCCGCCACCCCGGCGCCCAACGCCTCCCCGGCCCCCACCGCCGTACCGGCCCAGACGCCCGTGCCCGCACCGGCGCAGCCGCCCGCGTACGCCCAGACCCCCGCCCCCCAGACCCCCGCCCCCCGCACCCCCGCCCCCTGGCAGCCCCCCTCCCCCGACGCGTTCGCCGCGCTCACGGAGCGGGCCGCGCCGTTCACCACCCGGCAGGCGGGCGAGCGGGACCTCCCGGCGATCGGGGAGTTCGAGGCCGAGATCGCCCGCGTCTCCTTCGGCGAGGACGCCGTCGACGACCCCGCGCACTGGGCGGCACGGCTGGGCCGGGCCATGGAGAAGTCCCGCAAGGGCATGATCGTCGCCGAGGGCCCCGACGGGGAGGCGGCCGGCTGGTGCTGGGTGAGCATCAACCAGAACGCGATGACCGGCGACCGCTACGCCAACTTCCGCTCCCTCGCCGTCGCCCCGCTCGCCAACCGCGCCGACGTCGCCGAACTGCTGCTCACCGCGGGCCTGGAGTTCTGCCGGACGCACGGCATCACCGAGGTCGTCGGCCGCGTCCACGTCGGCAACGTCCCCATGCGCACCGTCTACCGCAAGTTCGGCTTCGACCCGGCCACCCTCACCATGAAGCTGCGCCTCCGGCCGGAGGACCCCGCATGACGGACACGGCCCCGCCGCCGCTCGACGCCGACGGCGTGAAGTGCGTGGTCTGGGACCTCGACGGCACCCTCTGGGACGACATCGCCGTCGAGTCCGCCACCGACGAACTGCCCGTGCCCCGGCCCGCGATGCTCGCCGCGATCGACGCCCTCGCGGCCCGCGGCGTGCTCAGCAGCATCGCCAGCCGCAGCGCGCCCGCCGTCCTCGACCGGCTGACCGCCGTACCGGAGCTGCGCGCGCGGTTCCTCGCCCCGCAGGTGTCCTGGCAGGACAAGAGCGAGTCGCTGCGCCGGATCGCGAAGGACCTCGGGATCGCCGTGGAGGCACTCCTCCTCGTCGACGACTCGCCGTACGAACGGGCCGAGGTGACCGCCCTGCTGCCCGGCGTCCGCACCCTCGACCCGGCCGACGTGCCCGCCCTGCTCGCCGCGTTCGAGGGCCGCGAGGTCACCCCGGAGGCACGGGACCGCGTCCGCCGCTACCGCACCGAGGAGACCCGGCGCGCCGAGGGCGAACGCTTCGCGGGCAGCCGCGAGGAGTTCCTGCGCTGGTGCGACATGCAGCTCACTGTCGGCCCCGCCACCCCCGACGAGGTGCCCCGCGCCCTCGAACTCGCCGCCCGCACCCACCGGTTGAACTCCTCAGGCCTCACCCCCGACCGGCTCCGCGCGCTCACCGCGACCGACGGGCACGCCCTGTACACGGCCCGGATGACGGACCGCTTCGGGTCGTACGGGATCATCGGCGCCGCCCTGGTCGACCGGACGGACCCCGGCGTCTGGTCGGTGCCGCTGCTCGCGCTGTCCTGCCGGGTGGCGGGCCGGGGCGCGGCGGCCGCGTTCCTGTTCTGGCTGGCCGAGCGGGCGCGCGCCGCCGGAGCCGCCGCGTTCCGCGTCACCCTGCGGCCCACCGACGCCAACCTGGAGATGCGCATCCTGCTCCGCCAGGCGGGCCTGCGCCGGATCGACGACACCGCCGCCCCGCCGACGCCGGACCCCGCACCCCCCGCCGACGGGACCGGGACCGCCGTCCTCGGCCGCTCCCTCGACGGCGACCTGCCCCACCCACCCGCCTGGCTGCACGTCCTCCCCCGCGAAGACCGTGAGAACCCCGAGGACACAGCCCCGGCCACCCCGGCCACCCCGGCCCCCGGAGAGGACCCCGACGCATGACCGACACCCCCGGCGCCGGTCCCGGCGCCCCCGACCGTGCGGCGGTGGAGCGCGCGCTGCGGTCGATGATCGCCGAGGCGGCCCGGCTGGACCCCGCCCTGGTCGACGGACTGCCCGCCGACACCGACCTGTTCGGGCCGGGGATCGGGCTGACCTCGCTGGCCGGGGTGACCCTGCTCGGCGCGATCGAGGCCCGCTGGGGCGTCGACGTGCCCGCCCTCGACCTCAGTCTGGACAGCCTCCAGTCGATCGCCACGCTCACCGACTTCGTGACGGAGCACGCGCACGGCGGCTGACGGCCGGGGCTGTTCTCGTGTTCGACAAGAGTGATCCCCCGCTCGCCGCCGTGACCTGCCCGACGGCCCGGCGTTGAACGGGGAGTGCGGCGGCGCGACCTGCTGCCGCGCGAACCGAATCACTAAGGAGAACGTGATGTCTCGCATCGCGAAGGCAGCCGTCGTCGCCCTCGGCGCCGGTGCCGTGATGGCCGGCGGCGCCGGTCTGGCCTCGGCGGACGCGGGTGCGCAGGGCGCGGCCGTGGGTTCCCCGGGCGTCCTGTCCGGCAACCTGATCCAGGTCCCGGTCAACGTGCCGGTCAACGTCTGCGGCAACACCATCGACGTCATCGGCCTGCTCAACCCGGCCTTCGGCAACACCTGCGCCAACGTGAGCGACCACGGCGGCGAGGACAAGGGCGGCGAGGCCGGCGGCGACTACGGCTACGGCGGCTGACCTTCCCCCGGCAGCACCTGGCAGAGCCCCGGCACCTCCGAGCGCCGGGGCTCTCCCCATGCCTGCGAGGCGCCGCCTACGCGTACCGGTAGACGCTCCCCATGTCCTCCAGCTGGTCCGGCGTCATGTTCCACGGCTTGAGCTTCTCGTGGCGGGCGACGACCCGGCGGTACTGGCTGGTGCCCGGCAGCGGCGGCCGGTCCGGCAGGTAGCGGTGCTCGCGGTGGCGGTTCTGCCAGCGCGTCCACAGCAGGTCGACGAAGGCGTGGTGCAGCCAGAACACCGGGTCGTTGACGGACGCGCCGCCGACCATCGCGCCGCCCACCCAGCGGTGGACACGGTTGTGGTTGCGCCAGGCGACGGGCCCGCTGCCGGTGCCCCAGCCCTCCAGCCGGTTGCGGAAGCCGCGGGTGACCGTCGAGTTCCAGGGCGAGACGTCGTAGACCGGGTCCTTCAGCGCCCCCTCCACGTCCGCCGCCGTGGGCAGCGCGATCGGATCGCGGGAACGGCCCAGGTCACGGGTGAGGAAGTCCTCGTCGGTGATGGTCTCCCGAAGCGTCCACGCGCCGGTGGAGTAGGCGAACGGCCCGGTCGTCACCCGGCGGTCCGTGCTGCGGCCGGTGCCGCCCAGCAGGTCCGGCGTCCACGGCGACCCGGTCGCCGAACGGTCCCGCGTCCAGTCCCAGTACGGCACGGTCACCGACGGGTCGATCCGGCGCAGCGCGTTCTCCAGCTCCAGCAGGAACCGGCGGTGCCACGGCAGGAACGAGGGCGTCATGTGCGCCGTCCGCAGCCCGCCCTCGCCGTCGGTGACGTAGTGGTCGATGTGCATCCGCACGAACGCGTCGTACTCGCCGCGCCGCTTCAGCTCCAGCAACGCCCGCACGAAGCGCCGCCGTTCGGCGGCCGTGAGCGTGGTGACGTCCTTACGCACGTACGCCATGACGCTCCCCCCCGTCCGCCGTACCGCTCGCCGGGCCGGTGTGGTCCGGATGGCGGTCGTCGGCCGCGCGCAGGGCGCGGCCGGGGCCGAGTTCGTCGGCGGCGGCACGGGCGGCGGCCAGGGGCGTGGCGTACGAGCAGTAGTGGTCGACCATGCTCAGCCAGGTGCCGTCGGCGCGCCGCATCAGGTGCAGGGGGCGCCCGTCGAGGGTGACCTCCCACGCTCCGTCCCGCCCCGCGGCGCCCGCGGCGGGCCGTCCGCGCAGCCGCCGTCCCGCGCGGACCTCGTCGAAGGCGGCCTCCGCGCCGCCGCCGCCCGGGTGGGCCGAGCGGAGGCTCAGGGCGACGGGGACGAGCCCCAGCACCGCCGTGCCGCCGAGCAGCACGGCCCGTCGCGTTCTTCCTCCCGCCGGTTCCCCGGGGACCGCCGGCACGGCGGTCCCGTTCACGCTCACGGCCATCGGTGCTCCTCCTCCGGTTCGGTTGTCGTACGGGGTAACCGTCCGGCGGGCCCCGGGGTCACCGTCGGGGCCGGGAACGACGGCAGGCCCGGACGGCGGTCCGGGGCCTGTCGGGGGTCGCGCGTGGTGGCGGGCGGCGGTGCTACAGCCCTTGGCCGAGGCCGAGTTCGGCGGCGGGGACGCCGTGCAGGGCGGGGGCGAGGACGCCCGCCTGGGGCAGCTTCGGGGCGGGCAGGCCGAAGTTGCCGGGGTCGGGCGCGGTGAGGGGGAGGTCCACGGTGAGGCCGGGGGCGAGGGTGTCGAGACCGGCGGCGGGAGCGTCGACGCCGAGGTGGTTGAAGTCGTCGCCGAGGACCTCCGGCAGCGGGGCGCGCAGGTCGAGGCCGGGCAGCGCGGCGTCGAGGGGGAGCTGCGGGACCGCCCGGTCCGGGATGAGGCGTCCCTCGACGTAGCGGGGGCCGTCGGGGGCGCCCGGGGCCAGCAGGGGAACTTCGGCGTCGATCTCGGGCAGCTCCATCTGGAGGGACTGCTCGACCCCCTCCAGCGGGACGGGGACGGGGACCGTGCCGGCCGCGGCGGCGGGGGTCGCGGCGGCTCCCGCCGCGGCGGCCACACAGGTGAGCAGGGCGGCGAGGGTTCCTCGGGTGGTCGACTTCATCTCGGGTACGGGCCCTTTCGGTGTGCTGGACGGGCGGGCGTGCGTACCGCACAACGAGCCGCAAAACGGCATCAGTTCACAATTCCCCCGAGCGCCGTAGTCGTACGAGTGGTACGACAAGCGGGCCGGGGCGGGCAGTGGCCGGTCAGCCGGTCCAGAAGTCCCACCAGCGGGTCAGGATCAGCATGCCGACCACGCCCAGGTGGAGCACCGGGAGCACCCAGGTGAACTCGGCGAGGAACCCTCGTACCGGCTGCGGCGCGGGGAGGAAGCCGTGGCGTACGTCGAGGGAGACGACGTACCAGAAGAGGGTGATGGTGGCGATCCAGGCGAGGCAGCACCACAGGCAGAGGGCGTTGATCCGGTACAGCGACTCGAACTGGAGCCAGGTGACGAAGCCGACGCCGAAGAGGCAGCCCGCGGTGAAGGCGAGCCAGTACCAGCGCGGGAACTCCGCGCCGGTCAGCAGGGTGACGCCGACCGCGACGACGACGGCGTAGGCCACCAGGCCCAGCATCGGGTTGGGGAACCCGAACGCCGAGGCCTGGTCGCTCTCCATGACGCTGCCGCAGGACACCACGGGGTTCAGGCTGCATCCGGGGGTGAAGTCCGGGTCCTCCAGCAGCTTGAACTTGTCGAGGGTGATCACCCAGGAGGCCAGCAGTCCGGCCGCGCCGGTCAGGACCAGCAGCAGGGCGAACCCGCGTCCGGCGCCCGCGGTCCGGGGCATCAGCCGCGCAGGCTGCGGGCGGGCAGCACGATGTGCGCGGCGGCGGTGAGGGTCTCCTCGGCGCCGGCGAACTCGGCGAGCGCCTCGGGGGTGACGGGCTGCCCGGGGACGGCCTCCGGCCAGGCGCGGGTGGTGAGGACGAGGTAGGCGTAGCCGCGGGCCTTGGACGCCTCCAGCCACTCGGCGGGCGGCAGGCACTGGGCGTTGAGGCCCGGCATGTTGAGGACGGCGGCGCCGGACTCGACGAGGAGCGTGAAGGGCAGGCTCGGCCGCTCGGTGCCGTCGACGACGTCGCCGCCGACGGGCATGCCGTTGTCGGCGAGGAGGCGCGTGATGGCGGCGGCCGTCCCCTCGGGGCCGTCCGCGGTGTCGCCGAGGGAGTAGGCGAGGAGGTAGGGCATGTCGGTGCCGTCGGGGGCCTCGCCGCTCCACGGCATCACGACGAGAGTGCCCAGGTCGGCGATGCGGAAGGGGCTGGTAGTGCTGGGGGTTGAGGTCACCGCGCGACCTTATCGGCGTCCCGCGCGGCGACCGGGGGCTTCTCACCCGCGCGGGGGACGCGGGGCGGACGCTCCACACGAACGAGGGACCCGGCCCGCGCCCCCGGCTCGAACAGCCCGCCCGGACCGGCCGTCGCGCCGGGCGGGTCGCCGGGGCGGTCTCCGGGGCGCGCCGAGGGCCGGTCCCCCACGGCACGGGACCGGCCCTGCGGGACCGCCGGGGCGGGGGTCAGCGCTGGAGGGGCAGCCCGCCGAGCAGCTTGCCGGAGTCGTTGAGGACGGCCGAGACGTCGTTGACGGTGCTGAGCACGGAGTCCTTGTTCTCGGTGTCGAGCGCGTTGGACTGGTGCTGGAGCGGCATGACGTCGCCGACCGTGAGGGGGTGGCTGGTCAGCGCGTTGACGCCGCCGTTGAGGCTGGTGGCGGTGAGGGCGGCGGGGTCGTGGGCGGCGAACGCGGGGGCGGCGGCCCCGGCCAGCACCATGGACCCGGCGACGACGGCGGCGGCCTTGAGGGACTTCATGGGTTTCCTTGGTTCCTTTCGTCGGCGGCCCGCGGCCCGAGTGGTCGGCGCGCGACGGGGCGGTCCGGGTCGCCACGGAGTGTTCTGCCGCCGTGCCTAACGATCTCCCCCGACGCCGGAAACCCCGCGCGCGGAAACTTCTCCGCCCCCGGCGCCCGCTGGACGCGGGCACCGGGGGCGGAGCGGCGGGCCGGGCCGGACGGACCGGCCGTGGCGCACCGTGTGTCAGGCGGCGGGCGCCGGAAGCACGGACGGGGCGGCGGGCGCGGCCGGGGAGGCGGGCGGCGCCGGGGCCGTGACGGGGAGCGGCGGGAGGGCCGGGGCCTGCGGGAGGGCGGGGGCCGTGACCGGCAGCGCGGGGGCGTCCGGCAGGGCCGGGGTCGTCGCCGGAAGCTCGGGGGCGGCCGGGAGTCCCGGTGTCGCCGGGAGCGCGGGCAGCTCCGGCAGGCCGCCGGCCTGGGAGAGGTCCGGCAGCTCGGACAGGGCCGGGACGTCGAGTCCGGCGGTCAGCAGGTCGACCAGCCCGGTGACCATTCCGGTGACCGAGGGCAGGACCTGACCGACGTCTCCGGCGGTGACGGCCGTGACGAGGGCGTCGATCTGTGCCTGGAGCCCGGCGAGCGCGTCGTCGACGGCGTCGGCGGCGGCCCGGTCGGCGGCGGGAGCCGTGGCGGGGGTGGCGGCCGCGGCCGTACGGACCCGGTCGAGGCCCTGGTCGGCGGCGGTGGCGAGCCGGTGGGCGCGGTCGGCGGGGAGCCGCGCGCCCTGCGCCTTGAGGGCGGTCTCGGCGAGGTCGGTGACGGGGTCGAGGGCGGTCCCGAGGTCGCCCAGGCCCTCCACCCGGGTGAGGAGCGCGTCGGCGCCGGGGACGGGCTGCACCGCGTGGACGCGCTCACGGGCGGCGTCGCCGTCGGCAGCCAGGGCGGCGGGAGCGGCGATGCCGAGGACGAAGGTGGCGCAGACAGCGGTGGAAGCTATACGCCGGACGGGCAGACCACGCATGGGGGTTCCTTTCGATGTGCGTCGGGTCGCAGGCTCCACCGTGCGAGCGGCCACCACCCACCGCAACAGAGCAACCACGAAAGGTGACCGTCCGGCCTCCCGGTGACCCACGTCGTCGCAGGTCAGCACCGTCGCCCGGGGCGCGCACGCCGAGGCCGTGGTCTCCCCCGTTCGGGTCGGGACGCACGGACGGCCGCCCTCCTGGCGGGAGGGCGGCCGTCCGGTGCGGAACGCGTCGTGACCCGGATCGGGACGACGTCAGTCGTTGACGCAGACGTTGCCGAACGCCGGGTTCAGCAGGCCGATCACGTCGACGGTGTTGCCGCAGACGTTGACCGGGATGTGCACGGGGACCTGGATGGCGTTGCCGGACAGGACGCCCGGGGAGTGCTCGGCAACGCCGGCCGCGCCACTGTCGGCGGCGGCGATGCCGGAGGCGCCGGCGACGGCCGCGGCGGCAACGGTGGTCAGGACCAGGCCCTTCGCGATACGCGACATGGAGAGGTGCTCCTTGGGGGTTTTCGACACAACACACACGGGCGGGGGTGCCCGGCGCTGTGTCAACGCGCCGCACCTCCGAGGGTTGTGCCGCCGAACGAGTGATGTGCCACCGGAGCCGCCTTTCCGATTCCGACACACTTGTCCGACTTGACGGCATTAGTCCATCCAGCACCTAGAGTTGCGGACCGTCCCCGCATCCTTATGACCAGTATTCGCCAGTATTGCCCGTCTATAGCACTATCCCGAGAGGCACTGCCGGTCATGCGCCATACCCCTCCCCTCCCCCCGTCCCGCCGGGGCCGCCGGGGCTGCGGCCGTTCGGGTGATTCGCTCAGGCGCTCGACCGGCCCGGACCGCCTCCCGGCGCCGGACGCTGCGGTCGATCCATCCGACGATCTGTTGAAATCCACGCTCAGCGGGCCAGGGGCGGCTCCCGCGGCGCGCGTCCCGGCGTACGCCCGCGCCCTCGGCCGCCCGCGCGGCGTGTTCGATCCGCGCGCGGGTTTGCGGCAGGGCGGTGACCAGCGGGCGTTCCGGCTCGTTTCCCGTCGGGACGCGGCGTGGACGGGCGTGCTGCGCACCTCCGTCGGCGCGCGGAGCCAGTAGGCGCGTTCCCGTACGTCCCGAGCGCCACCCGTGAGCGAGGAAACCGCGCGATGCACCAGCCAGAACCCGATGTCGGACCACGGGTACTGCACCTCACCCAGCCCGTGGACGGCGGGGTCGCCCGTGTCGTCGCGGATCTGACGCGGGCCCAGCTCGCCGCCGGACTGCGCGTCACCGTGGCCTGTCCGGACGGCCCGTTCGCCGCCGGCCTGCGCTCCCTGGGCGCGGACGTACGGCCCTGGGCGGCGACCCGGCAGCCGGGGCCCGGCCTGGCGGGCGAGGTACGGCGGCTGCGGCGGCTGCTCGACGCGGTCCGGCCCGACCTGGTGCACGCGCACAGCGCCAAGGCCGGGCTCGCCGGACGCCTCGCCGTCCGGGGCCGCGTCCCCACCGTGTTCCAGCCGCACGCCTGGTCCTTCGAGGCCGTCGGCGGCACCACCGCCGCCCTGGCGCTGCGCTGGGAGCGGTTCGGGGCGCGCTGGGCCGACCGGCTGCTGTGCGTGAGCGAGGCGGAGCGGGCGCGCGGTGTCGCCGCCGGGATCGGCGGGCGGTGGAGCGTCGTGCCCAACGGCGTCGACACCGGCCGCTTCCACCCGGCCCCCGTCGGCACCGTCCGCGCCGGGCTGCTGCCGGACACCGACCCGGCGGCGCCCCTGGTGGTGTGCGTGGGACGGCTCTGCCGCCAGAAGGGGCAGGACGTGCTCCTGGACGCCTGGCAGGACGTCGTACGGCAGGTCCCCGCCGCCCGGCTGGTCCTGGTCGGCGACGGCCCCGACCGGGACCAACTCGCCGCGCGCGCACCGGAGTCGGTGCGGTTCGCCGGGGCCGTCGACGACTGCGTCCCCTGGTACCAGGCGGCCGATCTGGTGGTGCTGCCCTCGCGCTGGGAGGGCATGGCCCTCGCCCCGCTGGAGGCGCTGTCCTGCGGCCGGCCCGTGGTGGTGACCGACGTGGACGGCGCCCGCGAGAGCCTGCCCGCCGCGCTCGCGTCCCGTTGCCTGGTGGCCCCCGACGACCCGCGCGGCCTGGCCCGAGCCGTCGCCGACCTGCTGCTCGACCCGCTGCTGCGGGAGTCGCTGGGCCACCGGGGACGCCGAAACGTCCTGTCCACGCACGACGTGCGGCGCACGGCCGGGGCGGTCGCGGACCTCTACCGCGACCTCCTCGGCCCGCAGCCGCCCACAGCCCGTGAGAAGGCGCGGGTCGTGCCCACCGAGTGCAGGGAGTCCATCCACTCGTGACCGCGGAAAGCACTGTCCCCTCGCCCGGCACGCAGCCCGGGTTCGGTCCCGTCTCCGTCATCCCCCGGCGCGGCACCGCCGCCGGGTTCCGGTTCCCGGCCGGACGGCCCGTGGCCCGGCCCGACTCGCCGCTGCCCCTGCTCCTCACCGACCTCCTCGCCGCGTGCGCGGGCGCCGCCGCCCTCACCACGGGCGCCCGGCACCGGCCGCTGGTGGTGGGCGCGCTCATCGCCGCGACCCTGCTGCTGCGGCTGCGCCGGCCCCGCCCGGCCACCGGCGTCCTCGACGAACTCCCCGCGCTGTGCGGGCGGATCGCGGTCACCTGGCTGGCGCTCGCGGCGCTCGTCGCGGCGTACGCGCCCGCCTCGGCGCTGTCCGCGCGCACCCTCGTCCTCGGCTTCGCCGCGCAGACGGCGGCGGCCGGGACCGGGCGGGCCCTGGTCCACTTCGGGCACCGCCGGGCGCTGGCCCGCCACCCGCGGGCCGCGCTGGTCGTCGGACCGGCCGCCACCGCGCAACGCGTCGCCGCCGCCGTCCTGCGCCATCCCCGCTACGGCGTACGGCCGGTGGGCATCGTCGCCGAGCGGCCCGGCCCGCACGACGGCGCCGACGGCCTGCCCGTGCTCACCACCGGGCAGGAGGTGCAGCGGGCCCTCATCCAGAACGGCGTCCGCGAGGTCCTCTGCGTCCACCCGTCGGTGCGCACCGCGCAGGGCCCGCTGCTGCGGGCGCTCGCCGAGTCGGGCTGCGCCGTGTGGGAGGTCGACGCCGACACCCCCGCGTACGGCGCCCGCGAGCAGCTCGCCGGATTCCCCCGGCGGCGGCTCGACCTCGGCGCGACCCGCGACGGCGGCGCGGGCAAGCGACTGCTGGACGTGGCGGTCTCCGGGACGCTCCTGCTGCTGCTCAGCCCACTGCTGCTGGTGTGCGCGGTCGCGGTGCGGCTGGCCGACGGGCCGGGCGTGGTGTTCCGGCAGGAACGCATCGGCAAGGACGGGCGCCCCTTCACCCTGCTGAAGTTCCGCACCCACCGGCCCGCCGACGCCCACGAGTCCGCGACCCGGTGGAGCGTGGCGGGCGAGGTACGGATGAACCCCTTCTGCCGGTTCCTGCGGCAGACCTCGCTGGACGAGCTGCTCCAGCTGTGGAACGTGCTGCGCGGCGACATGAGCCTCGTCGGACCGCGCCCCGAACGCCCCTTCTTCGTCGGCCAGTTCAGCCAGACCTACCCCGGCTACGCGGCCCGGCACCGGATGCGGACCGGGGTCACCGGCCTGGCGCAGATCCACGGACTGCGCGGCGACACCTCGATCGAGGACCGGGCCCGCTTCGACAACGCCTACATCGACAACTGGTCGCTGTGGCAGGACATCTGCATCCTGCTGCGCACCGCGGCCGCCCTCGTGCGGCCGACCGGGAGCTGAACCGACCGATGACCCTCGCCCCGCCCCTGCCCCCGGCCCTCGCCCCGGCCCGGCCCCGGGCCCGCGCGCTGTCGCCGGTGCTGCCCGTCGTCGCCGTGGTGGCCCTGCTCGCGCTGCCGGTCTCCCCCGGCGGCGAGGGCGGCGCGGGTCCGGCCGACGCGCTGTCCGCGCTGGTCGTGCTGTTCTGCGTGGTCCGGCTGGCCCGCGCACGCCGACGGCCGCTGTCCCGGACGGCCGCGGTGGTCCTCGGGCTGCCGGTGGCCGGGCTGACCCTGGCCGCGCTCGGCGCGTCCTCGCCGGGCGCGGGCGTCGGCGGTCTCGGCCGCTACCTCCAGATCTTCGTGCTGGTCCCGGCGGCGGTGCTGCTGCTGATCCGGGACCGCTCCGACGTACGGCTGCTGGCCTGGTCGTTCGTCGGCCTCGCGGGCTGGCAGGGCGCGGTCGGGGCGCACCAGTTCGTCACCGGCACCGGCGCCTCCTACCAGGGCGAGGAGATCCGCGCGGTCGGCACGTTCGGCCCGCAGGACGTGATGGGCATGGCGACGGTCGTCTCCCTCGGCCTGGTCTGCGCCCTGGGCCTGGCCCTGGACCGGACCGGCGGACGTCGGCGCCTGGTCGCCGCGGCCTGCGCGCTCGCCCTGCTGCTCCCGCTCGCGCTCTCCTTCAGCCGGGGCGCCTGGATCGCCACCGCCGTGGCCTGCTCGGCCCAGCTGGTGCTGGCCGGGCTGCGCCGGGCGCTGAGGGTCGGCGCGGTCGCCCTCGCGGCGGGCGTGGTCCTGGTGGGCGGCTTCGGCGTCGGCTCGGCGATGCTCCAGGAACGGATCGGCAGCATCACCCAGGTCGCCGCCGCCCCCGACCAGTCGGTGACCGACCGGTACACGATGTGGGCGGCGGCGGTCGGGATGTGGCGCGAACAGCCGCTGACCGGCGTCGGGTTGAAGGGCTTCCCCGAGCACCGGGACGCGCACGCCTCGCTCGCGCTGTCGGCGGGCAGCGACACCGAGGGCGCCGGGTCGGCCTACCGCAAGCAGCCCCTGCTCTCCCCGCACAACATGTACCTGCTGGTCCTCGGCGAACAGGGCCTCGTCGGCCTGCTGACGCTCGGGGGCTGCTGGCTGGCGCTGCTGGTGTGCTCCCTGCGCGGCCTGTGGCGCGTCCGCCGCTCGGGCGCGCCGGGCGCGGACTGCGGCTACGTCGCCTGCGGCTTGCTGCTGTGGCAGCTCACCGACTTCCTGTACGCCGACATCGGCGGCCCCTCGACCGTGCTGACCGCCGTGGCGCTCGGCCTGGTGGCCTGGTGGGCGCTGGTCGGCGGCGACCGGTCCGGCGACGCGCGCGACGGGCGCGAGGAGGCGCTCGGCCGATGACGCTGACGCCTTCCCGGGTCCCCCGGGCGAACGGCGGGACGGACGCCGCGGACGCCGCGGGCGTGCGGACGCAGGACGGCGGGGAGACGCCGTCCGGGGTCCCGGCGGAGGGCGAGGGCGTCGACGGCCGGGCGGGCGGCTCCGGCGACTCCGGCGGCTCCCTCGCGCCAGGCACCGGGGCGGACGGCCGCACCGCCGGGATCACCACCGAGATCACCGCCGGGACCACGGTCGTACGGCCGCCGCGCGAGGCCCCCGCGCCCGGCGGCACCGGCACGGCTGCACACACCGCCCCGGACACCGCCCCCGCTCCCGACCCCGACCCCGACCCCGACCCCGACCCCGACCCCCGTGAACTCCCCCCGGCCTCCGGGGGTTTCCTCGCGCGGGCCGCGCTCGTGACCGCCGTGCTGTCGGTGGCGGGGTCGCTGCTGGGGCTGGTGCGGGACCAGGCGCTGGCGCGGCTGTTCGGGGCGGGCAGCGACACCGACGCCTTCCTGGTGGCGTGGACCGTGCCCGAGTTCGCGGCGACGCTGCTGATCGAGGACGGGCTGGCGTTCGCGCTGATCCCGGCGTTCAGCGCGGCCCTCGCCCGGCGCGCGCGGGGCGCCCCCGGCGACCCGGTCCGCGCCCTGGTCGCCGGGACCCTGCCCCGGCTGTCGCTGGCGTTCGTCGCCACCGGGCTGCTGGCCGTCGGCCTCGCCCCGCAGCTCGTCGGCGCGCTGGCCCCCGGCCTGTCCGACCCCGCCCTCGCCGTCGACTGCACCCGCCTCACCGCGACCTGCGTGGTCAGCTTCGGCCTGGCGGGGTACTTCAGCGCGGCCCTGCGCGCCCACCGCCGGTTCGTGGCGCCCGCGGCGATCTACGTCGCCTACAACACCGGGATCATCGCGGGGATGTTCGTCCTCGGCGGGCGCTGGGGCGTGCGGTCGGCGGCGGCCGGGGTCGCGGTCGGCGGCGTCCTGATGGTCGCCGTCCAACTCCCCGCGCTGCTGAGGCAGTTGCGGAAGCGGGCGGGCGGGGCGGGGGAGGTCGCGGAGGAGCCGCGGCCGCTGGGGGCGGCGGTCGTGGCGTCGGTACTGCTGTTCGCGCTGTGCCGCCAGTCGCAGGTGCTGGTCGAGCGGTTCCTCGCCTCCGACCTGCCGTCCGGGGCGATCTCGCACCTCAACTACGCCCAGAAGGTCGCCCAGATGCCGATGATCCTGTCGGTGATGGTCTGCACGGTCACCTTCCCGGTGGTCGCGCGGGCGCTGGCCGACGGCGACACCGCGCGGGCCCGCGACCGGGTGCAGCGGGACCTGGCGGTCGCCACCTGCGTGGTGCTGCTCGGCACCGCGTCGGTCGTGGCCTGCGCCCCGCAGATGATCGAACTCCTCTTCCAGCGCGGCGCGTTCACCCCGGCGGACACCGCGGCGACGGCCGGGGTGATGCGGGTGTACGCGCTGGGGCTGCTCGGCCAGACCCTGGTGGGGGTGCTGGTCCGCTCCTACTTCTCGACCGGCCGCGCCTCCTGGTACCCGGTCGGCGCGATGGGCGTCGGCATCCTCGTCACCTCCTGGCTCGGCGCCCTGTGCGTCGGCCCGTGGGGCGTGCACGGGATCGCCGCGGCCAACGCGGCGGGCATCACCGTCACCGCGCTGGTGCTGCTGGCCGGGACCGCGAGCGGCCCCGCCGGACGGCTGCCGCGCCGGGGCCTGCACCGCACCCCGCGCAGTGTGCCGCTCCACGCCGCCGCCGTCCTGCGCGAGTTGGCCCGCCCGCTGGCGGCGGCGCTGGCCGCGGCCCCGGCGGGCGCGTTCGTCGCGGACCGGTGCGCGGCCCCGGCCGCCGCGCTGGCCGCCGGGACGCTCACCGTGACCGCCGTGTTCGTCCTCCTCGGCCGGGCCCTGGGCGCCCAGGGCGTCGCCTCCGCACTCCGCATCGTCCGTTCCGCGACCGGAAGGCTCCCGCATGTCCGCACTCCCCGTTCCCCCCGGGCCCGCCGATCCGCCGGACCCGGCCACCCCGAACAGCCGGAACGCGCCGAGGAGTCCGGGGAGCCCGGCCGCGCTCCCCGCCCCCCGCGGTGACAGCGCCCCCGGCCCGGTCCCCTGGGTGGCGATGTACCACTCGGTCGGCGACCGCGCCGAGGACCCGTACCGGATCACCGTGACCCCCGACCGGCTGGACCGGCAGCTGGCCTGGCTGCGGCGGCGGGGCCTGCGGGGCGTGTCGATGGACGTGCTGCTCGCCGCCCGCGCCCGCGGCGAGGGCGGTGACCTCGTCGGCCTCACCTTCGACGACGGCTACGCCGACTTCCTCACCGGCGCCCTGCCCGTGCTGCGCCGCCACGGCTGCGGCGCCACCCTCTTCGTGCTGCCCGGCCGCCTCGGCGGCGACAACGCCTGGGACCCGCTGGGCCCGCGCAAGCCGCTGCTGAGCGCCGACGGCATCCGCGAGGCCGCCGCCGAGGGCGTCGAGATCGGCTCGCACGGCCTCCTGCACACCGACCTCACCCAGGCCGACGACGCCACCCTGAAGGCGGAGACCGAGGGCAGCCGCGCCGCGCTCGCCGACCTGCTCGGCGTCGACGTCGACGGCTTCTGCTACCCCTACGGCACCATCGACCTGCGCGCCGTGACCGCCGTCCGGGACGCCGGGTACCGCTACGGCTGCGCCATCGACCCCGGCCCGCTGACCGGCCCGCACGCCCTGCCCCGGGTGCACGTCGGACAGAACGACACCGGGCTGCGGCTCTTCCTCAAACACCGGCTGCACCGGCTGCGCCGACGCCCCGCGGCAGGCCCGCGATGAAGGCCCTGCACATCATCACCGGCCTCGGCGTCGGCGGCGCCGAACAACAACTCCGGCTGCTGCTGCGGCACATGCCGGTCGACAGCGACGTGGTCACCCTCACCAACCCGGGCGCCGTCGCCGACGGGCTGACCGCGGACGGCGTACGGGTCACGCACCTCGGCATGGCGGGCAACCGCGACCTGGCCGCCCTGCCCCGCCTGGTCCGCCTGATCCGCGCGGGCGGCTACGACCTCGTCCACACCCACCTCTACCGCGCCTGCCTCTACGGCCGCCTAGCCGCCCGCCTCGCCGGGGTCCGCGCCGTCGTCGCCACCGAACACTCCCTGGGCGACACGCAGATGGAGGGCCACGACCTCACCCGCGGGGTGCGCGCCCTGTACCTCGCCGGGGAACGCCTCGGCCGGGCCACCGTCGCCGTCTCCCCCACGGTCGCCGACCGGCTGCGCGCCTGGGGCGTCCCGGACGGGCGGATCGCCGTCGTGCCCAACGGGATCGACCTGGACCGCTTCCGCTTCGACCCGGTCCGCCGCCACGAGACGCGCCGCCGACTCGGCCTGCCCGAGGGCGCGTTCGTCGTCGGCGGCGTCGGCCGACTGCATCCGGGCAAACGTTTCGACCTGCTGATCGGCGCCCTCGCCCGGCTCCCCGAGGACCACTACCTGCTCCTCGTCGGCGGCGGCCCCGAGGAGAGCGCGCTGCGCCGCACCGCCCACGAGCACGGCGTCACCGACCGCGTCCTGTTCACCGGCGAACGCCCCAGCGCGCCCGACGGCGGCCCCGGCCCCGACCTGCCCTCCCTCACCTGCGCGATGGACGTCCTCGCCGCGCCCTCCGCCGAGGAGGCGTTCGGCCTCGCCGTCATCGAGGCCCTGGCCTGCGGGCTGCCCGTCCGCTACGCGTCCTGCCCGGCGGTCGCCGACCTGCCCGCCCACGCCGCCCCCGGCGCCCACCAAGTCCTCGGCGGCGCCGACGAGTTCGCGCGGTCCCTGGCCGAGGTCCGCGCCACCGCCCCCGGCCCGCGCACCGCGCCCGAAGCGGCCCGCCACTACGACATCGCCCGCAGCGCCGCCCTCCTCACGGACGTCTACACGGCCACCCTCACCCGGCAGCCCCTGCCCACCGCGCCACCCCGCCCCACCGTCCCGGCCCCCACCACCCCGCCCGCCTCCACCGCACCCGCCCCCACCCCGCCCCGCGCTCCCTCTCCCACCCCGTCCTCCCAGGAAGTCGCCTCCTCATGACCGAGACCCCCCTGCGTCCCCTCCGCCGCCGCCCCGGCGCCCTGCGCCGTGTGAAGACGCTCCCGCCCTGGTCGCTGCTGGCCGCCGGTGTCCTCGCGGGCGGCCTCGTCGGCAGCGCGTACGGCGCCGTGACCCCGCCCGTCTACACGGCCACCGCCTACGTCGTCGCCGTCCCCACCGAGAAGTCCGACCCGTCGACCGCGCTGGGCTTCGCGCAGGCCTACGGCCGGGTCGCCGGACAGCTCGCGGTGCTCGGCGACGCCCAGGTCTGGGCGGGCGTACCCGTGCGGACGCTGCGCGAGAACGTGCAGACGGCGACCTCGCCGGACGCGCCGATGGTGTCGATCACCGCGACCTCCGAACGGGCCGACCTGGCCGCCGACATGGCCAACGCGGTGTCCCGCGCCCTGACCCGGCACGCGGCGGACTCACAGGCCACCACCAACGTCGAACTCCAGCAGTTCGCCCGCGCGGTGAAGCCGTCCGCGCCGTCCTCGGCGTCCTGGACGCTGACCGGGCTCGTGGGGGCGAGCGCGGGCGGTCTGCTCGGCGGACTGCTGCTGCTGGTGCGTCCGCGGGGGGACCGGAAGGAGTCCGCGCGACCGGCCGCGGTGCCGGGACCCGCGCTCGCCGCCGACGTCCACGGAACGCTGTGAACGCGGCGTACACCACCGAACTCGTCACCGACGAGCAGGACTTCGCCGCCCTCGCCCCGGCGTGGGGACGGCTGTACCGGCGGTGCGCCAGCGCCACGCCGTTCCAGAGCCACGCCTGGCTGCACTCCTGGTGGCTGTCGTACGGCACCCGCGGCCGACTGCGGGTGCTCGTCGTGCGCGACGGCGGGGAACTGCTGGCCGCCGCCCCCCTCATGACCGTCCGCCGCCCGCTGCCCGCGCTGGTCCCGCTCGGCGGGGCGATCTCCGACTACGGCGACGTCCTCGTCGACGACGAGCACGGCGAGCGGGCCGTCGACGCCCTCACCGGCGCGCTCGCCGGGGCCGCCAGGACCGCCCTGATCGACTTCCGCGAGGTCCGGCCCGGCAGCGCCGTGGAACGCGTCTACGACCGCTGGAGCGGGCCCCGCCACCGGGTGGGCGACTCGGTCTGCCTGGAACTGCCCGCCGTGCCGATGGACGAACTGGTGGCCCGGCTGCCGTCGGCGAAGGCGCAGCAGCGGGTGCGGGCCAAGCTGCGCAGGCTGACCGCGCTCGGGGTGCGCCGCGAGGTGGTCCGCCCGGACGGCGTGGACCCGGCGCTGCGGCGGCTGCTGGAGCTGCACCGGTTGCAGTGGCAGGGGCGGAAGGTGACCGGCGAGCACCTGCGGTCGCGGTTCTGCGAGCACCTGGTGCGGTCGGTGGGGCCGATGGTGCGCTCCGGGGACGCGGTGGTGACCGAGTTCCGCCTCGACGAGGACGTGGTCGCCGTCGATCTGACGCTGCTGTCGCGGCGGCTGGCGGGCGGCTATCTGTACGGGGCGCACCCGAGTCTGCGGGAGCGGAAGGCGGACGTGGCGGTGATGCTGCTGGACGCCTGCGCGGAGCACACCCGCGGTGAGCCGCGCGGCACGCTGAGCCTGCTGCGCGGCAACGAGCCGTACAAGCACCACTGGAAGCCCGAGCCGGTCGTCAACCAGCGGCTGCTGCTGGCCCGTCGGCGGACCGCGCCGCTGCTGTCGGCGGCGCTGTGGGACGCGTCCGCGCGCCGCCGGGGCAAGGAGCTGGTGCGGCGCTGGGAGGAGCGTGCCGGTGGCGGCGACTCCTGAGGCGGAGCCGCCGCCGGGGGCCGGCGCGCGGGGCGGGTCAGCCGGTGCGCGACCACCAGTCCAGCCGCAGGCAGAGCCTGCCGCCGATCCAGTGCTCGACCCAGTCGCCGAGGTCGAGCGGGGAGCAGGTGCCCGCGGGCTGCGCCGGGGTGGGCGCGGGGCCGGTCGGCACGGTCGGCTCGGGGCTCGGCTCGCTCGTGGCGGGCGGGGCGGTGGGCGGCGTGGTGGGCTCGGTCACCGGCGGGTCGGTGACGGGCGGCGCGGTGACCGGCGGGTCGACGCGGCCGGAGAGCACCGAGCGGTAGACCTCGGAGGCCTTCGGGTTGCGCGCGCACTGCCAGACGCCGTGCGGGCAGTAGTCGGTGACCGTGTTGTAGAGCGGCTTGTGCTCGTCCATCCAGGCCAGCATCCGCCGCATGTACTCGGGGTTGTCGCCGTTACGGAAGAGCCCCCATTCGGGATAGGAGATGGGCTTGCCGTGACTTTTGGCGAAGTCCACGTGTTCCTGGAGACCGAAGGGCTCCGACACCTGCTCGTCGAACGTGATGCCGCTCGGCTGGTCGTAGGAGTCCATCCCGATGATGTCGACGGTGTCGTCCCCCGGGTAGCACTCGGTCCAGGGCACGGCGTCCCGGCCCCGGCTGGGCGTGAAGTCGAAGGTGAACTTCTGCCCCGGCACCGCCCGCATCGTCTTGACGATCCGCTTCCAGTACGTCTTCCAGGCCTCCGGGTCCGGCCCGCAGCGATGGGTGTACGTGATGCCGTTCATCTCCCAGCCCAGCACGATCACCGTGTCCTGGGCGTCCAGGTCGACCAGCCGTTCGGCGAGCGCGCGGAAGTGGTGGTCGAACTGACCGGCCGCGCCCTTGCGCAGCAGGCGGCGGACCTCGGCGTCGGAGACGCCCTGCTCGTTGCGCTCCATCATGGGCACGTTGAGGACGAGCATCCGGTCGTCGACCTCGTTGCGCCAGTCGGCCCACACGTCGAGGAAGCCCGCCCGGCCCTCGATGTTGCTCCACAGGTCACCGGGCAGGTAGGTGTGGCCGACGCGCAGTTCGGCGCCGTCCAGCCATTCGCTCAGCTCGGCGATGCGGGCGACGCCGCGGGGGCCGTAGTCGAGGTAGGCGCCGAACGCCGGGACGGCCGCGGGGGACGCGCTCGGCGACGCGCTCGGCGACGAGGCCGGGGCCGGGCTCGTGGTGCCGGTCGGGGCGGGTGTCGCGGACGGGTCGGGAGCGGTGGTGGCCGATCCGGTGGCCGGGTCGAGGTCGCTCGCCGTCGTTCCGGCGACCGTCGCGGCCGGAGCGGGCGGATCGGCGACCGTGGCCACCCCCGCGCCCGCGGCGAAACCAGGTCCGGACGCCAGCGTCGCCGTCACCGCGACCGCCGCCGCGACGACGGCCAGCCGACGGGACCGGGTGCGCTGCTGCTGTGGGGCCATGCCTGCTCCTTTCTCCACTCTCGTGCTGTCACCCATGCGCACGCGCACGGCCGATCGTGCTGACACTCAGTCATATGAAAGTCACACGAAAAGGAATCACGCCACCGCCGTTAGGGCTTTCGGGTGCCCCGATCGTCCACATCGGTGAAAACGACCTAAGGAACAAATCCCCCGTGTCGCTGCTCGACACCCGTGTCCCCGCGGTACTTCTGCGCGTCGACCCGAACCCCTTCCACCACGGAACGCTGGGCGCCGTGCGCTCCCTCGGCCGCGCCGGGGTGGACGTCCACCTGGTCGCCGACGCGGCCGGAAGTCCCGTACGCCGCTCGCGGTTCGTCGCCCGCACGCACGCCGCGCCGCCGCCCGGCGCCTCCCCCGCCGCGGTGGCCGCCGCGCTGCTGCGGGTCGCCGCGCGCGTGGCGCGGCCCGCCGTGCTGATCCCGATGGACGACGCGAGCGCCGTCGCCGTGAACCGGCTCCGCGACGAGCTGGCCCCCGCCTACCTGCTGCCGCAGCAGCCCGCCGCCCTGCCCGAACGGGTCGCCGACAAGGCCGAACTGGCCGCGCTGTGCGCCGCCGCCGACGTCCCGCACCCGGTCACCGTGGTCCCCGCGAGCGCCGACGAGGCCGCTTCCGCCGCCTGGCGGCTGGGCCTGCCGGTGGTCGCCAAGTGGAGCCGCCCGTGGCTGCTGCCGCCCGGCTCGGACCTGCGCAGCACGGTCGTCGTGCGCGCCGCGCGCGAGGCCCGCGCCCTGTACGAGCGCACCGACGAGGCGGGCAGCCCCCTGCTCCTCCAGGAGTTCCTCCTCCCCGGCCCCGGCCAGGACTGGTTCGTCCACGGGTACGCCGACCGCGCGGGCGTCCTGCGCGGCGGCGGCACCGGACGCAAGCTCGCCGCCTGGCCGCGCGGCGCGGGCCTCACGGCGGCCGGGGAGTGGGCCCCGGACCCGGCCGTGCGCGCCCACGCCGAGGCGCTCACCGCCCACCTCGGCTACCGGGGCATCCTCGACCTCGACTTCCGGCGCTGCGCCACCACCGGCCGCTCCCACCTGCTCGACTTCAACCCCCGCCCCGGAGCCCAGTTCCGGCTCTTCACCGACAGCGCGGGCCTCGACGTGGTCCGCGCCCAGCACCTGGACCTGACGCACCGTCCGTTCCCGGCGGGCGCGCCCCGCCCCGGCCGCACCTTCGTCGTCGAGAACTACGCCCCCCTCACCGCCCTGCGCCGCGCCCCGCACGACCGCGAACTGGCCTGGCACGCGGGCGACGACCCCCGTCCCGGCCGGGCCCTGTGGGGCCTGTGGACCGCCCACGTCGCCCGAAGGCTCACCACCCGCCTGCGCCCCACCGCCGCGCCCCGCCCGGCCGCCCCCGCGCCCCGGCTGGTCCGTCAGGCGCCCCCGTCTCCGGTCTCCCTGACGAACCTTCCGCGCCACACGGACCCGAGCGCCCCGAACGCCACGGCCGCCACGGCCGTCCCGAGCGCGCCGACCGGCCCGGCCGGGGACCGGAAGGCGGGCAGCCGCTGATGGAGGACCTGCTGGTGGTGGGAGCCGGACCGTACGGCCTGTCGGTCGCCGCGCACGCGGCCGCCGCCGGGCTCTCCCTCCGCGTCCTCGGCCGCCCGATGGCCACCTGGCGCGACCACATGCCCGCCGGCATGTTCCTCAAGTCCGAACCGTGGGCGTCCGACCTGTCCGACCCGGCCGGGCGGCGCCGCCTCGGCGCGTACCGCGCGGCCCTCGGCACACCCGCCCGGCACGGCGAGCCCCTCCCGGTCCGCGCCTTCGCCGACTACGGCCTCTGGTTCGCCCGGCACGCCGTCCCGGCGGTGGAGGAACGCACGGTCACCCGCGTCGACGCCCGGCCCGGCGGCTTCACCGCGACGACCGGCGACGGCGGCACGGTGACCGCGCGCACGGTCGCCCTCGCCGTCGGCGTACTGCCCTTCGCGGAGATCCCCGCCGCCCTGCGCGCCCTGCCCGCCGACCTCGTCTCGCACAGCGGCGCCCACGGCACCCTCGACCGCTTCCGCGGCCGGGACGTCACGGTGATCGGCGGCGGCCAGGCCGCGTTGGAGACGGCCGCGCTCCTCGCCGAACAGGGCACCCGCGTCCGGGTCCTGACCCGCGCGGGCCACCCCGACTGGAACGACGTCCCCCCGCCGTGGCGGCGCCCCTGGTGGCGCGCGGCCCGCGCCCCGCACACCGCCCTCGGCTGCGGCTGGCGGAACTGGTTCTACGCCGAACGGCCCGGCCTCTTCCGGCGGTTGCCGTCGGCGGCCCGGACCCGGATCATGGCGTCGGCGCTCGGACCGGCCGGTGCCTGGTGGCTGCGGGAGCGGGTGGAGATGCGGCCCGGCCAGGAGGTGACCGCGGCCCGCGCGGTACCGGGCGGGGTCCGGCTGGAGGTGCGGGGCGGCAGCCCGCTGGAGACCGAGCACGTCATCGCGGCCACCGGCTTCCGCCCCACGCGCGCCCGGCTCGGCCCGCTCGCCCCCGCGCTGCGGCACGCGCTCGCCGCGCTGCCGGACGGCTCCCCCGCCGTCGGGCGGTACTTCGAGTCCTCGTACCCCGGCCTGTTCCTGGCCGGTCCCGTCACCGCCTCGGCCTTCGGCCCGGCCATGCGCTTCGTCCACGGCACGGGCTTCACCGCGCCCGCCCTGGTACACGGCGTACGGCGGCGGCTACGGTCCCGGACGCCGTACGGCGGGGTCCCGGCCCCGGCCGACGGCACGTGGCGAAACGTCACGGCCGGCACGGGGCCCTGAGACGCGGCACGAGTGCCGGGCGCGTGCGAGGCGTCCGGCACTCGTGGCCGTCATCTGTACGTCACTGCGTTTGCGTACGTCGCCGCATATCTCCACGTTCCCGCGTCACCGTCACCGACGGGTCGCGGCACGGCCCCTGCGGTAGAGCAGCGCACCCGCCGTGATCAGCGCGGCGCTGACCCCGGAGGCCGCGAGCAGGGCCCCGCTGCCGGTCTGCGGCAGCTCGGGCCGCGGACCGTGCCCACCGCCGTGCGGCGGAGGCGTGCTGTGCTCGCCGTGCGGCGGCGGGGTGCTGTGACCACCGGGCGGGGGCGTGGTGTGTCCACCGGGGGGTGGAGTCGTGTGACCACCGGGAGGCGGAGTGGTGTGGCCACCGGGCGGGGGCGTCGTGTGACCACCGGGAGGCGGGGTCGTGTGACCGCCGGGGGGAGGCGTGGTGTGCCCGCCGGGGGGCGGGGTCGTGTGACCACCGGGAGGCGGAGTGGTGTGACCGCCGGGCGGGGGCGTCGTGTGACCACCGGGGGGAGGCGTGGTGTGACCACCGGGAGGCGGGGTCGTGTGACCACCGGGCGGGGGCGTGGTCTCGCCGCCGCACGTGTCGCCGTACCCGCCGCAGTCCTCGTCGCCCTGCCCGGAGTCGCCGTAACCCGGCTCCTCCTCCTGCTCCTTGGGACCCTCGTGGTCCTTCGGCCCCTCATGGCCCTTGGGGCCGTCGTGGCCCTGCGGGCTGTCGCCGTAGCCCTGCTCCTGCTCCTGTTCCTGCTTCGGCTCCTGCTCCTGCTTCCGCTCCTGTTCCTGCTCCTGCTCCTGCTCCTGCTCGCCGTACGCCTGCTGGTCGTCACGGTCCTGGGCGGAGCCGCCGCGCGCCGACTCGTCCTCGGCGCCGGAGGTGTTCGCGCAGGCGTTGCCGAAGGCCGGGTTCAGGGCGGCGGCCACGTCGGCGGAGTTGCCGCAGACGTTCGCCGGAACCGTCAGCGGAACCTGGACACCGTTGCCCGCCACGACACCGGGTGAGTTCGAGGCGGCGCCGTCCGCGCGCGTGTCGGCGAGGGCGGAACCGCCGTACAGGGACAGAATGCTCGTCGCGGCTGCCGCCGCGACCATTCCCTTGCTCAGGGTCTGTCGCAATCTCTTGGTCTTCTTTCCTGCTCGGAGGAGTGGGAAAAAAGCCGGCCCTGGACCGTGGAGCAGTGGTCCAGGGCCGGCCTTGACCCAGCCGTGCGGCTGGTGTGACGCCGTCGTCAGTCGTTGACGCAGACGTTGCCGAACGCGGGGTTCAGCAGCCCGATGACGTTGATCGAGTTGCCGCACACGTTGACGGGCACGTGGACGGGGATCTGGACCACGTTGCCGGAGAGCACACCGGGGGAACCGACGGCAGCCCCGTTGGCACCGGAGTCGGCGAAGGCCGGAGCGGCCCCACCCAGGGCCAGCAGGACACCCGCGACGACAGCAGCGCTCTTCTTCATGACTTTCCCTTCTCTGCGGTCATGCCTCGTTGACGGTGGAAAACCGAGCGAGCACAGCCGGAACGGCTCGCACCATGACCGGCAGGTTGCAAACGAGGGATAGACACAGGAGGAAACTGATGAACGCGTGGCGCCCTGGAATTCACTCGAACGCCCTCGCACAATAGACACTTTAGGCGCAGCGAAAGAGGAAACGGTTCTCCGGAAGAAACAGAAGGAAATCGCGGAACGGGGCGCGAAAAGCCGCCGGACGGTCCGCGAGAAATCGAACGGACCGGCCGGCGGCCGATGTCACGAACGGTCAGCCGTTGGCCACACCGTTGCCCGCGAGGGCGGAGATGTCGCTCAGGATGTGCGACGCGGGCTCGTCGCCCTTGGCCTGGGTGCTGTTCTCGGCGCACTGCTGGGTCTGCGGCGCGGACAGGACCGGGATGTCCTGGACACCGACGTTGACCAGCGCGAGGACGGACTGGACGTTCGCCTTGACCGGCAGGCCGACACAGAGCTTGTTGACCGAGTCCTGGACCAGGGTGGCCTGCGGGCTCATGTCGCCCCGGGTCACCGCGTTCCCGAACGCCTCGTGCGCGCCGTTGCCGCTGGCGGAGGTGGTGCCCGAGTCGTCCCCGATGGCAAGCGCCTGGGGAGCCATCGCCGCCGACGCACCGATGACGGAAGCGGTGACCGCCGCCGCGGCCATTGCCTTCTTGAACATGTCGCTATTCCTTTCCCTGCCCTGGCTCCGGGCCAGGACCACGTGCCTGCTCCCGAAACAACCGGGTCCACCCGAATTGGTTGCGCCTCTTCACCCGATCGGTTTTTCCGGGCCGCCGGTCGGCGGTTCCCGGCAATAGGCCATCAGAGTGAAGCGGAGCAACCAAACAGCGCGCCGGGAGTTGTTCAGCACGCTCCGGTGGACGGGGTTTCAGCACGAAGGGACTTACAAGTGATCAAGAAGGTTCTGGCCACCGCCGCGGTCGCCGCCTCCATCGTCGGCGCCTCCGCTGCTGCCGCCACCCCGGCGCTCGCCATCGGCAACGACTCGGGTACCACGTCCGCCAGCGGCAACGGTGCCAGCCAGGCGTTCGGCAACTCGGCCACCTACGGCAACATGAGCCCCCAGATGGCGCTCATCCAGGGCTCCTTCAACAAGCCCTGCATCGGCCTCCCGGCGAAGCTCAACGCCCAGTCGATCCTCGCGCTCGTCAACGTCGGCGTCCAGGACATCCCGATCCTGTCCGCCCCGCAGACCCAGCAGTGCGTCGAGAACAGCACCCAGGCCAAGGGCGACGAGCCGCTGTCGCACATCCTGGACGACATCTCGGTCCTCGCGGGCAACGGTGCCGCGAACCACTGACACCGACGAGGTGAACGGGTTCATCTCCTGAGCCCACGGGTGGTTCCGCCACCCTCCCAGCGGGCCGCCGGATCTCCGGCGGCCCGCTGTTCTAGCGTGCGGCGCGTGACGATGAAGACACGCCTCCGGCCACGCCGTCTGGCCCTCGCTGCGGCCGTCCTGGCCGGCGCGGGCGCCCTGTTCGGCACGGGCTTCGCGCCGCCGGGCCACGGGTCCGCGCCGCGCGCGACGAACATCCTGCTGATGGGGACCGACGAACGGGACACCCTCACCGACGCCGAGAAACGGCGGTTCCACGCGGGCGGCCAGGCCTGCGGCTGCACCGACGTCCTCATGCTGGTCCACCTCTCCGCCCGGCGGGACCGCGTCACCGTCGTCGGCCTGCCCCGCGACTCCTACGCCGAGATCCCCGCGTACCGCCAGGAAAGCGGCGCCGAGCGGGCCGCGCACGCGGCCAAGCTGAACGCCGCCTTCCAGGAGGGCGGGCCCGAGCTGGCGGTCAGGACCGTGGAGTCGATGACCGGGGTCGTGGTGGACCGCTACCTCCAGGTCGACTTCCGGCGGTTCATCGACAGCGTGCGCGACGTCGACGGCGTCGAGGTGTGCACCCCGCGGCGCCTGAAGGACACCACGACCGGCCTCGACCTCTCCCCCGGCACGCACCGCCTCACCGGCGGCCGGGCGCTCCAGTACGTCCGCTCGCGCCACGTCGACGGCAGCGCCGACCTCGGCCGCATCCAGCGTCAGCAGCGCTTCCTGGTGCAGGCGTTGCGCCGGGTCCAGATGCGGAAGGTGCTCTCCGACCCGGTGCGGGCCACGCGGATGGCCCGCACCCTGCTGGGGTCCGGGCCGCAGGGCTTCTCCGTGCGCGAGCTGGTGGAGCTGGCGGGCGCGCTGCACAAGCTGCCCGCGTCGGCGACGGAGTTCACCACCGTGCCGGTGTCCGGGTTCGCCCCGCCCGAGGCCGGGGTCGGCTCGGCGCTGGTGTGGGACCGCGGGCGGGCGAGGACCCTCTTCGCGGCCGTGCGCGAGGACCGGCCGCTGGTGCGCGCGGGCGAGGAGCCGCGGCCCGATGACCCGCCGACGATCGTCGGTTCCACGACACCCGTTCGCGGGAGCGCGTACGCGTGCCGGTGAGGGGCGCGCGGACCGGTTCCCGGGTGCGCTGCGCCAATCGGGGCACAGCCCGCAACCCCGGGTCGGGACCGGCCGTTGATGATCACGCAGCTCCTCCCCCGGAGTCCGCCTTTCGAAAGGGAACGAACATGAAGAAGCTGTGGGCATCCGCGGCTATCGCCGCCTCGGTCGCCGGTCTCGCGGCCGTGAGCGCCCCGCAGGCCCTGGCCATCGGTGACGACAGCGGCACCACGTCCGCCAGCGGCAACGGCGCCTCGTCGGAGTTCGGCAACTCGGCGACCCTCGGCAACCAGAGCCCGCAGCTCTCGCTGGTCCAGGGTTCGCTCAACAAGCCCTGCATCGGTCTGCCGGCGAAGATCAACGCCCAGTCCCTCATCGCGCTCGTCAACGTCGGCGTCCAGGACATCCCGATCCTGTCCGCCCCGCAGACGCAGCAGTGCGTCGAGAACAGCACCCAGGCGAAGGGCGACGAGCCGCTGTCGCACATCCTGGACGACATCTCGGCCCTGTCGGGCAACGGCGCGGGCAACGGCTGAGTCCGACCGCGGGCGGCGGGCACCGGTTCTTCCGGTGCCCGCCGCTTTTCCGTGTCCGCGGAGCCTTTCGGTGCCCGGCGCCTCATGGTGGCCGGGCACCGTCGTGTCCGCCGTCGTGCGCGCGGCGGCCGCTCAGGTGCGGCGGGCCAGGTCGATCGTGTCGGCCAGGTCGCGGACCTGGGGGTCCTCGGTGCGCCGGGCCAAGGTGCGGGCGGTGGCGGCGAGGCCGTCGAGGGTCGGGGTGTCCGGCAGCGGGCGGCCCTCGGCCGGGTCGCCGCGCAGGGCTTCGGCGAAGTAGGCGGCGGTGGCCGCGACCTGGAAGCGGGCGGGGGCGGCAGTCAGGTCCTCGTGCAGGGCGTCCGTCTCCAGCGGTCCGGCGGCCTCGTGCGGGGCGCGGGTGGCGGGGTCGAGCCAGCGGACGGTGGCCGTCGCGAGATGCCCGGTGGCGCCGGGGCGGGTGCGGACGGCGTACAGGGCGGTGACGGTGTGGCCGGGGCCGACCTCGCCGCCGTCGACCCGGTCGTCGCGGAAGTCCTCGTCGGCTACGCGGCGGTTGTCGTAGCCGATCAGGCGGAACGTGTCGACCGTGCGGGGGTCGAAGGCGACCTGGGCCTTGGCGTCGCGGGCGGTGAGGTCGACGTGGCGCGGGAGTTCCTCGCTGAAGACGCGGTCGGCGTCGGCGTCGTCGGACACGTAGGTGGTGTGGCCGTCGCCGCGGTCGGCGAGGCGTTCCATCAGGGCGTCGCCGTAGTCGCTGCCGACGCCGACGCCGAAGAGGGTGATGCCGTGGGTGCGGCGGGCGTCCTCGACGCGGTCGAGGATGCGGTCGGCGTCGGTGTCGCCGGTGTTGGCGAGGGCGTCGGAGATCAGCACGACCCGGTTGGTGGCGCCCTCGCGGAGGCCCTCGACGGCGGTGGCGTAGCCGGTGCGCACCCCGGCGCCGAGGTCGGTGGAGTCGGTGGGCTCCAGGCTGTCGATCGCGTCGTGGACGCGGGCGCGGCGGTCGCCGAGGCGGGTCATGGGCAGGACGGTCTCGGCCTCGTCGCTGAAGGCGACCAGGGCGACGGAGTCGTCGGCGCGCAGCCGGTCGGTCATCGTGCCGAGGGCGCGCCGGGCGAGGTCGAGCCTGCCGGGTTCGGCCATGGAGCCGGAGATGTCGACGACGAAGGTGAGGGCGGCGGGCGGGCGTTCGCCGACCGGGCCCGCGGTGCGGGTGGCGAGGCCGACGCGGACGAGGGACCAGTCGTCGTCGCCGGTGCGGGCGCCGTCGACGGTGATCGAGAAGCCGTCGCCGTCGGGGCGGTCGTAGTCCTGGCGGAAGCTGTTGACGAACTCCTCGGGGCGGATGGTCGCCGGGTCGGGGGTGCCGCCGTCGGCGAGGGTGCGCCGGGCGTAGCCGTAGGAGGCGGTGTCGACGTCGAGGGCGAAGGTGGAGAGAAGGTCCTCGGCGGGGCGGGCCTCGTCGTCCTCCTGGGTGAAGTCCCGGCGTTCGTCGGTGCCTTGGCCGGTGGCGCCGTCGGCGGGGGCCGGGAAGCCGTCCTGGCGGCCGGAGTTGCCGCCGGAGCGGTCGGCGGTCCCGCTGTGGTCCGCGTCGCCGCCCCCGCCGCCGCAGGCGGTGAGCAGCAGGGCCAGTGCGGCGGCCGTGGCCGCCAGCAGCCGGCGGGTGCGGTGGTTCGTCTCCGACATGCGTGCCCCCTGTGTCCGTGGACGTCGACGTGCGTGGACGTACGTGACTGTGACGGCACAGGGGGCGGGAACGTGCGGTACGGGGTGTTGCGGGTGGGTCTCGATGCGGGCACGGCGGGGGGCCGGTGTGACCGGTGGGTGATCCTCCGGTGACCGGCCCGTTCCTGAACGTCCGCTAGGGTCTGTCGTTTGGATCATGCCGGCTTCGGGCTTCGGTGCCTGGTGAGTGCCGGTGAGCGGGGTGTGGTGCGTGCAGCTGCAAGGCGGAGGAGGGCGTCGACGCGGAGCGTCGGCAACCGACGACAACGCCGCTGGGGGTGCCCCCTCTGGGGGAGTGCGTGCCACACCCCGCGGCCCAGGCGTGATCCAAACGACAGGCCCTAGGACACGATGTCCTTGCGGGCGAAGCCCCGGAAGGCCAGGGCGAAGAGGACGAGGGCGTAGGTGACCGAGACGGCGGTGCC
Source organism: Streptomyces sp. NPDC091281 (assembly GCF_044757425.1). Taxonomy (NCBI): domain Bacteria; kingdom Bacillati; phylum Actinomycetota; class Actinomycetes; order Kitasatosporales; family Streptomycetaceae; genus Streptomyces; species Streptomyces sp. NPDC091281. The sequence goes on along the minus strand of NZ_JBIVUY010000001.1, from coordinate 194,648 downwards.
CTGGATCATGCCGGCGTACTCGGGGGTGGGCTGGATGGCGTCGGCCCAGGCGAACTGCCAGTGCGCGGGCAGGAAGTGGCGCCAGTCGCCGAGAGCCGTGACGGCGTCGAGGACGTTGCCGACGATGGTCAGGCCGACCGCGCCGCCGACCGCGCCGAGCGGGGCGTCCGTCTTCGTCGACAGCCAGAACGCGAGCCCGGCGGTGACGAGTTGGGAGACGAAGAGGTAGGCCACGATCACCGCGAGGCCGCGGAGGGCGGCGGTCTCGTCGAGGGAGCCGCCGGTGGGGATCTGGAGCGGACCCCAGCCGTAGACGGCGGTCCCGACGGCGAGGGCGACGACCGGGAGGAGGACCATCGCGGCCAGGCTCAGGGTGAGTCCGACGACCAGCTTGGACCAGAGCAGGCGGGCGCGCGGGACGGGCGCGGCCAGCAGATAGCGCAGGGAGGACCAGCCCGCCTCGGAGGCCACGGTGTCGCCGCAGAACAGGGCGACGGGGATGACCAGCAGGAAGCCCGCGGAGACGAACAGGTTGACGGCGACGAAGTTGGCGGCGGACGCGGTGGCGGTGTCCATGAGGTTGACGCGGTCGCCGCCCTCGCCGGGCTCGCCGCCGATGGCGAAGGCGACGGCGAGGACGAAGGGCAGCGCGGCCAGGACGGCGCCCATCACCAGCGTGCGGCGGCGCTTGAGCTGGCGGACCAGTTCGACGCGCAGCGGCAGGGTGTGGCCGGGGCGGTAGCCGTCGGCGGTCTCCGCCGAGCGGTCCGGGGCGGCCGGAGCGGGCGGGCCGGTCGGGGTGTCCGGCTCCACGGGCTCGGTGAGCGTGCTCATGCGGAGCCTCCGATCAGGGTGAGGAAGGCGTCTTCCAGGCGGCGGTGCGGGCCGACCGAGCGGACCGGCACGTCGAGCCGGACCAGTTCGGCCACGAGGCGTTCGGCGGAGCCGTCGGGGCCGAGGCGGACCAGGAGGCCGTCGTCGGTGGCGACGGCGGAGACGACGCCGGGCAGCGTGGTGACCTTCTCCGCGACGGGCGCCTCCAGCGGGGCGGCGGTGCCGACGAGGAGGGTGTCGCCGGAGCCGACGATCGCGCCGACCGGTCCGGCCTGGACGAGCTTGCCGCGGTCCATGACGACGAGGTGCGTGCAGGTCTGCTCGACCTCGGCCAGGAGATGGCTGGAGACGATGACCGTGCGGCCCGCGGCGGCGTAGCGGATCATCACCTCGCGCATCTCGCGGATCTGCGGCGGGTCGAGGCCGTTGGTGGGTTCGTCGAGGATCAGCAGGTCGGGCAGGCCGAGCATGGCCTGGGCGATGGCCAGGCGCTGGCGCATGCCCTGCGAGTAGGTGCGCACGGCGCGGGCGAGGGCGTCGCCGAGCCCGGCGATCTCCAGGGCCTCGTCGAGGTGGGCGTCGGCGGCCGGGCGGCCGGTGGCCTTCCAGTACAGCTCCAGGTTGGCGCGGCCGGAGAGGTGGGGCAGGAAGCCCGCGCCCTCGACGAAGGCGCCGACGCGGGAGAGGACGGGGGCGCCGGGGCGGATGGCGTGGCCGAAGACGCGGATCTCGCCGCCGTCGGGGCGGATCAGGCCCATCAGCATGCGCAGGGTGGTGGTCTTGCCCGCGCCGTTGGGGCCGAGCAGGCCGAGGACCTGGCCCTTCTCCACGCGGAAGGTGAGGTCGCGGACGCTGTAGCGGTCGCCGCCCGCGTACTTCTTGCTGAGGTCGGTGATCTGGAGCGGGACGTCGGCGAGCGCCGGGTCGGGCGGGGGCATCGCGGTGCGGCGGCGGGCGCTCAGCAGCAGGACGAGGGCGGCCCCGGCGCCGGCGAGCGGCAGCCACCACACCCAGGAGGGCAGCGGGGCGGCGGCGGTGCTGACGCCGGGCGCGGTGGGCACCGTCAGGTCGCCCCGGAGGGAGACGGTGTACGTGGCGGGGGCGGCCGGGGAGGCGTAGCCGAGGTCGGTGGAGGCGAGGACCAGCCGCAGGCGGTGGCCCTTCTCGACCTCGTGGTCGACGGCCGGGAGGGTGAGGGTGACGTCCTTGCCCGCCTTGGCGCCCTCGACGCGGACGGGCGCGACGAGCTGCGAGGGCAGGACCTGGCCGCGGCCGTCGGGGCCGACGTCGTAGACCTTGGCGAAGAGGACGGCGTCCTCGGTGGTGGACTTCACGCGGACGGTGGCGGTCGGGGAGCCGGTGACGCGCAGGTCGGCGGTCAGGGGCGCGGAGGTGAACGCGGCGAACTGGCCGGGGAAGTCGAGGGAGATGCCGACGCCGAGGCTGGAGAGCTGGGCGAGGCCGCCGCCGCCGAGGCCGGGCAGCGCGGAGACGGCGGGCGGGCTGGCGCCGGGCGGGTTGCTGAAGGACTGCTCGCGGCCGGTGAGGGCGAGGGTGCGGTCGCCCGCGTCGAGGCCGGGGTAGGTGTCGTCGCTCGCGCCGCGCAGCAGGGCCGCGCCGTCGGAGGAGTCGACGCCGCCGGTGCGGGTGACGCGGAACGCGGGGCCGGTGTCGGTGGCCTTCTCGTCCTTGAGGTACCGGTCGAACCAGTCGGTGACGCGGGCCTGGACGCGGCCGGTCTCCAGGTCGCCGCCGTCGTGGCCGCCCGCGATCCAGTCGACGTCGACGGGGGCGCCGTTGGCCCGGATCGCCTTGGCGGCGGCGTCGGACTGGGCGAGGGTGAACAGGGAGTCGGTCTGGCCCTGGAGGAGGAGGGTGGGGACCTTGACGCGGTCGCCGACGGCCGACGGGGAGCGCTCCTCCAGGAGGGCGCGGGCGGCGGCGTCGGGGGTGCCGGACTCGGCGACCCGCTCGTACATCGCGCACAGGTCGGGCTGGAACTGGGCGCAGCCGCCGCCGGAGTTGAAGAAGACGCCGGTCCAGAGCTTCTTGAACACGCCGTCGGGGAAGAGGGCGTCGGCGAGGTTCCAGTAGGTGATCGCGGGGGCGATCGCGTCGACCCGGTCGTCGTACCCGGCGGTGAGCAGGGAGATCGCGCCGCCGTAGGAGGCGCCCGCCATGCCGACGCGCGGGTCGCCCTTCTTGTCGAGCTGGACCTGGGGCTGCCGGGCGAGCCAGTCGATGAGCTGGGAGACGTCGGCGACCTCGGCCTTCGGGTCGTTGATGCCGATCTTCCCGGTGGAGCGGCCGAAGCCGCGCGCCGACCAGGTGAGGACCGCGTACCCGTCGGCGGCGAGGTCCTCGGCCTGGGCGCGGACGTCGTCCTTGTCGCCGCCGAAGCCGTGGCCGAGCAGGACCGCGGGCCGTCGGCCGCCGGAGGAGGTGGTGAAGTACGAGGTGTCCAGGCGCACCCCGTCGACGGCCATGACCTCGTCGGTGCGCTGCACCGGGGGCGGCTCGTCGGAGGCGACGGCGGTCCAGGTCCCCGCCCCGGCGAGCACCACGACGGCGGCCGCGGCGGCCAGGGTCCGTCGGGGCCGCCGCGGTCGGGGCAGTCGAAGATCCATGCGTCAACGGTACGGGCTGAACCTGTCGGGAAGGTGTCGACCGGAGGCCGGGACGCAGGACCATCCCGCGGGGGTACGCGGCACGGTCCGGCGTACTGCGTTCGTGGTACGCGGACCCCTAGGAGTGCTGGTCGGCGGGGTGCGGGAGGCCGTCGTGGCGGTCGTGCCCGTCGTGCCCGTCGTTCTGGTCGTCGGGGAGGGTCACCAGCCAGCGGGTGGCGGGGCGCGGGCGGAGGTAGAGGGCCCAGTAGAGGGTGGCGGCGGCGGTGATGCCGCCGGTCCACAGCAGGTACGAGGTCTCCTGCTCGCTCAGCACGTACGCGAGGACGGCGATGAGGACGACCGGGACGCCGGGCCACAGCGGCATCCGCCAGGCGGACGTGTGCCGGTGGGCGCCGCGGCGGGCGCGCAGGGCGGCGACGGCGACGAGGAGGTACATGGCGGTCACCGAGACGCCGGTGACGCCGTAGAGGGTGTCGAGGTCGACGAAGCACAGGGCCGCGCCGGGGACGCCGACGGCGAGGGTGGCCACCCACGGGGAGCCGAAGCGGCCGAGGCGGGAGAGGACCGTGTTGACGGGGGCGGGCCAGGCCTTGTCGCGGGCGGAGGCGAACAGGACGCGCGAGTTCTGGATGACCATGACGATGCCCGCGTTGACGATGGCGAGGGCCACGCAGAGGCTGACGAAGGTGCCGACGGCGGAGCTGGACCAGGCGGTGACCATGGCGCCGATGTCGCCGCCGGTCAGCTCGGCCAGGTCGCCCGCGCCGAGGGTGATCGCGACGACCGGCACCAGGATGATCACGGTGGAGAGGCCGAGGGTGGCGAGGACCGTGCGGGCGACGGTGCGGCGCGGGTTCTCCAGCTCCTCGGAGAGGTAGACGGCCGTGGAGAAGCCCTGGGTGACGAAGAGGGCGATGGCGAGGCCGGAGACGATCAGCAGCGCGGTGACGGCGTCGGGGCGGCCGTCGGCGCCCGCGACCTCCAGGGAGACCAGGCTGCCGGGGCCGCGTTCGGCGTGGGCGAAGCCGAGGACGGCGACCACGGCCGCCGCGATGACCTCCAGGACCAGGAAGACGCCGGTGATCCAGGCGTTGGCGCGCAGGTCGAGCAGGCCCGCGAGGGTGGCGAGCAGCATGACGGCGGCGCCCGCGAGGGACGGGTCGAGGTGGACGACGGGGGCGAGGTAGTCGGCGGTGCCCATCGCGATGACCGGCGGGACGATCAGGACGACCAGCAGGGACAGCACGAACACCAGCCAGCCCGCGAGGCGTCCGGCGAGGGTGGAGACCATGGCGTACTCGCCGCCCGCGCTGGGGACGAGGGTGCCCAGCTCGGAGTAGCAGAAGGCCACGGCGACACAGAGGAGGGAGCCGACGGCGATGGTGAGGGCGGTCGCGGTGCCGAGCGTGCCGAACAGGTCGGGCACGACGACGAAGAGGGTGGAGGCGGGGGTGACGCAGGAGAGGGTGAGGAGGGTGCCGCCGACGACGCCGATGGAGCGTTTCAGCCGCGCGGGGCCGGGCGGGGTGCCGGGATCGCCGGGCGCCTGCGCGAGGGCGGCGGGGGCGGTCTCGGCGGGGCGGAGCGTGTCGGTCATGCGGCGGTTCCGATCGACTCGGGCGGGTGCCTCCGGCGGTGGGGTGACGCCGCATCGAACCCCGACGAAAACCGGCACGTCAAGAGTCGTTCACCTACGGATTTCGTTGCCCGGTCCGCTTCCTGATGGCGGATTCGGCGGTACGGCCGGGCCAGCGCCGACCGGCGGGCCGTACGGGAACCGCAGCGCGGCGCCGGAGAAAAACGCGGCGCCGGAGAAAAACGCGGTGCGGGCGCCGGGAACGGGGTCAGGCCGCCCGTGGACACGGACGGCCTGACGCGGTGCTGCGGGGTGGAGCGGTGCCGCGGGGTGGATCAGTGGTTGCGCGGGAAGCCCAGGTCGACGCCCGTGGGGGCCTCGGACGGGTCGGGCCAGCGGGTGGTGACGACCTTGCCGCGGGTGTAGAAGTGCGTGCCGTCGTTGCCGTAGATGTGGTGGTCGCCGAAGAGGGAGTCCTTCCAGCCGCCGAAGCTGTGGTAGCCGACGGGGACCGGGATCGGGACGTTGACGCCGACCATGCCGGCCTCGACCTCCAGCTGGAAGCGGCGGGCGGCGCCGCCGTCGCGGGTGAAGATCGCGGTGCCGTTGCCGTACGGCGAGGCGTTGATGAGGGCCAGGCCCTCCTCGTACGTCTCCACGCGCAGCACGCTCAGCACCGGGCCGAAGATCTCGTCCTGGTAGGCCCTGGCCGTGGTGGGCACCTTGTCGAGGAGGGAGATGCCGATCCAGTGGCCGTCCTCGAAGCCCTCGACGGTGTGGCCGGTGCCGTCGAGGACGACCTCGGCGCCCTCGGCGGCGGCGCCCGTGACGTAGGAGGCGACCTTGTCGCGGTGGGCGGCGGTGATCAGCGGGCCCATCTCGGAGGCCGGGTCGTTGCCGGGGCCGATGGTGATCTTCTCGGCGCGCTCGCGGATCTTCGCGACGAGCTCGTCGCCGATCGCGCCGACCGCGACGACGGCCGAGATGGCCATGCAGCGCTCGCCCGCGGAGCCGTAGGCCGCCGAGACGGCCGCGTCGGCGGCGGCGTCGAGGTCGGCGTCGGGCAGCACCAGCATGTGGTTCTTGGCGCCGCCGAGGGCCTGGACGCGCTTGCCGTTGGCGGAGGCGGTGGTGTGGATGTAGCGGGCGATCGGGGTCGAGCCGACGAAGGAGACGGCCTTGACGTCCGGGTGCTCCAGCAGCCGGTCCACGGCCACCTTGTCGCCGTGCACGACGTTGAGGACGCCGTCCGGCAGGCCCGCCTCGGCGAACAGCTCGGCCAGCTTGAGCGCCGCCGACGGGTCCTTCTCGGACGGCTTCAGCACGAAGGTGTTGCCGCAGGCGATGGCGAGCGGGAACATCCACATCGGCACCATGGCCGGGAAGTTGAACGGCGTGATGCCCGCGACGACGCCCAGCGGCTGCCGGAGCGAGGACACGTCCACCCGGCTGGCGACCTGGGTGGACAGCTCGCCCTTGAGCTGGACGGTGATCCCGCAGGCCAGGTCGACGATCTCCAGGCCGCGGGCGACCTCGCCGAGGGCGTCGGAGTGCACCTTGCCGTGCTCGGCGGTGATCAGCTCCGCGATCGCGTCCCGGTTGGCGTCCAGCAGGGCCCGGAAGCGGAACAGGATCTCCGTGCGCTTGGCGAGCGAGGACTGGCCCCAGCTCGTCCAGGCGTCCTTGGCGGCGGCGACCGCGGCGTCGACCTCGTCGACGGTCGCGAACGCGACCTTGGTGGTGACCGCGCCGGTCGCCGGGTCGGTGACCGGCCCGAACGTGCCCGACGCGCCCTCGACGGTCTTGCCGCCGATCCAGTGGTTGACGATCTTCGTCATGACCGAGTGCTCCTTCACAGATGGCGGCGTCGGGTGGAGACGTGCCGTTCGTACAGCTCACGGGCCTTGACCGCCGACGGGCGGGTCGCGGTCTCGGCCACGGGTACATCCCACCAGGCCTGGGCCGGAGGCGGCCCCGACACTGTGTCTGCCGTTTGGGTCTCGACGTAGACACAAGTGGGAGTGTCGGCGGCGCGGGCCTCGGCGAGGGCCGCGCGCAGGTCGCGGACGGTCTTGGCGCGCAGCACGCGCAGGCCCAGACTGGCCGCGTTGGCGGCGAGGTCGACGGGGAGCGGCGGCCCGGTGAAGGTGCCGTCCTCGGCGCGGTACCGGTAGGCGGTGCCGTAGCGCTCGCCGCCGGTCTCCTCCGAGAGGCCGCCGATCGAGGCGTAGCCGTGGTTCTGGATGAGGAGGACCTTGATCGCGATGCCCTCCTGGACGGCGGTGACGATCTCCGTCGGCATCATCAGGTACGTGCCGTCGCCGACCAGCGCCCACACCGGCCGGTCGGGCGCGGCGAGCTTCACGCCGATCGCGGCCGGGATCTCGTAGCCCATGCAGGAGTAGCCGTACTCCAGGTGGTACTGGTCCCGGGACCGGGCCCGCCAGAGCTTGTGCAGGTCGCCGGGGAGGGAACCGGCCGCGTTGATGAGGATGTCGGTGTCGTCGACGAGGGCGTCGAGCGCGCCGAGCACCTGCGTCTGGGTGGGCCGGACGTCGGGCTCCTCGGCCTCGAAGCAGGCGTCGACGCGCTGCTCCCAGCGTTCCTTGTCGCCGGTGTACTCGGCGACGTAGGACTCCGGGACGCGGTGGCCGTCGGCGGCGAGCGCCGCGGTGAGCGCGGTGAGGGCGCCGCGGGCGTCGGCGACCAGCGGGAGTCCGGCGAGCTTGTGCCCGTCGTACGGGGCGATGTTGAGGTTGAGGAAGCGGACGCCGTCGGCGGCGAACAGGGTGTGCGAGGCGGTGGTGAAGTCGGTCCAGCGGGTGCCGACACCGATCACCAGGTCGGCGGTGCGGGCGAGTTCGTCGGCGGTGGCGGTGCCGGTGTGGCCGACGCCGCCGACGTCCTGCGGATGGTCGTGGCGCAGGGCGCCCTTGCCCGCCTGGGTCGAGGCGACGGGGACGCCGGTGGCCTCGGCGAACGCGGCGAGGGCGTCCTCGGCGCGGCTGTGGTGGACGCCGCCGCCCGCGACGAGCAGGGGGCGGCGGGCGGCGCGGATCGCACGGACGGCCGCGTCGAGTTCGGCCGGGTCGGCGGCCGGGCGGCGGACGGTCCAGACCCGGTCGGCGAAGAACGCGTCGGGCCAGTCGTACGCCTCGGCCTGGACGTCCTGCGGGAGGGCGAGGGTGACGGCGCCGGTCTGCACCGGGTCGGTGAGCACCCGCATCGCCTGGAGCGCGGCCGGGATCAGCGCCTCGGGGCGGGTGACGCGGTCGAAGTAGCGGGAGACCGGGCGGAGGGTGTCGTTGACCGACAGGTCGCCCGCGTACGGCACTTCGAGCTGCTGGAGGACCGGGTCGGCGGGGCGGGTGGCGAAGGTGTCGCCCGGCAGCAGCAGGACCGGCAGGTGGTTGACGGTGGCGAGGGCGGCGCCGGTGACGAGGTTGGTGGCGCCCGGCCCGATCGAGGTGGTCACCGCGTGGGTGGCGAGGCGGTTCGACTGGCGGGCGTGGCCGACGGCCGCGTGCACCATCGCCTGCTCGTTGCGGCCCTGGAGGTAGGGCATCGTGTCGGCGTGTTCCACCAGCGCCTGGCCGAGTCCGGCGACGTTGCCGTGGCCGAAGATGCCCCAGGTCGCGCCGATCAACCGCTGCCGTACGCCGTCGCGTTCGCTGTACTGGGCGGTGAGGAAGCGGACCAGCGCCTGGGCGACGGTCAGCCGGGTCGTCGTCATCGGTAGCCCTCCGTGTGGTCGGGGTGGAAGCAGATCCGCCATTCCCGGGTGGCGCCGGGTCCGGCCATCACGTTCAGGTAGTACATGGGGTGGCCGGGCTGGGCGATCGACGGGCCGTGCCAGCCGTCGGGGACGAGGACGGCGTCACCCGAGCGGACCTCGGCGAGGACGTCCGCGCCGCCCTCCCGCGAGGGCGAGACGCGCTGGTAGCCGAAGCCGCCCGGCCCCTCGATCTCGAAGTAGTAGATCTCCTCCAACTCGGCTTCCTCGCCCGGCCGGTGCTCGTCGTGCTTGTGCGGCGGGTAGGAGGACCAGTTGCCGCCGGGGGTGATCACCTCGACGGCGATGAGCTTGTCGCAGTCGAAGGCGTCGGCGGAGGCGAAGTTGCGCACCAGGCGGGCGCTGGTGCCGCTGCCGCGCTCCTCCACGGGAACCTCCGGCGCGGGGCCGTAGCGGGCGGGGAGTCGTCGCTCGCACTTCGCTCCTGCCAGGGCGAAGCGGCCTCCCGCGCCGGAGGCGATCTGGGTCCGGGCGTCGCGGGGAACGTACGCGAAGTCGGTGACCGACGCGAAAACGCTTGCCCTGCCCTGGAGTTGGAACTCTTCATCCGCTGTTCGCACCGTACAGCCGCCCGACAGCGGCAGCACGATCCATTCGCTGTCCCCGCTGTCGAAGGTGTGACTCGCGCCGGGCTCCAGCTCGATCACCCGCAGGGCGCTGTAGGTCCAGCCGGCCCGGACGGGGTCGATGCGCAGCGCGTACGGGCCCTCGCCGGGGGCGGTGGCGGTCGCGGTGGTCGCGGTGCTGGTGGCGGCGGTGCTGGTCGAGGCGGTGGCGGTGCTGGTGGCGGTGCTTCCGCGGGGGATGTGCAGCTTGTCGCTCATACGGCCCTCCGTACGGTCCGGTCCTCGCCCGCGGTGGCGCCTGCGGTGTCGTGCGCGGTGGGGTGTGTCGCGTCGTTCACAGCAGTCCTACGGCGGTGTCGACGGCGGCGGCCACGTCGCCGTCCGCCGGGTAGAGCAGCGAGCGGCCGACCACCAGGCCGCGCACCGTGGGCAGTTGGAGTGCCCCGCGCCACTTCTCGTATGCCCCGTCCTGGTCGTCGCCGACCTCGCCGCCGAGGAGGACGGCGGGCAGGGTGGAGGTCTCCATGACGCGGGCCATGTCGTCGGGGTTGTCGGTGACGGGGACCTTGAGCCAGGTGTAGGCCGAACTGCCGCCCAGACCCGAGGCGATGGCGATGGAGCGGGTGACGGCCTCGGCGGAGAGGTCGTTGCGCAGCCGTCCGTCGGCGCCGCGCCGGGAGATGAACGGCTCGACGAAGACGGGCAGCCGTCGCTCGGCCATCGCGTCGATCGCGCGGGCGGTCGACTCCAGGGTGGTGAGCGAGCCCGGGTCGTCGTAGTCGATGCGCAGCAGCAGCTTGCCCGCGTCGAAGCCGAGGCGGTGCAGGTCCTCGGCGCGGTGGCCGGTGAAGCGGTCGTCGAGTTCGAAGCGGGCGCCCTGGAGGCCGCCGCGGTTCATGGAGCCCATGACGACCTTGCCGTCGAGGGCGCCGAGCAGCAGGAGGTCGTCGAGGATGTCGGCGGTGGCGAGGACGCCGTCCACGCCGGGCCGGGACAGGGCCAGGCAGAGGCGTTCCAGCAGGCCCGCCCGGTTGGCCATGGCCAGCGGGTCGCCGCCGACGCCGAGCGCGCCGCGGGCCGGGTGGTCGGCGGCGACGATCATCAGCCGGCCGCCCTCGGAGAGCAGCGGGCGGCGGACCCGGCGGGCGGCGGCCTCGGCGACGGCCTCGGGGTGATGGGTGCGGGTGCGGACCAGGCCCGCGATGTCGACGGTCACCGGACGGCTCCCGCGGCGAGGGCGGAGTCGATCTCGGCGGGGGTCGGCATGGCCGAGGAGCACTCCAGGCGGGAGGCGACCAGGGCGCCCGCGGCGTTGGCGCGGCGCATCACCGTCTCCAGGTCGGCCCCGGCGAGCAGGCCGTCGCAGAGGGAGCCGCCGAAGGCGTCGCCCGCGCCGAGCCCGTTCAGGACGGTGACCGGGAGCGGGGGGACCTCGGCGGTGGTGCCGTCGCGGTGCACGGCGAGGACGCCCTTGGGGCCCTGCTTGACGACGGCGAGTTCGACGCCGGCGTCTATCAGGGCGCGGGCTGCGGCGTGCGGGTCGCGGACACCGGTGGCGACCTCCACCTCGTCGACATTGCCGACCGCGACGGTGGTGTGGCGCAGGGCCTCCGCGTAGAAGGGGCGGGCCGCGTCCGGGTCGGTCCAGAACATGGGGCGCCAGTCGAGGTCGAAGACGGTGGTGCCGGACTTCGCGCGGTGGGCGAGGGCGGCCAGCGTCGCCGTACGGCTCGGCTCCTCGCTCAGGCCGGTGCCGGTGACCCAGAAGATCCGGGCCGCGCGGACCGCGTCGAGGTCGAGGTCGTGGGCGTCGATCTCCAGGTCGGGCGCCTTCGGGCGGCGGTAGAAGTAGAGCGGGAAGTCGTCCGGCGGGAAGACCTCGCAGAAGGTGACCGGGGTCTGGAGGCCGGGCACCGGGGTGACCCAGCGGTCGTCGACGCCGAAGCCGCGCAGCTCCTCGTGGAGGTACGTGCCGAACGGGTCGTCGCCGGTGCGGGTGATCACCGCCGTGCTCCGGCCGAGGCGGGCCGCGGCCACCGCGACGTTCGCCGCCGAGCCGCCGAGGAACTTCCCGAAGGAGGAGACCTGCGGCAGCGGCACGCCCGTCTGCAACGGATAGAGGTCCACTCCGATCCGCCCCATGGTGATCAGGTCGTAGGCCATCGAGTTCCCTTCGTATCGGCTCTCCACGGCTTTCTAGCCCCGCACGGTGGACCCTGTCAACATTTTGTCCAGACATTCGGACGAGCCCTTGACACCCCCTCCGGGCGGACCGCACGCTGACGCCCATGACGCCGTTGTCACCTCCGTCCTCACTGTCCCGTATCCGGATCGGTTCGGCCCCCGACAGCTGGGGCGTCTGGTTCCCGGACGACCCGCAGCAGGTGCCCTGGCAGCGCTTCCTCGACGAGGTCGCGCTCGCGGGCTACACCTGGATCGAACTCGGCCCCTACGGCTACCTCCCGACCGACCCCGCCGTCCTCCTCGCCGAGACCTCCCGCCGCGGCCTGAACGTGTCGGCGGGCACCGTCTTCACCGGGCTGCACCACGGGGAGGCCGTCTGGGAGAAGACCTGGGCCCACGTCGCGGACAACGCGGCGCTCGCCCAGGCCACCGGCGCCTCCCACCTCGTCGTCATCCCGTCCTTCTGGCGCGACGACAAGACCGGCGAGGTGCTGGAACCCGACACCCTCACCGCCGAGCAGTGGCGCAACCTCACCACGCTCACCGAACGGCTCGGGCGGGAGGTGCGCGAACGGTACGGGCTGAAGATCGTCGTCCATCCGCACGCCGACACCCACGTCGACAGCGAGGAGAACGTCGCCCGGTTCCTTGATGGCACCGACGCCGACCTCGTCTCGCTGTGCCTCGACACCGGGCACTACGCCTACTGCGGCGGCGACAGCGTCAAGCTGATCGAGACCTACGGGGAACGGATCGGATACCTGCACCTCAAGCAGGTCGACCCCGAGATCCTCGCGGACGTCCGCGCCAAGGGGACGCCGTTCGGGCCCGCCGTCGCGCAGGGCGTCATGTGCGAGCCGCCGACGGGGGTGCCGGAGCTGGAGCCCGTGCTGGTCGCCGCGCAGGCACTCGGGGTGGAGCTGTTCGCGATCGTCGAGCAGGACATGTATCCGTGCGAGGCGGAGCGGCCGTTGCCGATCGCCCGGCGGACGCGGGCGTTTCTGCGGTCCTGCGGAGCGTGAGCCTCCGGCGGTGGGGCGGGTCCCACCGGGGGGTGGGGGGTGGGGTTCGTCGGGGGGTGCGGGAGCGTGGGGGCTGGTCGCGCAGTTCCCCGCGCCCCTGAGGGGGTGGGGCTGGCGGTTGGGGGGTGGGTGCGGGAGCGTGGGGGCTGGTCGCGCAGTTCCCCGCGCCCCTGAGGGGGTGGGGCTGGCGGTTGGGGGGTGGGTGCGGGTTCGTGGGAGTTGGGCGCGCGGTTCCTCGCGCCCCTTGGGGGGGCTTATGTGGTGGGTGTGTCACTAATGCTGGGGTTCTGTTACGGATGTCATGTGTACGCGGCTCGGGTGTCACGTGTGGTCAACGGACGATTCCTCTCTGTCACCTCGGTGCGTTGATCGGGCACAGGCCTGGTGATCACCAGTGCGGCGCCGGGCTCCCCCGGGCGGCCTCCCGGCCGCCGCCCCGCGCGCGCAGGGAGGTGCGGCTCATGACCGACCGGAAGCTCTGGTCCTACAAGGAGATCGCGGCGCACATCAAGGTGCAGCCGGACACCGTGCGGTCCTACCGCAAGCACGGGCTGCTGCCGCCGCCCGACCACGTGGAGAACGGCAAGCCCTACTGGTACGCCGACACCGTCCGCGCCTGGGTCGCCTCCCGACCCGGCAACCGAGGACGCCGACTGGACTGACCCAGGGGCGAGAACGACGGCCCCTTCCGTGCCCCGCCTTCGGGCGGGGCACCGTGCTGTGCGGGGGGGTACGGCGGGACGGTCGAGGCGGTCGGGGCGGAGCTGGCGTTCGGGTCAGAGCAGGAGTGTGCCCGCCGTTGCCGTCGCCGTGAAGAGGGCTACGAACAGGGCGTGGAGTGTCACGTCCTGGTGTCGGGAGCGGAGGTCGGACTCGGGGGAGAGGGTGAAGTCGGCCGGGTCGGTGGGGGTGTGGTGGACGGTGATCTCGCGGCCGAAGGCGTGGGCCGGGTTCGGGAGGTGGTGGGTGCAGAAGGCGGTGACCGCCGTGCCGTCGGCGGTGGTGAAGGCGATGACCGGGGTGAGGGTGGTCGCGGTCGAGCCGTCGTCCTGGTCGACGGTGACGTCCTTGAGGACCGCGACGACCTTGCCCGGCACGGCCTCCATCGCGGACAGGCTCGCCACGCGACGGTTCCTCGCGCGGACGGCGCCGGGCAGTTGGACCGCGCCGAGGAGGGCGAACGGGCCGCCGAACCCGATCAGCGCCCACGGCCAGCCCTCGTCGATCGCGGCGAGGACCACCAGGCCCGCGTAGACCAGGAAGAGGGCGAACGTGGGCCAGCCCAGGCCGCGGGTGGGGGGTTGCGGGGTGTCGGTGAAGCCGTAGGCGTGCGGGCGGCCGCGGGGGTGGGTGACGCCGACCGTCCGGCCCTCCCACGCGGCGGTGATCATCTCGCCCCGGTCGCCCTCGTTGGTGACCGTGACGTCCCGGCCCGAGACCGGGTCGCGGTAGGTGACGACCACCGAGACGCCGCCCTTGCGGGAGCCGCCGTACCCGGTCGATCCGGCCGGTGAGCCGCACCGTCCGTTGGCCCTTGGTGAGCCCGGCCAGCGCCATGCCGTATCCGGCCAGGGCCAGTACGGCCCACAGCGCGCACCACAGCAGCAGCGCCTCGTCCCACCCCATGCGCCTCTCCTCTTTCCGGTCCGGTCGGCCGACGGTCGGTCAGCCGCCGGTCCGGTTCAGTACGGTGCCCCGCCCGTCCGCCTCCACCGTCGCCGTGCCGCCGTCGCCCGTGACCACGACCCGGAGGCGGAGCGCGCCGGTAGCGGCGTCGACGGTGAGCTGCCGGGTGCGCGGGGACGTGTCGCCCAGGGTGGTCGCGGCCTCCTCCACCAGGCGGGGTATGCGGTCGTAGGGCAGGGTTCTCGGGTCGAAGCCGGTGGTCTTCACGCCGGTCGGTGAGAAGACGAGCGTGAGCACGCGCTCCTGGACGACGAGGGTGAGGGCCCGGGAGTCCGCCTTGTCCCGTGTCAACGACTGCACCGCGCGGCGCAGTTCGGCCGGGTCGAACAGCGAACGGTCCGCGCCGGGGCCGAGGGTGACGGTGCCCGTCGCGGACGTCACGACGATCGACGTGGACGATGAGGACGAGGAGGACGAGGTTCTGGTGGCGGACGGGGTACCGGTGGCGTTCGCGGGGTCTGTGGAGTCGAACAGGTCGGCGCGGAAGGCGAAGAGCACCGCGGCCGTGCCGAGCAGCAGGCCGAGGAGGGTAAGGGAGCCGCCGAGGCAGCCGTCCCGGGTCTCCTTCCGCAGCGGCGGGCCGGGCACCGAGTCCAGCCGGGCCTCGGCGGCCCGCTCCTCCCACTCCGGTGTCGGGCGGCGCACGATCCGTGTCTTCCACGGCCGGTCCGGCGGATACGCCACCACCACGGTCCCGCGCGGCCGGTACGCCGCCAGCTCGACCAGGTTGATGTCCTGGCGGATCTCGACGCGGAACGCGGGGGCGTCGTCGGGGACCACGGACAGCTCGAACCGGACCGGGACGTCGCTGGTCTCGCCCCCGCCGACGGCAGTCAGGTCCTCGATCACCGCGAGCGCGGTGCGCGGCACGACCGCCGCCTCCCGGGCCCGGCGCGGGAGCGTGGCTAGGAAGAACAACAGGCCGTACACCGCCGGGAGTACCAGTCCCGTGATCACCAGGGGCGCGCTGCCGACGACGCAGCCGCCGATGAAGGCGGTGAGCGACGCGCCGATCACCCCGCCGGTCAGGAACCCGAGGGCCAGACCGGCGGGCGTCTCCTGTCCGGAGGGCGCCGTCGCGGTGATCGTCATGAGCCGATTGTGCACCTCGACGCCCGACGCCCGACAGACCTGTGGATGAACGGACCCCGGCGAACTGCCGGAGGCGCGGGGCGGGTTGGGCAGGCACCCACCAGGGGGCGTCCGGGCTGTGGAAAACCTTTCCTCCGGACTCGTCCGGGTGGTGCAGAGTGCCGTCCATGGACTTCTCCGTCAAACCCGTACTCACCGGCGAGCGCACCGTGCTGCGGCCCTTCACGGAGGCCGACGCCGCGACCATGTCCGGGATCATCCACGACCCGGAGGTCGTCCGGTTCACCTTCCCGGCACCCGGTGAACTCTCCCTGGAGCGGCTGCGGGCCTGGTACGGCACCCGCTCCACGCAACCGGACCGGCTCGACCTGGCCGTCACCGACCGGGCCACCGGCGAACTCGTCGGCGAGGTGGTGCTGAACGAGTACGACGCCCACGCCCGCAGCTACTCCTTCCGCACCCTGATCGGGCCGCGCGGCCGGGACCGCGGTCTGGGCACCGAGGCGACCCGGCTGATCGTCGGGCACGGCTTCGAGCGGCTGGGCCTGCACCGCGTCCAGTTGGAGCTGTACGGCGACAACGGCCGGGCCCGGCGCGTCTACGAGAAGGTCGGCTTCGTGGTGGAGGGGGTGCGGCGGGAGGCGGCACCGCGGGACGGCGGGTGGGTGGACGAGGTGCTGATGGGGCTGCTGGCGCGGGAGTGGGCGGCGCTCAGCGCCACGGCTCGATGACGGTGACCCCGGCGCCGGGGGCCGAGCCGAGGGCGGCGAGCGCCTGCGGTGCGGCGTCCAGGCCGAGGGTGGCGGTGACCAGGAGGTCGGGGCGCAGGACGCCCGCGGAGACCAGGTCGAGCATCGGCGGGTAGGTGTGGGCGGCCATGCCGTGGCTGCCGAGGATCTCCAGTTCCAGGGCGATGGCGCGGGCCAGCGGGACCGGGGTGGTGCCGTCCGGGGAGGGCAGCAGCCCGACCTGGAGATGACGGCCGCGGCGGCGCAGGCCGTTCACCGAGGCGGCGCAGGTGGCCGGGGAGCCGAGGGCGTCCAGCGAGAGGTGCGCGCCGCCGCCGGTCACCTCCCGTACGGCCGCCGCGGTGTCCGGGGTGTCCCGGCCGTCCACGCAGGCCACCGCGCCGAACGCGCGGGCCAGTTCGAGGGCGCGGGGCGACAGGTCGACGGCGACCACCCGGGCCCCGGAGGCCGCCGCGATCATCACCGCCGACAGGCCCACCCCGCCGCAGCCGTGCACGGCCACCCACTCCCCCGCCGCGACCCGGCCGCGCTGGACGACGGCCCGGAACGCGGTGGCGAACCGGCAGCCCAGCGCGGCGGCGGTGGCGTACGAGAGGTCCTCGGGGAGGGCGACGAGGTTGACGTCGGCGTGGTCCAGGGCGACGTACTGGGCGTAGGAGCCCCAGTGGGTGAAGCCGGGCTGGGTCTGGTGTGCGCAGATCTGGTGCTCGCCCGCCGCGCAGGAGGGGCAGGTGCCGCAGGCGCAGACGAAGGGGACGGTGACCCGGTCGCCGGGGCGCCAGCGGGTGACGCGGGTGCCGGTCTCCTCGACGGTGCCCGCGAGTTCGTGTCCCGGTACGTGCGGGAGGGTGATGTCCGGGTCGTGGCCCTGCCAGGCGTGCCAGTCGCTGCGGCACAGGCCGGTGGCCTCGACGCGGACCACCACCCCGTGCTCGGCGGGGCGCGGCGCGGGCACCTCCCTGACCTCGGCCGGTTCTCCGTACCGCTCGAACACCACGGCCCGCATCGACGACTCCCTTCCGGCCCGGCCGGGCGGAGTCGTCGTCCCGGCGGGGAGCGGTCCGGCCGGGGGCTCCCGGCCGGTGACGGCCGTCCGGCCGGGGGTGTCCGGCGGACGGTGGCCGTCCGGCCGGTGCGTGCCGGGCCGGACGGTCGCCGTCGGAACCCTAGGCCGTGTCCGTGGCGCTCGGACATGGGCTAGCCGCGGCTGCCCACCGTGTCCCGCTCGGGCTCGGTGGCGGCGGGTGCCGGGGCGGACTCGCCCTCGCTGAGGCCGAAGCGGCGGTGGAATCTGCGCAGCGGGGCCGGGGCCCACCAGGTCGCCCGGCCGGTGAGCCGCATGATGGCGGGGACCAGGAGGCTGCGGACCACCATCGCGTCCATGACGACGGCGAGGGCGATGCCCAGGCCGAGCATCTTGGTGTTGGTGACGCGGGAGGTGCCGATGGCGACCATGACCACGGCCAGGATGACGGCCGCCGCGGTGATCAGCCCGCCCGTGCGCTGGAGGCCGAGCCGGACGGCGCGGTCGTGGTCGCCGGTGTGGTCGTACTCCTCCTTGATGCGGGAGAGGAGGAACACGCCGTAGTCCATGGAGAGGCCGAAGGCGACGCAGAACATCAGGACGGGGAGGGTCGTCTCGATGGAGCCGGGGCTGGTGAAGCCGAGGAGGCCGCTGAGGTGGCCGTCCTGGAAGACCCAGACCACGGCGCCGAACATCGCGGTGAGGCTGAGCGCGTTGAGCAGGACGGCCTGGACCGGGATGAGGACGCTGCCGGTGAGGAGGAACACCAGGAAGAGCGTGACGACGACGATGAAGGCGCCCGCGAGGGGCAGTTGCTCCCCGATGGCGTGCTTGGAGTCGACGAGGACGGCGGCGGCGCCGGTCACCTTGGTGTCGAACGGGGCTTCGGCGGAGCGCAGTTCACCCACCAGCCGTTGGGCGGGGTCGTCGACGGACTCGCCCCTGGGCTGGACGGTGAAGTAGGCGGTGTCGCCGTTGACCAGCGGTCCGTCGACGCGCAGGACCTCGGGGAGCCGGGCGATCCGCTCCTTGTAGGCGGTGTACTGGGCCTCGGTGGCGGGGCCCTCGGCGAGGATGTCGAGGCCGCCGCCGGGGCTGCCGGGGAAGCCGTCCCGGATGTGCTGCTGCACGACGTGCGACTCGGCCGAGGAGGGCAGTTGGCGGTCGTCGGCGGTGCCGAACTTGACGCCGAGGAAGGGCAGTCCGAGCAGGATCAGCACGGCGGTGGTGCCCAGGGCGAAGAAGGGGGCGCGGCGCATGACGAGGTCCGCGGTGCGGCCCCAGGCGCCGCCGCCCTCGGACGGCGCCTGCTTCGCGGGGCGGCCCCGGCGGAACAGGGCGCGCAGGTCCAGGGAGTTGACGCGGTGGCCGAGCAGGACGAGGGCGGCCGGGAGCAGGATCAGGGCGGCGGCCGCGGCCAGCAGGACGACGGCGATACCGGCGTAGGCGAAGGACCGCAGGAAGTACTGCGGGAAGACGAGCATCGCGGCGAGCGACACGGCGACCGTGAGCGAGGAGAACAGGACGGTGCGGCCGGCCGTGCGCAGGGTGGTGCCGATGGCCCCGAGCGGGTCCTGGCCGCCCGCCAGTTCCTCACGGAAGCGGCGCACGATGAACAGGGCGTAGTCGATGGCGAGGCCGAGTCCGAGGGCCGTGGTGAGGTTCATCGCGAAGATGGAGACGTCGGTGAACGCGGCGAGGCCGCTGAGCACGGCGTTGGTGCCCAGGATGGCGACGATGCCGATGCCGAGCGGGAGCAGGGCGGCGATCGCGCTGCCGAAGACCATCACCAGCAGCACCAGGGTGACCGGCAGGGCGATGATCTCGGCCCGGAGCAGGTCCTCCTGGATGGTCGTCTGCATCTCGTGCCGCACGGCGACGATGCCGCCGAGCTTGACGTCCACCGGGCCGTGCGCGCCGCGCAGGGCGGGCGCGATGCGGTCGAGGGTCTCGCCCATGGTGTCCTCGTCGCCCGTGATGCGGGCGGCGATCAGCGCCTCGTGGCCGTCCTCGGCGCGCAGGCCGGGCGCCTTGCCCTGCCAGTACGACCCGACGCCGGTGACGCCCTTCTCCCCGGCCAGCCGCTCGGTGAGGCGGGCGGCCTCGGCGGCGACCGCCGGATCGTCCACCGAGGCCCGTCCGGCGTCGACGAGGAGCAGCAGGTTGGGCTGCGAGTCCGGGAACTCACGCTCCAGGGCCTTGGTGGCGTACGTCGACTGCGCGTCCGGGTCCTCCCAGCCGCCGCTGCCCAGCCGGTCGGCGACACCGCTTCCGGCCAGCACCGCGAGCACGGTGAGGACCAGGGCGGCGAGCAGCGAGAGCCGGGGGCGGGCGGTCACGAAGCGGGTCCAGCCCCCGAGGCGCTGCGGGCTGTTGACTTCGGTCATCGTGCGGTGTCCCCTTCACCTGATTCACCATGGGTTCATGCAGACCCGGCAGCCGCCGCCGACCGCCGGACGACGGTCGTGCCACGGGTGGCCGACGGGCGGCCGGTGGACGGCCGTCAGGCGGTCGGCGGGCAGCATGGATCTGACGTCATTGCCATAGACTGGCAAACACGAGATGTCACTCGCGTTCTGACTGGGACCAGAATGCGAGCGACCTCTCGCATTTGTCAATCGCGTTCCGAGAGCTGGGGACAACGCGTGCCCGACACCGACATCGACACCGCCGCGACGGAGACCCCGGAGGAGAAACCGGGGAAGGACCAGCCGCGCCGCCGTCAGGCGCGCGGCGAGCGCCGTATCGCCCAGCTCCTGGAGGCCGCCGCCTCCGTCTTCTGCACCAGCGGCTACACGGCGGCCAGCACCAACGCCATCGCCCGGCAGGCGGGGGTCTCCCCGGGCACGCTCTACCAGTTCTTCCCGAACAAAGAGGCGATCGCCATCGAGATGGGCGACCGGCTCATGCACGAGATGCGCGAGACCTACGGCGAGGCGCTCGCCCCCGTCGACCCCGCGACCCCGCTGGAGGAGGCCGTGGGCGCGGCGGTGGACCGGTTCATCGCCTTCAACTGCGACCACCCCGAGTTCTTCGCGCTGATGCACGGCCCCGACATCCCCGGCCGGATCGCCGAGGAGCACGACGCGCTGCACGCCACGCTGGTCTCCCGGATCGAGGGCCTGCTCCGCTCGTTCCTGCCGGACGCGCCCGCCGCCGACCTGCACCGCACCGCGCAGATGTGCCTCGGCCTGTACAAGGCGGGGCTGGAGCTGATCCTCGCCCACGAGGGCCAGGAGCGGGCGGCGTACGTCAAGGAACTGAAGGCCGCCCTGGTCCGCTACCTCGACCCCCTGGTCACCGCTCCCCTCGGCCGCCCCGCCTCCTGAGTCTCTCCAGGACCCCAGCCAGGACCCCAGCCCCTCTTTCCCCCCTGCCCCCACCTCTCCCCACACGGTCCCGCACCCGCGGCGCGACGGCCGCCGAGCCGCGACCGGCCCACGACCGGACCGCCGCCACAGCCCCGCCGAGCCCCCGCCGGACCGCCGCCACAGCCCCGCCGGGCCGTCGCCGGGGCGCCTCCGCACGCCCTCCCACCCCTCCCCGTCCGGAGCCGGAGCCTCTTTGAGAAATACCCCGTAGGGGTATAGCGTGGAGGTCGTGGAGGCCCCTCCTGGACCTCCCCGGCCCACCCGCCTCACCGAGGAGCAACGAGATGACCGTCCACACCGACACCCCGGGAACCGTCACCGCCGTCTACAAGGTGAGCGGCATGAGCTGCGGCCACTGCGAGGGCGCCGTCTCCGGTGAGATCTCCCAGCTCGCCGGGGTCAGCTCGGTGACGGCCGTGGCCGCCTCCGGCGAGGTGACCGTCGTCTCCGCCGCCGCGCTGGAGGACGAGGCCGTGCGCGCCGCCGTCGACGAGGCCGGCTTCGAGCTGGTCGGCCGCGCCTGACCGCGCCCCGCCCGGCGCCCCGCACCACCCCCTTCCGGCACCGGGCCGCACGGCAGACGGACCCCGCACCGCCGGCCCCCCGGCCGACCGCACCGCCGACCCCTGGTCGACCGCGCCGTCGGCTCCCCGGCGGAGCCCACCGTCAGCCCCCTGCGGCCCGCCCGGCGCCCGTTCCCGCCACCGGAGTCCTGGAGTACCGACATGTCCAGCACCACCTCGGCACCGATAGCCACCGGGGCCCGTGAGACCGAGCTGATCATCGGCGGGATGACCTGCGCCGCCTGCGCCGCCCGCGTCGAGAAGAAGCTCAACCGCATGGCGGGCGTCACCGCCACGGTCAACTACGCGACCGAGAAGGCCAAGGTCAGCCACCCCGCCGACGTCGACGTCGCCGACCTGGTCGCGACGGTCGTACGGACCGGCTACACCGCCGAGGAACCCGCGCTGCCCGCCCCGGCGGACACCGGGGACGGCGGCAGCGCCCCGGACCCCGAGCTGTCGGCGCTGCGGCACCGGCTGCTGGTCTCCTTGTTCCTCGCGGTGCCGGTCGTCGCGATGGCGATGGCCCCGGCGCTCCAGTTCGACAACTGGCAGTGGCTGTCACTGACCCTCGCCGCGCCCGTCGTGGTCTGGGGCGGCCTGCCCTTCCACCGGTCGGCGTGGACGAACCTGCGGCACGGCGCGTCCACCATGGACACCCTCGTGTCGGTGGGGACGCTGGCGGCGTTCGGCTGGTCGCTGTGGGCGCTGTTCCTCGGCGACGCGGGCATGCCCGGCATGCGCCACCCCTTCGAGCTGACCGTGGAGCGCGGGAACGGCACCTCGGCCATCTACCTGGAGGTCGCGGCGGGCGTCACCGTCTTCCTCCTCCTCGGCCGCTACCTGGAGGCACGCGCCAAGCGCCGCGCCGGGGCCGCCCTGCGCGCCCTCATGGAGCTGGGCGCGAAGGAGGTCTCCGTCCTGCGGGACGGGCGCGAGACACGGATTCCGGTGGACCGGCTCGCGGTCGGGGACCGGTTCGTCGTACGGCCCGGCGAGAAGCTGGCCACGGACGGCACGGTCGTCGAGGGCGCCTCCGCCGTCGACGTGTCGATGCTGACGGGCGAGTCGGTGCCCGTGGACGTCGGTCCCGGCGACCCGGTCACCGGGGCCACCGTGAACGCGGGCGGACGCCTCGTCGTCGAGGCCACCCGCGTCGGCGCCGACACCCGGCTCGCCCGCATGGCCCGCCTCGTCGAGGACGCCCAGAACGGCAAGGCGGGCGTCGAGCGCCTCGCCGACCGGGTGGCGGGCGT
Source organism: Streptomyces sp. NPDC091281 (assembly GCF_044757425.1). NCBI lineage: Bacteria > Bacillati > Actinomycetota > Actinomycetes > Kitasatosporales > Streptomycetaceae > Streptomyces > Streptomyces sp. NPDC091281. The sequence goes on along the minus strand of NZ_JBIVUY010000001.1, from coordinate 172,302 downwards.
CTTCGTGCCCGTCGTCCTGCTGATCGCCGCCGCCACCTTCGGCGCCTGGCTCGGCCTCACCGGCGACACCGTCGCCGCCTTCACCGCCGCCGTCGCCGTGCTGATCATCGCCTGCCCGTGCGCCCTGGGCCTCGCCACCCCCACCGCGCTCCTCGTCGGCACCGGCCGCGGCGCCCAGCTCGGCATCCTGATCAAGGGCCCGGAGGTGCTGGAGAACACCCGCCGCGCCGACACCGTCCTCCTCGACAAGACCGGCACCCTCACCACCGGCCGCATGACCCTCCAGGACGTGTACGCCGCCGAGGGCACCGACGAGCAGGAGCTGCTGCGGCTCGCCGGGGCCCTGGAGGACGCCTCCGAGCACCCCGTCGCCCGCGCCGTCGCCACCGCGGCCCGCGACCGCACGGGCGGCGCCCTGCCCGCCGTCGAGGACTTCAGCAACCTGCCCGGCCAGGGCGTCCGCGGCCGCGTGGACGGACACGCGGTCGCCGCGGGGCGGCTCCCCGAGCACGCCGACGCGCAGTTGCCCGCCGCCCTGCGGCAGGCACGCGACGACGCCGAGCGGCAGGGGCGCACCGCCGTCGTCGTCAGCTGGGACGGGGCGCCGCGCGGTGTCCTCGGCGTCGCCGACACCCCACACCCCACCAGCGCCCAGGCCGTCCGCGACCTGCGCGCCCTCGGCCTCACCCCCGTGCTGCTCACCGGCGACAACGCCACGGTCGCCCACGCGGTCGCCGCCGAGGTCGGCATCGACGACGTCATCGCCGGGGTGCTGCCCGAGGGCAAGGTCGACGCCGTGCGCCGCCTCCAGGAACAGGGCCGCACCGTCGCCATGGTCGGTGACGGCGTCAACGACGCCGCGGCCCTCGCCACCGCCGACCTCGGCCTCGCCATGGGCACGGGGACGGACGCGGCGATCGAGGCCGCCGACCTCACCCTCGTCCGCGGCGACCTGCGGGTGGCGGCGGACGCCATCCGGCTCGCCCGCCGCACCCTCGGCACCATCAAGGGGAACCTCGTCTGGGCCTTCGGCTACAACGTGGCCGCGCTCCCCCTGGCCGCCGCCGGACTCCTCAACCCGATGCTCGCCGGTGCCGCGATGGCCTTTTCGTCGGTGTTCGTGGTGACGAACAGTCTGCGACTGCGGACGTTCCGCTGAACTCAGGACAAAAGAACCGGAAGTTACTGGCGATTAGGTCCAAGTCGAGACCCCAGGCCCCCTGGAGTCAGGCGCGAGCCTCACATAAGCTCTTCACAAGGCTCGCGCATCATCCTTACGCCGGGCCACCGATTGCTGCAATCGGGCTCTTGCGCATGTAACGGGACATATGCAGGAGACACAGATCACAGTGTCGGGAACGTAACCATCGAAGGGGTTCGACGGTCTAAGTTGACGATGTCAGGAAGCGTCTTGGGGGGCGCGGACTGGCATCTGGAGATGTCTTGGGGGACTTCTCCAGAGATGCGTTGCCGGGGCACGTACACCGGGAAGCTTTGAGCGGCCCTCCCAGCGTGCGCGTCCCGGCAGATCGCACACCGCAGGAAATGCGGCACCGCAGGATGAGCGGTACCGCACGAGCAGCACAACCGCATATCGGCATCAGCGAATTCAGGCGCTGTGTCCTCACAGACGCCCGGCCGGATCCCGTGGGGGGAATCCGCACCGGGACATGGGAAGGCGCCCTGGTCGTCGGCCCGTGGGGGGACCGACGCACCAGGGCGCCTTCTTCATGCCGTAAAACAAGTCGTGAACATCCGCACCGCGCCGTTCACGCGCAGCCGCGCCTCCGTGCCTTCGCACCCGCGTACCGTCGCGCCCCTCAGGCCTCCACCTCCGCCCCGCCCCACCCCGCCCGGGAGACGACTGCGGGGGCCGTCCTCCCTGCGGGGAGGCCGACCCCCGGTGCGACGGGTCAGGCGGTGGTGAGCGGCGTCAGCGCTGCTCGACCGGGACGAAGTCGCGCTCGACGATGCCCGTGTAGATCTGGCGCGGGCGGCCGATGCGGGAGCCGGGCTCCTTGATCATCTCGTGCCACTGGGCGATCCAGCCCGGCAGCCGGCCGAGGGCGAAGAGGACCGTGAACATCTCGGTCGGGAAGCCCATCGCGCGGTAGATCAGGCCGGTGTAGAAGTCGACGTTCGGGTAGAGGTTGCGCGAGACGAAGTACTCGTCGGAGAGCGCGTGCTCCTCCAGCTTGAGCGCGATGTCCAGCAGCTCGTCGGACTTGCCGAGCGCGGAGAGGACGTCGTGCGCGGCGGCCTTGATGATCTTGGCGCGCGGGTCGAAGGACTTGTACACCCGGTGGCCGAAGCCCATCAGGCGGACGCCGTCCTCCTTGTTCTTCACCTTGCGGATGAAGGAGTCGACGTCGCCGCCGCCCGCCTGGATGCCCTCCAGCATCTCCAGGACGGACTGGTTGGCGCCGCCGTGCAGCGGGCCCCAGAGGGCGTTGATGCCGGCCGAGATCGAGGCGAACATGTTCGCCTGCGAGGAGCCGACCAGGCGGACCGTCGAGGTCGAACAGTTCTGCTCGTGGTCCGCGTGCAGGATGAGCAGCTTGTCGAGCGCGGAGACGACGACCGGGTCCAGCTCGTACTCCTGCGCGGGGACCGAGAAGGTCATGCGGAGGAAGTTCTCCACGTAGCCCAGGTCGTTGCGCGGGTAGACGAACGGGTGGCCGATCGACTTCTTGTACGCGTACGCCGCGATCGTCGGGAGCTTCGCGAGCAGGCGGATGGTGGAGAGGTTGCGCTGCTTCTCGTCGAACGGGTTGTGGCTGTCCTGGTAGAACGTCGACAGCGCCGAGACGACCGACGACAGCATCGCCATCGGGTGGGCGTCGCGCGGGAAGCCCTTGTAGAAGTTCTTGACGTCCTCGTGGAGCAGGGTGTGCTGCGTGATGTCGTTCTTGAAGACGCTCAGCTCGTCGACGGTGGGAAGTTCACCGTTGATGAGCAGGTAGGCGACCTCCAGGAAGGTCGACCGCTCCGCGAGCTGCTCGATCGGGTAGCCCCGGTAGCGCAGGATGCCCTGCTCGCCGTCGAGGTAGGTGATCGCGGATTTGTAGGCGGCGGTGTTGCCGTATCCGCTGTCCAGGGTCACGAGTCCGGTCTGCGCGCGGAGCTTGCCGATGTCGAAGCCCTCGTCACCGACGGTGCTGTCGATCACCGGGTAGGTGTACTCGCCGTCGCCGTACCGCAGTACTACAGAGTTGTCGCTCACGTCATCCCTCACCGACGTTGTGCCTCTTCTTCGAGGTTGCCCTGACTGTCTCTACCATCCCCCATTTGGCGCAGGAGAGTGCACTCGGGGTCGGCCATTGGGCGTATTGGCGGCACTGAGTGCCGCCAACTAGCTCATCCTGCCGCCTTCGTCGGGCTTCCGGTAGTGCTCTGTGACCTTTCCGACTCGTTTGATCGATCATTTTTTACAAGACGCCCGCAACGGCCTACGGCCGCCATGACAGAAGGTGAGGTCAGGGGGTCGGGTCGCCGGAGAGGCGGAAGGCGAGAGCCGTGCAGCGGCGGCCCGCGGACACCGTACGGACGGCCTGGCCGATGGCCTTGCGTGAGCCGACGAGGACGACGAGCTGTTTTGCGCGCGTGACGGCCGTATACAAAAGATTCCGTTGCAGCATCATCCATGCACCCGTGGTGACGGGGATCACGACGGCGGGATATTCACTTCCCTGTGAACGGTGGATGGTCACCGCGTACGCGTGGGCCAGCTCGTCGAGTTCGTCGAAGTCGTACGGCACCTCCTCGTCCTCGTCGGTCCGCACGGTGAGGCGCTGGTCGACCGGGTCGAGGGCGGTGACCACGCCGACCGTGCCGTTGAAGACGCCGTTCTCGCCCTTGTCGTAGTTGTTGCGGATCTGGGTGACCTTGTCGCCGACGCGGAAGACCCGGCCGCCGAACCGCTTCTCCGGGACGTCCGGGCGGGCCGGGGTGACCGCCTGCTGGAGCAGGCCGTTGAGCGTGCCCGCGCCCGCCGGGCCGCGGTGCATCGGGGCGAGGACCTGCACGTCGCGGCGCGGGTCGAGGCCGAAGCGGGCCGGGATGCGGCGGGCCACCACGTCCACGGTGAGCCGCCCGGCCTCCTCGGTGTCGTCCTCGACGAAGAGGAAGAAGTCCTTCATGCCGTCGGTGAGCGGGTGCTGCCCGGCGTTGATGCGGTGCGCGTTGGTGACCACCCCGGACTGCTGGGCCTGGCGGAACACCTTGGTGAGGCGGACGGCGGGGACCGGGCCGCCCTCGGCGAGCAGGTCGCGCAGCACCTCGCCCGCGCCGACGCTCGGCAACTGGTCGACGTCGCCCACGAAGAGCAGGTGCGCGCCCGGCGGGACCGCCTTCACCAGCTTGTTGGCGAGCAGCAGGTCCAGCATCGACGCCTCGTCCACCACGACCAGGTCGGCGTCGAGCGGGCGGTCGCGGTCGTACGCGGCGTCGCCGCCGGGGCGCAGCTCCAGCAGGCGGTGCACGGTGGACGCCTCGGCGCCGGTCAGCTCGGCGAGCCGCTTGGCGGCGCGGCCGGTCGGGGCGGCCAGGACGACCTTCGCCCGGCGGGCGCGGGCCAGTTCGACCACCGAGCGGACGGTGAACGACTTGCCGCAGCCGGGGCCGCCGGTGAGCACGGCGACCTTCTCGGTGAGCGCGAGCCGCACCGCGGCCTCCTGCTCGGGCGCGAGCTGCGCGCCGGTACGGCCGCGCAGCCAGCTCAGCGCCTTGTCCCAGGCGACGTCCCGGAAGCCCGGCATACGGTCCTCGCCGGTGCGCAGGAGACGCAACAGCTGGGCGGAGAGGGAGAGTTCGGCGCGGTGGAAGGGGACCAGGTAGACGGCCGTGACGGGGTCGCCGCCGTCGGCGCCGGGCACCTTCTCCCGGACCACGCCCGGATCGCCGCCGTCCTCGGGGACGCGGGACAGCTCGGCCAGGCACTCGATGACCAGCCCGGTGTCGACCTGGAGGAGTTTGACCGCGTCGGCGATCAGGCGTTCCTCGGGGAGGTAGCAGTGACCCTGGTCGGAGGACTGGGACAGGGCGTACTGGAGGCCCGCCTTGACGCGTTCGGGGCTGTCGTGCGGGATGCCGACGGAGCGGGCGATCTTGTCGGCGGTGAGGAAGCCGATGCCCCACACGTCGGCGGCGAGGCGGTAGGGCTCCCGCTGGACGACGGAGATGGAGGAGTCGCCGTACTTCTTGTAGATGCGGACCGCGATGGAGGTGGAGACCTCGACGGTCTGGAGGAAGAGCATGACCTCCTTGATGGACTTCTGTTCCTCCCAGGCGTCCGCGATCTTCTTCGTGCGTTTGGGGCCGAGGCCGGGGACCTCGACGAGCCGCTTCGGCTCCTCCTCGATGATCCGCAGGGTGTCCAGGCCGAAGTGCTGGGTGATGCGGTCGGCGAAGACCGGGCCGATGCCCTTGACCAGGCCGGAGCCGAGGTAGCGGCGCATGCCCTGGAGGGTGGCGGGCAGGACGGTGGTGTAGTTCTCGCAGTGGAACTGCTTGCCGTACTGCGGGTGCGAGCCCCAGCGGCCCTCCATCCGCAGCGACTCCCCCACCTGCGCGCCGAGCAACGCGCCCACCACGGTGAGGAGATCGCCCGCGCCGCGGCCGGTGTCGACCCGCGCGACCGTGTACCCGGTCTCCTCGTTGGCGTACGTGATCCGCTCCAGCACCCCTTCGAGGACCGCGAACCGGGGCCCGTCGGCGCCCGGAGCGGCGGGCTGCGTACGCGCGGGGGCGGTGCCGGGCTGGTGGGGCATGGCTAGACCGTACCGGTGAGGGGTGACAGGGGTGGGGGTGACCGTGGAGAGACGGACGGGAGGGCGGGAGCGGGAGGGTGGGAGCGGCAGCGCGGGTGCGCGGGCCGGGGCGGGGCGGGTCAGCGGCGGGCGTGGCGGATTCTGAGGCGGCCGAAGCCCATGGTGCCGGAGATCCGGACGACGGGGCCGCCGGGACGGGCGCGGCGGGGCTGCCGGTGCAGCGGGACCTTCCAGACGGTGCGCAGGCCCTCGACGACGACCACCGCGTCGCGGGGGACGACGATCCGGGCGCCGCCGGTGCCGAGGTGGAGTTCGATGTCCACGACCGGGTGGTCGAGGACCGCGCGGGCGAGGTCCAGCCGCACCCGGCCGAAGGCGGACTCGACCTTCAGTCTGCGGGGGACGCGCCAGGGGCCGCGGCGCCGGATCGGCCCCGTCGCGGCGGCGAGGGTGACCGTGGCCCCGGCCTCGGCGGGGTCCGGGGGGAGCGCGGCCAGGGCGGCGGACAGGTCGGCGCCCGTCGGCGCGGTGAGCACCCGGTCGAGCCGCGCGTCGAGTTCGGCGTGCGTGAGGTGCCCGTCGGCGTAGGCGTCCTGGAGGCGGCGCACGGCGGAGTCCTGCTCGGCGTCCGTCGGCGGGGTCGGCCGGGGTACGGGGTGGGGTTCCGGGTGGGCGGTCACCGATTCACCGTACCGGCAGGGCAGTTGCGGGGGCAGGGTGCTGACGCGACCGTCCGGCGCCCGGCCGGTACCGGTTCCGGCCGAACTGCCGTGTACACACGGGTAACAGCGTGTTCACGCCATCCTCGACCGGTGCCGTTCCGTCCCTTGCTTGCGGAGGGAGGGATTCCGTACAGTCCGGACCAGCACTGGGAGCGCTCCCACGACACGATCCCCCACGATCCCCCCACGTCGCTGGACGAAAGGAACTCCCATGAACGCACCCCTCCGCCGCGCCCGCCGGCTGCGGCCCCTGCTCGCCGCCCTGGTGATGACCGCCGGTTCCGTCACCGCCGTCACGGCCCTGAGCGGCGTCGCCAGCGCCGACGCCCAGACCTGCGAGAAGTACGGCTCGGTCACCACGCCCGGCGGCTACGTCGTGCAGAACAACGCCTGGGGCACCGGCGAGGCGCAGTGCGTCAACCAGGTCGGCGACGGCTTCCAGCTCACCCGGGCCGACGGCTCGGTGCCGACGAACGGCGCCCCGAAGTCGTACCCGTCGATCTTCGCGGGCTGTCACTACACCAACTGCTCCCCGGGCACCGCGCTGCCCAAGCGGATCAACTCCCTGGGCAGCGTGCCGAGCCAGATCGAGTACACGTACGTGAGCGGCGCGACGTACAACGCCTCCTACGACATCTGGCTCGACCCCACCCCGAAGAAGGACGGGGTCAACAAGACCGAGATCATGATCTGGCTCAACAAGGTCGGGTCGATCCAGCCCATCGGCGCCAAGACCGGCACCGCCTCCGTGGCGGGCCGGACCTGGGACGTCTGGAAGGGCAGCAACGGCTCCAACGACGTCATCTCCTACGTCGCCCCCTCGGCGATCACCTCGCTGAGCTTCAACGTGAAGGACTTCGTCAACGGCGCGATAGCCAACGGCCTCGCCACCGACGCCTGGTACCTGACCAGCGTCCAGGCCGGGTTCGAGCCGTGGGTCAACGGCGCGGGCCTCGCGGTGAAGAAGTTCTCCGCCACCGTCAACTGACCCGCTTCCCCCGCGCAGTGGCCCCGGTGGGGGTGCCGTCCGGACGGCACCCCCACCGGGGCCGTGCCGGGTGCGGCGCGCCGGGCGCCCCGGACGCGGCACCATGGGACGTCACGTCGGCGGGTGAGGCAGGAGTCCCTTCATGTACGACTACGACCTGCTGGTCGTGGGGTCGGCCAACGCCGACCTGGTCATCGGCGTCGAGCGGCGCCCCGCGGCCGGGGAGACCGTGCTCGGCTCGGACCTGACCGTCCACCCCGGCGGCAAGGGCGCCAACCAGGCCGTCGCCGCGGCCCGGCTGGGCGCCAGGACGGCCCTGCTGGCCCGGATCGGCGACGACGCCCACGGCCGTCTGCTGCTGGACTCGCAGCGGGCGGCGCGCGTCGACACGGTGGGCGTGCTGGTCGGCGGGGCGGCGACCGGGGTCGCGCTGATCACCGTCGACCCGTCGGGCGACAACAGCATCGTCGTCTCGCCCGGTGCCAACGCGCGGCTCGCGCCCGCCGACGTCCGCGCCGCCGCCGGGCTCTTCCACGCCTCGCGGGTGGTGTCGGCGCAGCTGGAGATCCCCCTGGAGACGGTCGTGGAGACCGTACGCTGCCTCGCGCCGGGCAGCCGCTTCGTGCTGAACCCGTCGCCGCCGCGCGCGCTGCCCGCCGAGGTGCTGGCCGCCTGCGACCCGCTGATCGTCAACGAGCACGAGGCCCGCGTGCTGATCGGCGGGGCACCTGCGGGCGACCGGCCCGCCGACTGGGCGGGCATCCTCCTCGCCAAGGGCCCCAAGTCGGTCGTGGTGACGCTGGGTCCGCGGGGCGCGCTGGTGGCCTCGGCGGCGGACGGCGTCGTGGAGGTGCCGCCGGTGCCGGTGGACGCCGTGGACACCACGGGCGCGGGCGACGCCTTCACCGCCGCGCTGGCCTGGCGGCTGGGCGCGGGCGCGTCCCTCACCGGGGCGGCGGCATACGCGGCGCGGGTGGGGGCGGCGGCGGTCACCCGGCGGGGCGCGCAGGCGTCGTTCCCCACGGCGGACGAGGTGGAGGGGCTGCGCAGTACCGGAGACGGGCCGGGGGACGGCGCCGACAGCTCGGGCGGCGGGGACCGCGGCGGCAACTCGGGTGCCCCGTAGCGGCGTTGGCCCCGCCCGTACGCCGTCCTCGCCCGGCCCCGGCGCGGTCCCCGCGGGGGCGGGTGCGGCCCGGGGCGGCCTCGGGGGCGGGCAACTCGGCCTCCTGGCCGTAATGTCTGCTCCGCGCGCCCGGAACCATCACGTGGCGCGACCTGTCTACCAGGGCGTGGAACGACCTACGCCCGGACGCGTGACCGGAGGACGACTGATGACGGTGACCCTGGCGGACGTGGCGGCCCGCGCCCAGGTCTCCCCCGCGACGGTGTCGCGCGTGCTGAACGGCAACTACCCGGTCGCCGCGTCCACGCGCGAACGGGTGCTGCGTGCCGTGGACGAACTGGACTACGTGCTCAACGGCCCCGCCAGCGCCCTCGCGGCGGCCACCTCCGACCTGGTCGGCATCCTCGTCAACGACATCGCCGACCCCTTCTTCGGGATCATGGCCAGCGCGATCCAGTCGGAGATAGGCGGGCCCGGCGGGCGGGCCGGCGGGGAACGGCTCGCGGTGGTCTGCAACACCGGCGGCTCCCCGGACCGCGAACTGACCTATCTCACCCTGCTGCAACGGCAGCGGGCCGCGGCCGTCGTGCTCACCGGCGGCGCCGCCGAGGGCGACCCGCGCGCCACGGCCGTCGCCGAGAAGCTGCGCAAGCTCGCCGCGGCGGGCACCCGGGTCGTGCTGTGCGGGCGGCCGCCCGTGCCCGACACCGACGCCGTCGCCCTCGCCTTCGACAACCGGGGCGGCACCCGGCGGCTGACCGAGCACCTCGTCGGACTCGGCCACCGGCGGCTCGGCTACATCGCGGGCCCCCGCGGCAGCACGACGACCCGGCACCGGCTGGAGGGCCACCAGGCGGCCCTGGCCGCGGGCGGTGTGCCCGACGACCCGCGCCGGACGGTCCACGGCCGCTACGACCGGCGCTCCGGCTACGAGGCCACGCTCGAACTGCTCCGCAGGGACGACACGTTGACGGCGATCGTCGCGGCCAACGACTCCGTCGCCCTCGGCGCCTGCTCGGCGCTGCGGGAGTCGGGGCTGCGCATCCCCGAGGACGTGTCGGTCGCGGGCTTCGACGACCTCCCCTCCAGCGTGGACGCGGTGCCCTCCCTCACGACCGTACGGCTGCCGCTCGCGGAGGCCGGTGCCCGCGCTGGCCGCATCGCCATGGGCCGCGAGGAGCCGCCGCCCGGCGGGATCGCGCTCGTGCCGGGGGAGCTGGTGGTGCGGGGGTCCACGGGGGCGGCGCGGGGGTAGGGCCGCCGGGGGCGGGCTTGGCGGTCGGGGGCACGCGGCGTCGGGCGGGTCGCGGTCGGCCCGGGGGCTCGGATCGCGGCCGCGCGGGCGGCTTCCGGCCGGGGCGACGAGTTGCGCGCGGAGCGATGAGTTTCCGGCGGGGTGCCGGTCTTCCTGTCGTCAACCGGGCACCGTCACCGGCTCCGTCGACGGAATCGGTGACGGTATCGGTGACGGCTCGCTCGCCAGGAGCGGGGCCGGAGGAGAGAGGGAACCCCATGCGGATCGTGGTCAGCTCGTTCATCAGCCTCGACGGCGTCGTGCAGGCCCCCGGCGGTGCCGAGGAGGACACCGACGGCGGCTTCGCGCACGGCGGCTGGACGCACGCCTGGTTCGACCCCGAGGTGGTCGGCGGCGCCTTCGACGCGGCGCTGCGGGGCGCCGACGCGCTGCTGTTCGGGCGGCGGACCTGGCAGGCGATGGCCGGGGCGTGGCCGGAGCGGGCCGGGGACCCCTTCGCGGACCGCATGAACTCGATCCGCAAGTACGTGGTCTCCGACACCCTCACCGAGACCGGCCTCACCTGGGACAACTCCCGGCTACTCCCCGCCGGCGGCGACCTGGACCGGGTCCGCGCGCTGCGGGACGGCGACGGCGGCACCCTGCTGGTCATGGGCAGCCCCTCCCTCGTCCGGGGGCTGCTGAGCGCGGGGCTGGTGGACGAAATGGTGCTGATGCGGATGCCCGTGGTGCTGGGCGGAGGCAAGTCGCTCTTCCCCACCGACGGCGGGCTGCGCCGCTTCGAACTGGTCTCCGCGACGGCCGCCAAGACGGGCGCCGAGGTGTGCGTGTACCGCGCGGCGGCCGAGCCCGCGTGAGCGCGTGCCGCGGTGGGCCGCCGCCGGGCGCTCTGGTCGTGGAGCGGGCGGGTCGCGCGTAGGGTCCAGAGGTATGAAGCTCGCCTTCTCCGCCCTCGGGGTGCCGGACCTGCCGGTCCCGGAGGTGCTGCGGCTCGCGTCCACCCACGGCTACCACGGCGTGGAACTCCGCGCCGACGAGCCCGTACGCCCCGAGGGCCCCGGCCGCCCCGGACCCGGCCCCGCCGAACGCGCCGACCTCGCCGCCCGGTCCTCGGCGGCCGGAGTCGAGGTCCTGGGGCTCGCGGCGGCCACGGAGGTGGCCGCGCCGGGCAGCGACGAGGCCGTGATCGGGGCGATCCGCGCGCTCACCGCGCAGGCCGCCGCGCTCGGCGCCCCCTTCCTCCGGGTCCTCCCCGGAGGCCTTCCCGGTACGCCGGGCGCGGAGGACGCCGTGGTCCGGCGCCTCACCGCCGTCGCCCCGCACGCGGCCGGGCTCGGCGTACGCGTCCTGCTGGAGACCCACGGCGGTCACGGCACGGGCGCCGCCGTGGCCCGCGTGCTCGACCGCGTCGGGCATCCGGGCGCGGGCGCCGTGTGGGACGTACGGCGGACCTGGCTCGACGGGGAGCAGCCGCACGCCTCCTGCGCCGCGCTCGCCCCGCACCTCGGCTACGTCCGCGTCGGCGACTTCGCCTCGGCCGAGGACCGGGCCCCGCTGGCGCTCGGCGCGGGGGTGCTGCCGCTCACCGAGTGCGTGGAGGTCCTGTCCCGGCGCGGGTGGGAAGGCTGGCTGTGCTGGACGTACGAGGGCCCGCGGCCCACGACCGACACGGCGCCCGCCGCCGCGGGAACCGTCCCGTCCGTCCCGGAACCGCTGCCCGGCCTGCTGGGCGCGGGGCGCGACCACCTGGCCCGGCTGCTGAACGAGTCGGCGTGAGGGCTGTGCGGGTGAGCGGGCGGATCTCGTAGAGGCCGGACCTGGCCGCGGCCGGGGCGTAAACCGGTGGTCGTCGCGGCGGGTGACGGGTTAGCCTCCGCGCCGTGAGACCGCAGCCCGCGGCGCGCGCCACCGCCGCCCTCCCGTCATGAGCCGGTCTCCGCGGACCCCGTTCTCCCGGCTTGTCCCCCCGTCCTCGCGCGCTCGGTTCTCGCGGACCCTCCTCGACGTGCGCCCCGTACGGACCTCCCCGGTCTACCGGCGGCTGCTGATCGGCCGTACCGTCTCCACGCTCGGCGCGTTCATGACCATGGTCACCGTGATGTACCAGGTGTGGGACACCACCCACAGCTCGGTGTGGAGCGGGGCCGTGGGCCTGGCGCAGGCGGTGCCGCTGGTCGGGGTCGGGCTGTTCGCCGGGGCGTGGGTCGACCGGGCCGACCGGCGCCGGGTCTACCTCCTCGCCACCGTCGGCCAGGCCGTCTGTTCCCTGCTGCTGGCCGTGCAGGGCTTCGCGGGACCGCTGCCCGTGCTGCCGGTCCTCGCGCTGGTCGCGGCCCAGTCGGCGTGCGCGGCGGTCGCGGCCCCCGCGGCGGGGGTGTTCGTGCCGCGGCTGCTGCCGAAGGACCAGGTGGCCGCCGGGCTCGCTCTGAACCAGGTCAGCGGGCAGACGATGATGCTGCTCGGCCCGGCCGTCGCCGGACTGGTGCTCGGGGTGTGGGGCGTCGGCGTCTGCTACCTCCTAGACGCCGTCAGTTTCGCCGTTGCCTTCTACGGCGCCTTCGGGCTGCCCCCGCTGCCGCCGGAGGGCGAGGCGTCGCGGCCGGGGCTGCGCGGTGTGGCGGACGGGCTGCGGTTCCTCACCGGGCACCGGGTGGTGCGCGGGGCGCTGGTGACGGATCTGGCCGCGACCGTGCTGGCGATGCCGGTCGGGCTGTTCCCCCTGGTCAACGAGGAGCGGTTCGGCGGTGACCCGCGCACCCTGGGCCTGTTCCTGTCGGCGCTCGCGGTGGGCGGGGTGACGGCGACCGCGTTCTCGGGGCCGGTGACGCGGCTGGCGCGGCCGGGGCCGGTGATGCTGTGCGCGTCCGGCGGCTGGGGCGTCTCCCTCGCCCTCTTCGGGCTGAGCACCCACGCCTGGGCCGGGCTCGGGGCGCTGGTGGTGGCCGGGGCGGCGGACGCGGTGGCGGTGCTGTCGCGGACGACGATCGTGCAGACCCGTACGCCGGACGCGCTGCTGGGCCGGGTCACGGCCGCCGAGACGGTCGTCGGCCAGGCGGGCCCTCACCTCGGCAACCTCCGCGCGGGCGTCACCGCGGGCTGGACATCCGGCGCCACCGCCCTCGTCCTGGGCGGCCTGCTGTGCCTCGCCGCGGTCGCCACGGTGGCGGGTCGGACGCCGGAGCTGCGGGGCGGGGGCGGAGACGGGGGCGCGGAGGGGGTTCCGGCGGCGCGGGGGGCGGGCGGGGCGGGCGGCTTCCCGGCGGACGGTGTACCGGGGGCCGTGAAGGCCCCTGCGGCAGGCGACCGCGCCCGCGACCTCACGCGATCAGATCGGCGTACAGGATGATGTTGTCGGGGCGATGACCGTCGACCAGGTCGCCGCCGCAGGTGATCAGACGGAGTTCGGGGCGGGACGTGTCGCCGTAGACCTTCCGGGTCGGGAAGGCGCCCTTGCCGACCTGCTCGATCTCGCGGATCCGGAAGTCGGCGGTGGTGCCGTCGGCGCGGGTGACGCTGATGGTGTCCTCCGCCCCGATACGCGCGACGTCCCGGAGGACGGCCGGGCCGTCGGCGGTGTCGAAGTGGCCGACCAGGACGGCGGGCCCGGTCTCACCGGGGGTCACGCCCTTGTCGTACCAGCCGATGCGGTCCGCCTGTTCGACCGGGGGCACCTCGATCGTGCCGTCCGGGGCGAGCCCGAGGGCCAGCACGCCCCCGGCGTCGACTCCCGCGGCGGGAATCCGTACCCGCACCGGCCTGGACCGGGGCATCGGGCGGGACGCTGTCGCCGAGGGGACGGGGGCGGCGGTCGTGGGGCGCACGTGCGCCTGCGGGGCGGGCTGCCGCGCCCCGTCCGCGTCGCCGCAGCCGAGCAGGGCGGCTCCGGCGACGAGGGTGAACAGCGCGGCGGCGGTACGGCGAGGCGGCATGGATCTCCCCGGGGGAGGGACGGACAGGCGGGACGGGCGACGGGAGCGGACGAACGGGTACGGCCGGCCGGCGAGACGCCACCGGCCGGCCGTACCGTGGGTGTTCCGTGGGTCAGCGGGTGCGGCGACGGACGACGACGGTGAACGCCAGACCCGCGGCGGCGAGCGCCGCGGCACCCGCCGTCGCGGCGGCGAACACCGTGCCGTCCTCGCCGCCCGCTGTCAGTTCGGCACCGGCGGCCACCCCGCCCTGGGGCACCACGGTGGTCTGGGCCGTCGTGACCGTGGAGGTGCCCGTCCGCGAGGACGTGCCCGTCTTCGCCGGAGCGGACGGCTCCGTGCCGGTCCGCGTCCCGGTGCCGCTCTCGTCGGTGTCGCCGCCGTTGCCCGCGAAGACGGCGGGGCCCTGCTTCGCGGCGCCGAGGATGTGGTTGCTGAAGGAGCCGTCGGGGTTCACCACGACGAGGGTGACGTCGTCCTGGCCGACCGCCGAGCGGTTGTCCCGGGCCCAGACGGTGCCGATCGAGGCGCCGTCCCGGAAGGCCTCCAGGCCGTACACGCCGTTCTCGCGCACCAGCTTCACCAGCTTGCCGTTCGGCAGCTTGTACGAGCCGAGCCGGGCGCCGCCGACGGTGCTGCCGGTCCAGTGGTAGGTCTGGCCGCCGGGAGTGAGCACCAGGTAGACGCCGTTGGAGCGGCAGGCGGCGGAGCGGTCCGTGGCCTCCAGGACGCAGACGGTCCGCCCGCCGATGACGTGCTCCGCGCGGTAGCGGCCCGCCTCGGCCCGGTACACCTTCAGGAGCGAGCCGTCGGACAGCTTCTCCGTCCGCAGGAGGGTGCCCTCGCCCGTGCTGCCGCCGTCGTCGACGAGTTCGCTCGTGACCTTCCCGTCGGTGTGGAGGGTGACGCGGACGCCGTCGAAGACCTTGCTGTCCGCCGCGCCGCCGCCGGACGCCGAGCCGGTCTGGAGCTTGCCGAGGACGCGGCGGCCGCCGTCGGTGTGGACGGTGGCGTCGTAGCGTCCGGGGTTCAGCAGGTAGACACGGGCGACGAGACCGCCCTTGAGGGGGTACGTCCCCACCAGGTCGCCCAGGGGGTCGCCGTCCTCGGTCCAGTGCCAGGTCAGGGTGCCGTCCGAGGCGAGGACGACCTGGACCTTCCCGAAGACGCGGTAGTCCTTGACGATCGCGTCGGAGCCGCTGGTCACGTGCAGCACGCCGAGCAGGGTGGTGCCCCGCGAGATCGCGGCGGTGTAGGTGTGCTCGCCCTGCTGGTGGATCGCTCCGGTCAGCCCGTCACCGAGCGTCTTCGTCTCGACCAGCTTCCCCGCGCCGTCCGCGGCCGCCGTCCTGCCGTCGGCCGGCGTCGTGCCGTCGGTCGCGAAGGCCTGGGCCGCCGGAGCGAACACCGCGGCGCCGAGGGCGACGGCGGTGAGGGTGGTGCGGAGGAACGAACGACGCATGACGACTCCAGGTCGGATCAGCAAGTGGTGGGGAGAGTCGCATGCCGCCTTCACTGACTCCCCGGGAAGCGGGGCTGGTGGGGCCGGCTGCAGACAAAAACTTAGTGATCTTGTAAGCCGGACTCGTCCGCTCCATGTCACGGTTTCGCGACACGGAGCGGGACAGCCGCGCACGTCAGACGGCACCTCCGCCGTCCCTGGCACCGACGACGGCGCCGCCCGTGACGCCGGCCACCACCGCGGGCGTTCCCCCCGTCCCGCCGGAACCGCCCGCCCGTCGCCCCGGTGCCAGTGACGTCAGTGCCACGCCGCCGACCAGGAGGGCCGCCGCGCACCAGCGGAGGGGGGTGACCGGCTCGGCGAGGAAGAGCGCGGCGGAGGTCATGCCGAAGACGGGGACGAGGAGGGAGAAGGGGGCGACCGTGGAGGCGGGGTGGCGGTGGAGGAGCCAGCCCCAGGCGCCGAAGCCGAAGACCGTGGTGATCCAGGCGACGTAGACGAGGGTGCCCGCGCCCTGCCAGTCGAGGGCGCGCAGGGCCGCGAGGTCGCGGGAGGGGCCCTCGGTGAGGAGGGACAGGGCGAGCAGCGGCAGGACCGGGACCGTGCTGACCCAGACCATGAAGTTGAGGGCGTCGGGCGGGGAGGCCTTGCGGGTCAGGACGTTGGAGGCGCCCCAGCAGGCCGCCGCGGCGATGACCAGCGCGAACGCGCCCAGCGGGCCGGACGCGCCCTCGTCCGCGGCGGCGACCGCGATGCCGCCGAGGGCCACCGCCATCCCCACCAGCCGCAGCCGGGTGGGCCGTTCGCCGAGGACGACGCCCGCGATGCCCGCCGTGAACACCGCCTGGATCTGGAGGACCAGCGAGGACAGCCCGGCGGGCATCCCCGCGTCCATGCCGACGAAGAGCAGCCCGAACTTGGCGACGCCGAGGACCAGTCCGACCGCCACGATCCACTTCCACGCCACCTTGGGGCGGCCCACCAGGAACACCGCGGGCAGCGCCGCCACCAGGAAGCGCAGGGCCGAGAAGAGCAGCGGCGGGAAGTGGCCGAGGCCGATCTCGATGACGGTGAAGTTGACGCCCCAGACGGCGGCGACGAGGACGGCGAGAGCAAGGTGAGCGGGTCGCATGCGTCGAGGATCACCCGCCCGGAACGTGAAGCACCAGCGATGATTGCTGCATGGTTGGATGAAGCTCCGCTAATGGATCGGGTGAGACCGTTCCGCTGTCCCCCTGGGAGGCTTCCGTGCTCGACCTCCAGCGGCTGCGCGCCCTGCACGCCGTCGCCGTCCACGGCACCGTCGGCGCCGCCGCCACCGCGCTCGGGTACACGCCGTCGGCCGTCTCCCAGCAGATCGCCAAGCTGGAGCGCGAGACCCGTACGGTGCTGCTCGAAAGGGAGGGCCGCGGCGTCCGGCTCACCGACGAGGCGCGTCAACTCGTGCGTACGGCGGGTGAGTTGATGGCGATCGTGGAGCGGGCGGAGACGGCGCTGGAGGAGCGGCGCGGGGTGCCCGCGGGGCGGCTGGCGGTCGCCGCGTTCGCCTCCGCCGCGCGCGGCCTGCTGCCGCCCGTCCTCGCCGACCTGGCCCGCCGCCACCCCGCCCTGGACGCCCGGCTCACCGAGGTCGACCCGCACCTGTCGGTGGACCTGGTCGCCAAGGGCGCCGTCGACCTGGCGGTGGCGCACGACTGGGACATCGCGCCGCTGCCCGCCCCGGCGGGCGTCGAGCAGGCGGTCCTCGGCGACGACCTGTGCGACCTGCTGGTCCCGGCGGACCATCCCTTCGCGGGCCGGGACGGCGTGCGGCGGGAGGAGCTGGGCGGCGAGCGGTGGATCTGCCAGCCGCCGGGCCGGGTCTGCCACGACTGGCTCGTACGGACCCTGCGCGCCGCCGGGCACGAGCCGGACCTCGTCCACCAGGCCGAGGAGAACCCGACCCTGGTGGCCCTGGTCGGCGCCGGTCTCGGCGTCGCCCTCATCCCCCGGCTGGGCCGGGGCCCGCTGCCGCCGGGCGTGGTGGAGGTGCCCCTCGACCCGATGCCGGTCCGCCGCCTGTACGCCCTGTGGCGCGGCGGCGCGGCCCGCCGCCCCGCGATCGCCGAGACGGTACGGACCCTGCGGGAGCACTGGCCGCGGGTGGCGGGGACACCGGCGGCCGACGAGACAGCCGAGGCCGCCGAGGGCGTCGGAACCGGAGCGGTGGGGGCGGGCGTCTCCCGGCCGTGACGGCGGTGCGATGATCGCGTCGACGGAGACGGGTCGTACGCCTGTGCGACGCGGGCGAGGGGAGTGACGGTGGACGACGAGGCCGCGCGGGACGACGGCTCCGGCTGGGAGGCCGTCGTGGACGTCGCGCGCGCACGGGCGCGGTCCCGGCAGGCACGCATGGTCGAACGCCACGGCCTCTCGGGCGACGTGCAGTACGACTGGTCGCTGGACGACGCCCGCATCACCTGGGCGCACGGCGGCACCGTCTTCCTCACCGGCCGCCTCACCCTCCTCGGCACCGTCGCCCTCGACCGGGAGACCTCGCTGTGGTCCTGGGCGAACCCGTCACTGCCGCCCGCCGTCCTCGGCGACGTCGACCGGGTCCGCCGGTACGGCGAGGAGCACGGCCACCCCGTCCTGCCCTGGCCGGGCTTCGACGCGCACCCCGCACACGTGGCCGCGGCACGGCTGGTCGCCGCCTCCGTGCTCGACGCCGAGGGGCTCTGGGCGGACACCGCGGACGGCGTACAGCTCCACTTCCTGCTGCACGACCTGACCCCCACCGGGGCGTAGACCCGAACCGGTTCCCGCAACCGGCTCCGGGTTCCCGCAACCGGCTCCCGGTTCCGGGAACCCCGGCGGCCCGCCGCCCGTCTGACCGGTGAGCTGTCGGACCGGCACCCCCGGTGCGGTGCCGGCCCCGCCCTCCGGGGCGGGATCACCGGCGCACCCCTCTCCGCCGCACCGCCGCCGACAGCGTGCCGCCATCGGCGCGCCCCCCTCCCTTGCGCCGATGGCGGCTCCGCCGCGGGTACCGTGCGCGTTCCGTCACCGCATCCCGGAACCCCGCAAGGAGCGCCCGTGCCCTCCCGACGTACCGTCCTCGCCGCCGGTGCCGGACTCACCGCGGCCCTCGCCGTCGCCGGGAGCGGCGGACCGGCCCACGCCGACGACCGCCGCCTGCGCGCGCTGATCTCCCGGATGACCCTGGAGGAGAAGGTCGGCCAGGTCTTCGTGACGCGGGTGTACGGCCACTCGGCGACCGCCCCCGATCCGGCCGACGCCGACACCAACGAGGCGGAACTCGGCGTCCGTACCGCCGCCGAGCTGATCGACCGCTACCGCGTCGG
This sequence comes from Streptomyces sp. NPDC091281, assembly GCF_044757425.1. Taxonomy (NCBI): domain Bacteria; kingdom Bacillati; phylum Actinomycetota; class Actinomycetes; order Kitasatosporales; family Streptomycetaceae; genus Streptomyces; species Streptomyces sp. NPDC091281. The sequence continues at coordinate 153,708 of NZ_JBIVUY010000001.1, read as the reverse complement.
CGGGGTCATCTACTTCACGTGGGCGCACAACACCCGCGACCCGCTCCAGATCGCGGACCTCTCCAACGGCCTCCAGCGGGCCTCGCTGGGCCGCCCGCGCGGGCTGCCGCTGCTGATCTCCACCGACCAGGAGCACGGCATCGTCGCCCGCGTCGGCGCGCCCGCGACGCTCCTGCCCGGCGCGATGGCGGTCGGCGCGGGCGGCTCGCGCGCCGACGCCCGCACCCTGGGCCGGGTCGCGGGCCGCGAACTGCGGGCGATGGGCATCCGGCAGGACTACTCCCCCGTCGCCGACGTGAACGTCGACCCGGCCAACCCGGTGATCGGCGTACGGTCCTTCGGCGCCGACCCGGACGCGGTCGCCGCGCTGGCCGCCGCCGAGATCCGCGGCTACCAGGACGCCGGGATCGCCGTCGCCGCCAAGCACTTCCCCGGCCACGGCGACACCGCCGTCGACAGCCACACCGGCTTCCCCGTCATCACCCACAGCCGTGCGGAGTGGGAGCGGCTGGACGCGGTGCCGTTCCGGGCGGCGGTCGCGGCGGGCGCCGACTCCGTGATGACCGGCCACCTCCTCGTCCCGGCCCTGGACGACTCCGGCGACCCGGCGACCCTCTCCCGCCCGATCGTCACCGGCCTGCTCCGCGAACGCCTCGGCTACGACGGGGTGGTGGTCACCGACGCCCTCGACATGGCGGGCGTGCGCACGAAGTACGGCGACGACCGGGTGCCGGTGCTCGCGCTGAAGGCGGGCGTCGACCAGTTGCTCAACCCGCCGAAGCTGGACCTCGCGTGGAACGCGGTGCTGCGGGCCGTGCGGGACGGGGAGCTGACCGAGGCGCGGCTGGAGGAGTCGGTGCTGCGCATCCTGCGGCTGAAGGACCGGCTGGGGCTGTTCACCGAGCCGTACGTCCGCCGCGACCGGGTCGGGCGCACCGTCGGCACCCGGCGGCACCGGGCGATCGCCGACCGGCTCGCCGAGCGGACCACGACCCTGCTGGTCAACGCGCCGGAGCGGGAGGGCGCGGCTCGCCCGCTGCCGCTGTCGCCGCGCGAGCACCCCCGGCTGCTGGTGGTGGGCGCCGACCCGGTCTCCCCGACCGGCACCACCGGGCCGCCCACCGGCGTCCTGGCCGCCGCCCTCACCGCGCTCGGCTTCACGGCGACGGCCCTGTCCACCGGCACCGACCCGTCCGCCGCGACGGCCGACCGGGCGGTGGCGGCGGCCGGGGCGGCGGACGCGGTGGTCGTCCTCACGTACAACGTGACGGCCGGAAGCCCCCAACAGGCCCTGGTGGAACGGCTGTCGGCGACCGGCCGGCCGGTCGTCGCGGTCGCCGTCCGCAACCCCTACGACGTGGCCCATCTGCCGGGCGTACGCGCGTACTTGGCGGCCTACTCGTGGACCGACGTCGAACTGCGGGCCGCCGCGCGGGTGATGGCGGGGGCCGTACGCCCGCGCGGGAAGCTGCCGGTGCCGGTGGGACGGGCGGACGACCCGGAGCGGGTGCTGTACCCGGTCGGGCACGGACTGACGTACTGAAAGCCTCTCCGACCACGTACGGCACGACGGCCGGCCGGCGGGAAGCCGGTCGGCCGTCGTGCCGTACGCGCGCCGAGGCGCTACGGGCGCAGGGTGGGCTCCCGCTCCACGTCCCGGACGTCCAGCTTGGCGTCGAACTTCGCCAGCGGGCGGGCCGCCGACGCGTTCTCCTGGACGGCGGCCGGGGCGACGCCCGCCCACTTGAGGATGCGGGCGGTGGCCAGCGCCTTCTCGTCGGCGACCAGACCGGCCACGTTCGCGCCGTGGTTCATGCCGGGCGCGGTGAACACGTACGAGTCCTTCGCGCCCCTGCCGAGGCGGAACGGTTCGGCGCCCCACGGGTCGTTCTGCCCGTACACGAACAGCATGTGGCGGGCGTTGTGCTTCACCCAGCCGTCGACGTCCCGCATCGCGCCCCGGTCGAAGCGCATCGCGATGTCGCGGGGGACGAAGTTGCGCGGCGGCTGGTAGCCGTAGCGGACGTACTTCCGCTCGATGTACGGGAAGTGGATGGTGGGCGCGCCGAGCTGGGTGCCCGCCTGGTAGTAGTACGGCGTGTACGGCGACAGGCCCTGGTCGGTGTAGAACGAGAAGCCGGAGATGGTGTCGACCGAGGTCCAGATCTCGTCGTCGGTCGCGGTCTTCGCGTCGGCGGGGACGCTGTCGCAGTCGGAGAGCAGGCTGTACTGCCAGAAGCCCCACACGTAGTCGAGGACGACGGCCTCGTAGGCGCGGTCCAGGCTGCCGATGGTGGTGAAGGTGTAGCCGTTCTCGGCGGCGTACGCCTCGTACTTCTTCTCCAGCGGTTCCCGGCGCACCAGCGCCTCGCGCTGCACCGCGTTCAGCCGGTCGCGGCACTCCTTGGTGCCGACCTGGCGGAAGAAGCGGTCGTAGGCGGAGTCCTCGTCGTTGACGACGTCGTTGGGGGCGACGTACGCGACGACGCCGTCCATGTCGCGCGGGTAGAAGCGCTCGTAGTAGGTGGCGGTCATGCCGCCCTTCGAACCGCCCGTGGAGAGCCAGTTCTTGCCGTAGATCGGCTTGAGCGCGGTGAAGATGCGGTGCTGGTCGCTGGCGGCCTGCCAGATGTCCAGCTTGCTCCAGTCGGCGGGCTCGGGGCGGGACGGCGTGAAGTAGCGGTACTCCATGGAGACCTGGTTGCCGTCCACGATCTGCGTGGGTTCACGGCGGCCCGGACTGGTGGAGACGCTGTAGCCGCCGGTGTAGAAGACCGTCGGGCGGCTGACGTCCTTGTGCAGGACGGTGATCCGCTGCTGGAACGTGCCCTTTCCGGGGTGCCGGTGGTCGACCGGCTGGGTGAAGTTCAGGACGAAGAAGCGGTAGCCGGGGTACGGCTTCTCCTCCACCAGGCTGACGCCCGGGACGGAGAGCAGCCGGTCCTTGATGTCCGTGGCTCCCGGCTCGGCGGCGGTGGCCGCGCCCGCCGTGGTGGTCAGCGTGCCGATGAGCACGGTGAGGGCCAGCAGCCATCTGAGCGCCTTGCGCATGCGCGTGCGTCCTCCCTGTGAGACAGATGTGCGCGAAGCTATCCGAGCAACACCTGCGGCACCAGAGGAGATTGGCAAGTCAGCCGGTCCGCGCGGCGATCAGCACAGAATCCAGCCGGATGTGTAGGTGACGGTGCCCACCGACCCGGACACCCGTACGCAGCGGTGGCCCGCGTACACGGTCACCGGGAGCGTGGTGCGGGCGTGGCGGCGGGCCTTGCGGACCGGGTGGTGGCCGCGGGCCTGGACACCGACCGACAGGAGCCGCTTCGTGCCGGGGTGCTTCTGGACGGTGACCGCGCAGACCGAGCCGCCGCCCCGGTAGACCTGCACCTGCCCGTTGGCGAAGGCCAGGGTGCGCACCTTGCGGCCGGTGCAGGAGGCGGGCGCGGCCTGCGCGTCGGCGGGTGCGGCGAGCGCGAGCAGGACGGCGGTGACCAGGACGGCCGCCCCGGCCGCCAGCCGACGGCGGAGCGCGCCGACGCCCCCCGCGGCCACGCCCCCTCCGGCCATGCCCTCCGCCTCCTCGCGCGTTCGTCGTCCGTCCGGCCTCCGCCGATGGCCGTACTGATGTACGGACGCGCGGGACAGCCCGGATGGTTGCGCGCCCCACGCCCCGCGCCCCGCACGCCCCGCACCGGAGCAGGGGGTGGGCGGCCGGGCTCAGCGGGCCGCGCCCACCGGCTCCTCCGGCTCGGCGTCGTCCCCGACGAAGGTCCGCCACAGCCGGGCGTACCGTCCGTCGCGGGCGAGGAGGTCGGCGTGGGTGCCGTCCTCGGCGACCCGGCCGTGGTCCATGACGACGACGCGGTCGGCGCGCGCGGCGGTGGTGAGGCGGTGGGCGACGATGAGCGTGGTGCGCGGGGCGGCCCCGCCGCCGGAGGTGGCGCGGCGGCCGGTGAGCCGGTCGGTGGCCTGGTTGACCTGGGCCTCGGTGGCGAGGTCGAGGGCGGCGGTCGCCTCGTCGAGGAGGAGGACGTCGGGGTCGACCAGTTCGGCGCGGGCCAGCGCGATCAACTGCCGTTGCCCGGCGGACAGGTTGCGGCCGCGCTCGGCGACCTCGTGGAGGTAGCCGCCGTCGAGGGTGGCGATCATCTCGTGCGCGCCGACCGCCCGCGCGGCGGCCTCCACCTCGGCGTCCGGGGCGTCGGGGCGGCCGTAGGCGATGGCGTCGCGGACGGTGCCGGGGAAGAGGTACGCCTCCTGCGGGACGACGCCGAGCCGGTGCCGGTACGAGGTGAGGTCGAGGGCGCGCAGGTCGGTGCCGTCGACCAGCACCCGGCCCGCGGTGGGGTCGTAGAACCGGGCGACGAGCTTGACCAGGGTGGACTTGCCCGCGCCGGTCTCGCCGACGAAGGCGACGGTCTGCCCGGCGGGGATGCGCAACTCCACGGCCGACAGGGCCTCTTCGGCCTCGCCCTTGTCGCCGTAGGCGAAGTGGACGTCCTCGAAGGCGATCTCGCCGCGCAGCGCGTCCACCGCGCGGGGGCTGCCCGCGGAGCGGGTGGCGGCGGGTTCGCGCAGGAGTTCCTGGATGCGGCCGAGGGAGACGGTGGCCTGCTGGTAGCCGTCGAAGACCTGGGAGAGCTGCTGGACGGGGGCGAAGAACAGGTCGATGTAGAGGAGGTAGGCGACCAGCGCGCCCGTGGTGAGGGTGGCGGCCTCGATGCGTCCGGCGCCCGTGACGAGGACGGCCGCCGCGGCGGCGGAGGAGAGCAGCTGGACGAAGGGGAAGTAGATCGAGATCAGCCACTGGCCGCGGATGCGGGCGGCACGGTAGGCGGCGCTGTGCGCGGCGAACCGCTCCCGGCCGGCCTCCTCGCGGCCGAAGGCCTGCACGATGCGCAGCCCGGCCACCGACTCCTGGAGTTCGGCGTTGACCGTGGAGACCCGCTCGCGGGCCAGCTCGTACGCCTTCACGCTGGCGCGGCGGAAGAAGAACGTGGCGACGACCAGCGGCGGCAGGGTCGCGAAGACGACGAGGGCGAGCTGCACGTCCAGGACCAGCAGGGCGACCATGATGCCGAAGAAGGTGACGAGGGAGACGAACGCGGTGACCAGGCCGGTCTGGAGGAACGTCGACAGGGCGTCCACGTCCGTCGTCATCCGGGTCATGATGCGGCCGGTCAGCTCGCGCTCGTAGTAGTCGAGGCCGAGCCGCTGGAGCTGGGCGAAGATCTTCAACCGCAGGCTGTAGAGGACACGTTCGCCGGTGCGGCCGGTCATGCGGATCTCGGCGGTCTGCGCGGTCCACTGGACGAGGACGGCGAGCAGGGCGAGCAGCGAGGCCGCCCAGACCGCGCCGAGCGCGGCGGCGGAGACGCCCTCGTCGATGCCGTGCCGGATCATCACCGGCAGCAGCAGGCCCATGCCCGCGTCCATGGCGACCAGGCCGAGGCTGATCAGCAGCGGGGTGCGGAAGCCGCGCAGCAGCCGGCGCAGGCCGTAGGAGTCCTCGGCGGTGACCGCGCGGGCCTCGTCGACCTCGGGCAGGTCGGTGGCCGGGGGCAGCGCCGCGACGCGGGCCAGCAGGTCGGGGGTGGCGGGGGTCCCGGCGAACGCGGCGTCCTTCGGCACCCGGTCCCCGGCCCACAGCCGGGGGGTGACCCCGCGCTCGGCGTCGAACTCGGCGTCCAGCTCGTCCCGTACGGTCGTGTCCTCGCGGGGGACGGCGGGCGGGGTGTGGCCCGGGGAGACGCCGCCGAGTTCGTCGGGGTCGGTCAGCAGACGGCGGTAGAGCGGACATCGCTCCTGGAGTTCCTCGTGCGTGCCCAGGTCGGCGAGACGGCCGCCGTCGAGGACGGCGATGCGGTCGGCGAGGTTCAGGGTGGAGCGGCGGTGCGCGATGAGGAGGGTGGTGCGGCCCGCCATGACCTGCTGGAGCGCCTCGTGGATCTCGTGCTCGACGCGCGCGTCGACGGCGGAGGTGGCGTCGTCGAGGACGAGCAGGCGCGGGTCGGTGAGGATCGCGCGGGCCAGGGCGACGCGCTGGCGCTGGCCGCCGGAGAGGGTGAGGCCCTGCTCGCCGACGGTGGTGGCGTAGCCCTCGGGGAGGTCGCTGATGAAGCCGTGGGCCTGGGCGGCGCGGGCGGCGGCCTCGATCTCGGCGTCGGTGGCGTCGGGGCGGCCGTAGGCGATGTTGGCGCGGACGGTGTCGGAGAAGAGGAAGGAGTCCTCGGGGACGAGGCCGATCGCGGCACGCAGCGAGCCGAGGGTGAGTTCGCGGACGTCGTGGCCGCCGACCAGGACCGCGCCGCGCGCGACGTCGTAGAAGCGGGGCAGCAGCAGGGAGACGGTGGACTTGCCGGAGCCGGAGGCGCCGACGACGGCGAGGGTCTCCCCGGCGCGGATCTCGAAGCTGAGCCCGTCGAGGACGGGGCGGTCGGGGTCGTAGCCGAAGGTGACGCCGTCGAACTCGACGGTCGCGGGGGCGTCGGCGGGGAGGTCCTTGGTGCCGTCCTCGACGGCGGGCTCGGTGTCGATCAGCTCCAGGACGCGTTCGGTGCCCGCGCGGGCCTGCTGGGCGACGGTGAGGACCATCGCGAGCATCCGGACCGGGCCGACCAGCGCGGCGAGGTAGGTGGAGAAGGCGACGAAGGTGCCGAGGGTGATGTGCCCGCGCACGGCGAGCCAGCCGCCGAGGGCGAGCATGGCGACCTGGCCGAGGGCGGGCACGGCCTGGAGCGCGGGGGTGTAGCGCGCGTTGAGCCGTACGGTGCGCAGGCGGCCCGCGTAGAGGCGGCGGCCGACCTCGCGCAGCTTGCCGGTCTCCTGCTCCTCCTGCCCGAAGCCCTTCACCACGCGGACGCCGCTGACGGCGCCGTCGACGACGCCCGCGACGGCGGCGGCCTGCGCCTGCGCGTACCAGGTCGCGGGGTGCAGCCGGGTCCGGCTGCGGCGGGCGATCCACCACAGGGCGGGGGCGACGGCGAGCGCGACGAGGGTGAGCGGCGGGGAGAGCCAGGCCATGATCGCGAGGGAGATCAGGAACAGCAGGACGTTCCCGATGGTCATCGGGAGCATGAACAGCAGGCTCTGGATGAGCTGGAGGTCGCTGGTGGCGCGGCCGACGACCTGGCCGGTGGAGAGTTCGTCCTGGCGGCGGCCGTCGAGGCGGGTGATCGTCGCGAACATCTCGGTCCGCAGGTCGTGCTGGACGTCGAGGGCGAGCCGTCCGCCGTAGTAGCGGCGGACGTACGTCATCGCGTAGACGACGAGCGCCGCGCCGATCAGGGCGCCCGCCCAGGGGGCCATGGCGCGGCTGCGGTCGCCGATGACGTCGTCGATGATGACCTTGGTGATGAGCGGCACCAGGGCCATGACGGCCATGCCGCCCAGGGACGAGCCGAGGGCGAGCACGACGTCCGTGCGGTGGCGCCAGGCGTAGCCCGCGAGTCTCCGTGCCCATCCCCGTTGCGCTGCCACGCGGGTGCCTCCTGCTGGTCCTGGTGCTGGTCCCGATGCGTCCGGAAGCCGTCCTGATCTTCCAGTGGGGCCAACGCCCGGGTAACCGGATTTCATCCCTCCGCAACAATCGGGGGGAGGTGCGGGGGCGCGGGGGGCGTGCGGGGGCGGGGGCGGGCGCGGGGCGGATCAGACGCGGACGCGCAGGAACAGGAACCGGGTGGTCTGGACGGCGTTCTGGTTGTCGTCGCTGACCAGGAGCACGCGCAGCCACCCCCGGTCACGGCCGGTGACGGCGGCGCCGGGGCGGGCCGGGTGGGCGCCGGGGCGGGCCGGGAGGACGGTCATGCCCTCGATGTTGTCGAGGAGCGGGTTCGGCTGGGGCTGCCGCGCGGTGGCGCCCAGGTCGGGGCAGTCGACGAGGTCGGCGAGGAGCGTCTTGCGGACCGTCCGCACACCGTCCTGCCCGGTCAGGTACGGCACGGCGCGGGTGTCGGTGGCGTGGCGCGGGTCGGCCAGGTAGAGGCGGACGGTGTTGCCGGCCCCGGCGGTGAAGCCGCGCTCCAGGACCAGCAGACGGCCGTCGGGGAGGGCCTGCACCTCGGGGACGCCGAGGCCGGGGTCGGTGCGGTAGGCGTACTGGGCGGCGAGCGCGAAGGAGCCGCCGCGGGTGCGCCGCCAGGTCTGGAAGCGGACCGTACCGGCGCTGTCCCCGGCGAGGGCGTACTCCATGGAGGCGAGCAGGGTCCGGCCGCCGGGGAGCAGCGTCAGTCCCTCGAAGGTGCCGTTGGCGACGGCCCGCCCGGCGGGGGCGACGCGCAGGGCGTCGGGGACGGGCAGCCGGTCGAGGATCGCGCCGGAGCGGCTGTGGCGGCGGATCGCCGGTTCCGTCTCGGAGCTGACCAGGCGGGTGCCGTCGCGGTCGACGACCAGCCCCTCGGAGTCGAGGGCGGCGCCGTTCTCGTCGGCGAGCGCCGCGACGCCGGTCGGGGCGAGCGTGCGGGGGTCGAGGCGGAAGAGGGCGGAGCGGTCGGAGACGGCGGCGAGGGAGCCGTCGCGGTCGACGGCGAGGCCGGAGAGGTTCCCGACGAAGGTGCCCTCGTACGTCGTCTTGTCGAGGGCGTCGGAGAAGCGGTCGAGCCGGACGGCGGGCGAACAGGCGTGCTGTCGCGGGGTGTCGGCAGATCCGGCGACGGGTCCGGCCTCGGCGGGTCCGGGTCCGGCGGAGGCGGGGCCGGCGGCCATGGCGGTGGCCGCCGCCACGGTGGCGGTGAGGGACGCGAGTACGGTTCGCAGGCGCATGGCGGTCACCGTAGGACGGGCGGGTGACGCGGGGTGGGACATGCCGTGAAGGATGTCCCCGGGGTGCGCGGGCGGGGGTGTGCGAGCCGTACCGGGCGTGCGGGGCGCGGCGGGCGGACCGGGTGGTCCGGTGGGGCCGCGGCCGGTCAGGAGCCGGGCCGGTCAGGAGGCGGCGAGGTCCCGGTGGATGACCTTGGCGACGCCCTGGATGGTGGTGATGCCGTAGTTCATCGTGGTGTTGCCGTGGGTCAGGAAGGTCATCTGGTAGTCGTGGCCGCCGCCCTTGAAGGTGCCGACGCTGTGCACGCGCCAGCCGTGGGTGGCCCGCGACAGCCAGCCGTTCTTCACGTGCCACGAGACACCGGACGGCCTGCCGTACGGGGTGCCCCAGCGCTGGGAGGAGACGACCTGGCCCATCAGCTTGGTGGCGTAGGCGCGGGAGGCGTCGGTGAGGACGGTGTTCTTCGCGGCGATCAGCTTGAGCAGCTTCTGCTCGTCGGTCACGGTGATCTGGGTGAGGCCCCAGTAGCCGTTCGCGCCGGGCTTGGTCTGCGTCATCTTCGCGGCCGTGAGGAAGTTCTTGATCTTCGTGGTGCCGAGCTGCTTCCACAGGGTGGAGGTGGAGGCGTTGTCGGACTTGGTGATCATCGCGGTCGCGAGGGTCTTCTCGCGGGCGGTCAGCGCGCGGCCCTGCTTCTGCGTGTCCCGCAGCAGCGCGGCGAGGACGGTGACCTTGACGACGCTGGCCGAGTCGAAGGCGGTGGAGGCGCGCAGGGTGCAGGTGGTGTTGGTGGTGCGGTCGTGGAGGCCGACGGCGACCGTGCCCTTGCGGTTGGCCAGGGCGGCGGTGATGTCCTTCTTCAGCTTCGCGGCGAGCCCGGCCTTGGCCGAGGTGCAGCTGACGGCGGGCGGAGCGGCGACGGCCGGGGTGGCGGCCACGCCCGTGAGGAGGACGCCGGCGCCGAGGGTGGCGGCGAGCACGCCTCTTCTGCGTATCCCGATACGGTGAGTCATGCGAGGTTGACTCGCATGGACGGGCGATGGTTGCACACCTGTTCGTAGGTTCACATGTGCGGGTCGGGCCCCTGCCGGGCCGGGGCACTGAGGCCGGTCGGGGGCGGGTAGAGACGGTGCATGGCGACCCAGGCACACCCCTCACGGACCGGACATTTCTCCGCGGGTCGGGCCTGCGCCGCCCTGTGGGCGCTGGGGCGGCTCGGCACGGGTGAGGGGCAGGCTCCGGAGGGGTCGGGGTTCCGCGGCAAGAAGGTGCCGGTCCGCCTGCTGCGCGAGGGGCTGTCAGGGGCGGGCTGGCACCTCGTCCGGGCGCGGGCGCGCGGCGCGGAGCGCGGGAAGGCGGCGGCCGAGATCTTCCGCGCGCTGCCGGACCTGCTGCCGCCGAAGCTGCCCGGCAGCACGATGGAGCCGGGCGAGGAGGACGCGTTCGTGGCCGGATACGAGCAGCAACTCGCGACCTACCGGGACAAGTTCGGCGCCCTGCTCGGCTGAAAGCCCCCAGGGCCCGGACGGTCGGGCCGACTCGTACCGTTCCCTCCCGACTTGCCGTTTCCCGTCACCGAATCTCCATGTCGGATTCATCGACACGGCCGCATGTGCATGTCACTCTCCCGATTGCCGCCTCCTGTCAACCCGCGTAGATCGGACACCCCACATGCAGTCGTCCTCACGCGTCCGCCGATGGAAGCCGGTGGCCCTGGCCACCGCCGCCGTCCTCGCCGGCCTCGCCACCCCCGCGCTCACCGCGTCCCCCGCCGCGGCGACCACGACGGCCTACGACGCGACGTACTACAAGAACGCGATCGGGAAGTCGGGCACGAACCTGAAGTCGGCCCTCCACACGATCATCAAGCCGCAGACCAAGCTGTCGTACGCGGCGCTCTGGGAGGCCCTGAAGGTCACCGACCAGGACCCCAACAACAGCAGCAACGTCAAGCTGCTCTACTCCGGCATCTCCCGCAGCAAGTCGCTCAACGGCGGCAACAGCGGCAACTGGAACCGCGAGCACGTGTGGGCGCAGTCCCACGGCGACTTCGGCACCTCGGCCGGTCCCGGGACCGACCTCCACCACCTGCGCCCCGAGGACGTCACGGTCAACGCGGTGCGCGGCAACAAGGACTTCGACAACGGCGGCAGCAGCTTCACCAACTCCGGCGGCAGCCTCACCGACTCCAACTCCTTCGAGCCCCGCGACGCCGTCAAGGGCGACGTGGCCCGCATGATCCTCTACATGGCGGTCCGCTACGAGGGCGACGACGGCTGGCCGAACCTGGAGCCCAACGACGCCGTCACCAACGGCAGCGGCAACCCCTACCACGGCCGCCTCTCGGTCCTGAAGCAGTGGAACGACGAGGACCCGCCGGACGCCTTCGAGGAGCGCCGCAACCAGGTCATCTACGACACCTACCAGCACAACCGCAACCCGTTCATCGACCACCCGGAGTGGGTCGAGGCGATCTGGTAGCCCCGGCACACCCCCACGGCGGCCGCATCCCGGACGGGCTCCGGGGTGCGGCGGTCGTCACGCGTCGAACCCGTACTCCAGCACGTAGGCGGCGGAGTCGAGCACCATCGCGTTGACCTCGACGGCGACACCGTCCGCGTCGTAGGCGGTCCGCGCGACCAGCACGACGGGCACCCCGGCCGGCAGCCCGAGCGCGTCGGCCTCCTCCCGGCTCGGCATCCGCGACCGCACCTCCTCCCGGAACCGCACGGGCCCGCGCCCCAGTTCGGCGAGCCGCGCGTAGACCCCACCGGGCCCGGTGTCGACCCGGGCGATCGCCGTACCGGCGACCAGCGCGGCCGGGAAGTACGAGGTGGCGATCAGCACCGGCTTCCCGTCCAGCGTGTACCGACGCCGACGCACCAGAACGGCCTCCCCGTCCCCGACCCCCAGCACGGCACCCACCCCACCGGGCGCGCCCTCCTCCCCCACCACGACAGAGTCGACCCCCACCTCCCGCCCACCGGCGTCGCCCTCCCAGACGGACCGGCCTGCGGCCCAGCCGTCACGGGCGAGGCGTTCGACGCCGAGGCGGCGGATGAACCCGTCGGCAGGCTCCGCGGTGTGCTCCTCGGCGGGCGGCGGGGCCTCGGGCCGGTGTGGCGGATGGTGGGTGCTCATCCCGGCCGCCTCTCCTCGGATGGGGTCCGGAGACGCCCCCGGGCGGGCGTGCCTCGGTCCGGGCCGCCCGCGGTCAGAGCTACCCCAGATGCGTCGCCGCGAACATCCGCAGGACCGCCGGGAGGACGACCACCGACGGGCCGGGGGTGGTGAGGGCCTGGTGGAGGTCCTGCTCCAGGGTTTCGGGGGTGGTGGGGGTGGCGGGGACGCCGAAGGACTCGGCGAGGGCCGCGTAGTCGGGGCGGGTGAGTTCGGTGGCGGTGGGGGTGCCGAAGGCGTCGGTCATGTACTCGCGGAGGATGCCGTAGCCGCCGTCGTCGATGATCAGCCAGGTGACGTCCAGGTCGTACTGGCGGGCGGTGGCGAGTTCGGCGATGGAGTAGAGGGCGCCGCCGTCGCCGGAGACGGCGAGGACCGGGTGGGTGGGGTCGGCGACGGCCGCGCCGAGGGCCGCGGGGAAGCCGTAGCCGAGGCCGCCCGAACCCTGCGCGGAGTGCATGCGGTTGGGGCCCTGGGGGTCGAAGGCCGACCACGCCCAGTAGGAGAGGATCGTCATGTCCCAGAAGGAGGACGACGCCCTGGGGAGGGCCCGGCGGATCGCGGCGAGCAGGTCCTGTTCGAGGGTCAACTGCTGGGCGTCGATGCGGGACTTGACCTTGGCCAGGACGTCCGCGACGCGGGCGGGGGCCGTGTCGTCGGGGCGTTCGGGGACCGTCTCCAGGAGGGCCTGGAGGGCGAGGCGGGCGTCGGCGTGGATGCCGAGGGCGGGGTGGTTGGACTCCAGCTTGCCGAGGTCCGCCTCGATCTGGATCACCCGGCCGCGCGGGGCGAACGTGTGGTAGTTCGAGGAGAGTTCGCCGAGGCCCGAGCCGACGACGAGCAGGACGTCCGCGTCCTCCAGGAAGTCCGTGCTGTGCCGGTCCTCCAGCCAGGACTGGAGGGAGAGCGGGTGGGTCCAGGGGAACGCGCCCTTGCCGCCGAAGGTCGTGATGACGGGCGCGTTCAGCCGCTCCGCCAGCGCCCGCAGCTTGCCGGAGGCGTCCGCGCGGACCACTCCGCCGCCCGCGATGACCGCCGGACGCGCGGCACGGGCCAGCAGGTCGGCGGCGACCGCGGTGAGTTCGGGCCGGGGCGGCAGCTCCTCGGGGGCCGCGTCGACGGCGGTGACGACCGGGAGGGCGGTCTCGGCGAGTAGGACGTCCTGCGGGATCTCCACCCACACCGGCCCGTGCGGGGCCGTCAGCGCCGACGTCCACGCCGCCGCCAGCGCGGAGGGGATCTGCGACTGCGCGCGGACGGTGTGCACCGACTTCACGACGCCCCGGAACGAGGCGGCCTGGTCGGGGAGTTCGTGGAGGTAGCCGTGGCGCCCGCCGCCCAGCCCCTTGGTGGGGATCTGGCTGCTGATCGCCAGCACCGGCGCCGAGGCCGCCGCCGCCTCCTGGAGCGCGGCCAGCGAGGTGAGCGCGCCCGGCCCGGTGGACAGCAGCAGCGGCGCCGCCTCCCCGGTGATCCGGCCGTACGCGTCCGCCGCGAACCCGGCGTTGTTCTCGACGCGCAGACCGACGTAGCGCAGGTCGGAGCGGCGCAGCGCGTCGAACATGCCGAGCGCGTGCTGACCGGGCAGGCCGAAGACGGTCGTGGCGCCGAGCCCGGCCAGCGTCTCCACGACCAGGTCTCCGCCGTTGCGTCCGGCGGGCGGGTTCAGTGCGGCGGAGATCTGGGCCTCCGTCGGGCGGAGCACCAGGTCGTGGTCGTGGGTCACTGCGCGCGGGCCTCGGCAATCTGACGGGACATGATCGTGGTGAGTTCGTACGCCGTGTGCGACGCGGCGACGGAGGTGATCTCGGCGTGATCGTACGCGGGGGCCACCTCGACGACGTCCGCCGAGACCAGGTGGCAGGAGGCCAGGCCGCGCAGGATCTCCAGGAGTTCGCGGGAGGTCATGCCGCCCGCCTCGGGGGTGCCGGTGCCGGGCGCGTGCGCCGGGTCGAGGCAGTCGATGTCGATGGAGATGTACAGCGGCCGGTCGCCGATGCGCTGGCGGAGCTGGTCGGCGACCTCGTCGGCGCCCCGCCGGTAGACGTCGGCGGAGGTGACGATGCCGAAGCCCATCTTCTCGTCGTCGGTGAGGTCCTGCTTGCCGTAGAGCGGGCCGCGGGTGCCGACGTGGGAGAGGGCGGAGGTGTCGAGGACGCCCTCCTCCACGGCCCGCCGGAAGGGGGTGCCGTGGGTGTACTCGGCGCCGAAGTAGGTGTCCCAGGTGTCGAGGTGGGCGTCGAAGTGGAGCAGCGCGACGGGTCCGTGCTTCTTCGCCACCGACCGCAGCAGCGGCAGCGCGATGGTGTGGTCGCCGCCGAGCGTCATGAGGCGGGCGCCGGTGCCGAGCAGGTCGTCGGCGGCGGCCTCGATCGTGTCGACGGCCTCGTTGATGTTGAACGGGTTCACGGCGATGTCGCCGCCGTCCGCGACCTGGGCGAGGGCGAACGGGGAGGCGTCCTGCGCCGGGTTGTAGGGGCGCAGCAGCCGGGACGCCTCACGGATGGCGTTGCCGCCGAAGCGGGCGCCGGGCCGGTAGGAGACCCCGGAGTCGAACGGCACGCCCACGACGGCGACGTCGGCGCGGCCGACCTCGTCCAGCCGGGGCAGCCGGGCGAAGGTCGCGGGTCCGGCGTACCGGGGGACGCGCGAGGAGTCGACCGGCCCGCGGGGCGTCTCGTTGCTGCTCATGCACTGCCTTCTTTCCTACGCTTCACGGCTTTCGCACCGCTCTGCACCACTGAGGACGACTCTACTGGGGAGCCGGCACCGGTTCGGACACGAGTTCGGGGTCCCGGCCCGCGAGGCGTTCGCGCCAGGCGGCGAGGACGGCGGCGTCGGTGGGCGGGGTGGCCAGGGAGACGGCCACGTACGCGGCGAGGGAGGCGAGCAGGCCGTAGTAGACGGGCTCGTTGGCGAGGATGCCGTACGCCGCCATCAACGCGACGACGGTGAGGCCGCCGACCGCGACCGCGGCGAGCGCGCCCTGCGCGGTGCCGCGCCGCCAGAGCAGCCCGCCGAGGATCGGCACCAGCAGGCCGCCGACGAGGAGGTTGTAGGCGACGGTGAGCGCCTCGACCACGTCGTTGAGGGCGATCGCGACGACGATCACGGCGAGGCCCATGACGAGGATGAACACACGGTTGCCGCGGACCTCGTCCCGCTCGTGCGCCCCGTCCGCCGCGTCCGTCCCGTCCGCGCCGGAGGCGGTCCGCGCGCCCCGCAGCCGTGACCAGATGTCGTTGTTGGCGACGGTCGCGCAGGCGATCAGCGCGCCGGACGACGTCGACATGACGGCGGCGAGCGCGGCGGCCAGCACCAGCCCGCGCACGCCCATCGGCAGCTCGTCCTTGACGATGGTCGCGAAGGCGTCGTCGGCGGAGGACAGGTCGGGGTAGAGCACCTTGGCGGCGGTGCCGATGACGGCCCCGGCGAGCGCGTAGACCAGGCAGTAGGTGCCCGCGACGGTGCCGCCCCACTTCGCCGTGCGGTCGCTGCGCGCGGTGAACACCCGCTGCCAGATGTCCTGCCCGATGAGCATGCCGAAGGTGTAGATCAGCACGTACGTGAAGATCGTCTCGCCGCCGATGCCCAGCGGGTCGAAGTACCCGGTCGGCAGCTGCGCCTTCATCTCGGCGAAGCCGCCCGCCTTGACGACGGCGATCGGCAGCAGCAGGAGCAGCACGCCGACGGTCTTCACCACGAACTGCACCATGTCGGTGAGGGTGATCGACCACATGCCGCCGAGCGTCGAGTAGGCGACCACGATCGAGCCGCCCAGCACGATGGCGAGGGTGCGCGGGATGTCGAAGAGGACGTCGAAGATGGTGGCGTAGGCGATGGTCGAGGTGACGGCGAGCATCAGCGTGTACGCCCACATCACGAGCCCGGAGATCACCCCGGCCCGGCCGCCGTAGCGCAGGTCGAGCATCTCGGAGACGGTGTAGACCTTCAGCCGGGCGATGCGGGCCGAGAAGAACACCGACAGGGCGAGCAGGCCGAGGCCGATGGTGAAGACCATCCAGGCGCCGGAGAGGCCGTACTGGTAGCCGAGGCCGACCCCGCCGATGGTGGACGCGCCGCCGAGCACGATCGCGGCCATGGTGCCGGAGTACAGGGCGGGCCCGAGGCGGCGGCCCGCGACCAGGAACTCGCTCTTGGAGCGGGCCCGGCGCATGCCCCACCAGCCCATGGCGAGCATGCCGGCGAGATAGGCGGCGATCACGAGGTAGTCGACGGCCATGGGGGCTCCTTGGGGCTGGGTCGGTGGCGTGTCGTGCAGAGGGTCGGAGGCGTGCGCACCGGTCGCTCGCGCCACGGGGACATCCGCCCGTACCCGTGGCCGCCGGTGCCCGCCACGGAAGTGGCCGGTTTCTGGCTTGGCTGGTCCCCGACCCTAGGTGGCCGGGAGGCGGCTGCGAAGTGTACGTTTCATCCACTTCAGCCGTCCGGGACGGAAGGAATGCACACCGTGCACGATCCCGCCGAGGTCAGCGCCCCGCCCGCGCCCTCCCCTCCCGCCCCGTCGGCCGCGCCTCCCGCCGCACCGGCGCCCCCCACGCCCCCGGTCCCCCTCGCCGCGCTGCTGGCCCGCGACGATCTCGCGCTGCGCCAGATCGCCGGCCCGCGCGACGCGGCGCTCGCACTGCACGGCGCGCACACCTCGGAGATGGCCGACCCCTACCCGTACCTGCTCGGCGGCGAGCTGCTCCTCTCGGCGGGCGTGCACCTCCCCGAGGCCGCCGACGACGACCCGGCCGGGCAGGCGGCGCGGGCCGCGCACCTCGACGCGTACGTCGGCCGGATCGTCGCCGCCGGGGGCGCCGCGCTCGGCTTCGGCCTGGCGCCCGTCCACGACACGGTGCCGCCCGCCCTGGTCGCGGCCTGCGACGCGCACCGGCTGCCGCTGCTGGAGGTCCCGCCGCGCACCACGTTCGCGGCGGTGGCCCGCGCTGTGTGGCAGCTCATGGCGCAGGCCCGCCACGCGGAGCTGCGCCGGGTCACCGAGGCGCAGCAGAGCCTCGCCGTCGCGGCCTCCCGCCCCGACCCGGTGCCGTCGGTGCTGCGCCAGCTCGCCCGCCGCATCGGCGGCCGGGCGGTGCTGTACGGCCCCGAGGGCGCCCCGGTCGCCGAGGCGGGCCGCCGCCCCGCGCAGCCGGTGGACGAGCCGCTGGCCGCGCTGGCCCGCGTCCTCACCGGCCGCGGCTCGGCCACCGCCACCGACAGCACCCCGCACGGCACCCACCTCGCCGCGTACGGCCTCGGCGCGGGCCGGGGCTACGTCCTCGGGGTCGCCGCCCCGCGCCGCGAACCCGGCGACCACACCATCGCCTCCGTCGCCGCCGTCCTGCTCTCCCTGCTCACCGGCGAACACCAGAGCGGCACCGAGGCGGCCCGCTCCTCCGCGCTGGTGCGCGTGCTGCTCGGGGCGGCCCCGGAGTCGGTGGCCCCGCTGCTGGGCGGGCGGCGCTGGCACGTGGTGCACGGCAGACCCGAGGGGCCGGGCGGCGCGCCCGGCGCCGGGGGCCCGGCCGGGGAGGCGCCCGCGCCGGACGCGGTGGCCGCCTCCGCGCTGGGCGCGGCCCTCGGCTCCCCGCTGGTCGACCTGGGCGAGGACGTCGTCCGCGTCCTGGTCCCCGGCGACCGGGAGCCCGTCGCGCTGCCCGGCTGGACGCTGGGCGTCGGCGCGGCGGCGGGCCCCGCCGACTGGGCCGCCGCCGACCTGCGGGCGGGCCGCGCCCTGGCCCGCGCCCGCGCCACCCGGGTCCCGCTGGTCCGGCACGGCGACCGCCCCGCGCTGACCGACCTGGTCCCGCCCGGGGAGGCGGAGGCGCACGCCCGGACCCTGCTGGCCCCGCTCGGCGAGTCCGCCGCCCTCGCCGACACCCTGCGCACCTGGCTGTCCCTGCACGGCAGCTGGGACCGTACGGCGGTGGCGCTGGACGTGCACCGCAACACCGTGCGTCAGCGCGTCGCCCGCTGCGCCGCCCTGCTGGGGACGGACCTGGACGACCCGGACGTACGGATGGAGCTGTGGTTCGCGCTGCGCCGACGGTGAGGCGACCGTGAGGTGAGCCCCGGTGGGCGAGGGCGGGCGGAGGCGGGCGGTTCTGTGCACCGGAGGGCATCGGCGCAGGTGGGCGGGAGTGACGCGCGTCCCAGCGCGCGGGACACCGGGTCGCGGGCGGCGCGGCTCCCCCACAATGGACACCATGCCGATATCCGGGACCCCCAGCCGCGCCGAGCTGATCGAGCACCTGGTGCAGACCCGCATCGCGGGTGACGTCGCCACGCCGCGCGAGAACAACCTCTCCCACTACCGCCAACTGGCCAACGGCGTCCGCAACTTCTGGCTCGGGCTGGAGCTGGGCGACCGCTGGAGCGACGAGCAGGACGTGCTCGCGGTGATGGCCGAGCGGGTCGGCGTCAACGACGACCCCGAGTACCGGTACGGGCAGGACACCATCGACCCGCAGCTCACCGTGGACGGCCTCGACCGGCTGGCCGCGCGGCTGCGGAAGGCGGCGGAGGACCGGCAGCGGGTGCTGTTCGCCACCGGGCACCCCGGCGGCCTCCTCGACGTGCACCGCGCGACGGCGGCGGCGCTGCGCGCGCGGGGCTGCGAGATCGTCGTCATCCCCGAGGGCCTCCAGACCGACGAGGGCTACGTCATGCAGTTCGCGGACGTCGCCGTCCTGGAGCACGGGGCGACGCTCTGGCACACCCACTCCGGCGAGCCGATGAAGGCGATCCTCACCGGCCTGGAGCGCGAGGGCCGCCCCCTGCCCGACCTCGTCGTCGCCGACCACGGCTGGGCGGGCTACGCCGGGCAGCACGGCGTCGACTCCGTCGGCTACGCCGACTGCAACGACCCCGGCCTCTTCATCGCCGAGGCCGAGGGCACCGTCCAGGTCACGGTCCCCCTCGACGACCACGTCGTCAGCCCGCGCCACTACGACCCGATGACGGCGTACCTGCTGAACGCGGCGGGGATCGACTGAGCGGACCCGCGTCCGGGCCGGGCGGGTCCCGCCACAGGTGACCCCGCCGGAGGCCGGGGGGCCGGGGTCCGCTCAGGAGGGACCCAGCAGGCTCTCCACCTCGGCCGCGAAGAAGAGGTCCGGGTCGAAGCCCATCCCGGTGAAGTGGCCCGCCAGCTCCAGGGAGAGGACGCCGTGGAGGCGGGTCCAGAAGGACAGGGCGCGGTGCAGGGCGGCGGGCGGGGCGGGGTGCTCGGCGGCCCACACGCGGTGATCGGCGAGGTGGGCGTCGAAGCGGGCGCCGACCCCGGCGTCGACCCCGGCGGCCTCAGAAGCCTGCGGCTCTCCCGGCTCATCGGGGTCATCGGCGGACCCGGCCGCCCCTCCCTGCCCGGCGGCTCCTGCCGAGCCCGTCGCCGTGAACCCGTCCAGCAGCACCGTCATGATCTCCGACGCGATCCCGGTGATCTCGCCGGGCGCGTGGTAGCCGGGGACGGGGGTGCCGTAGACGAGGAAGTAGCGGTGCGGGTCGGCCAGGGCCCAGGCGCGCAGGGCGGCGGCGAGGGCGCGGACGTCCGGGGGGCCCGGGGTTCCGGCGGCGGTGACGGTGTCGGCGAGGCTGCGGTACGCGTCGCGGACCAGCTCGGTGATCAGGTCGTCGCGGCCCGAGAAGTAGCGGTAGAGGGCGGGCCCGCTCATCCCCATCTGCTTGGCGATCGCGTTGAGCGACAGCACCGAGGCGCCCGCGTCGGCGACCTGCTCCCAGGCCCGCTCCTTGATCTCGGCGCGCACCTGCGCCCGGTAGCGCTCGCGCGGCGTCCCCGCGCCGTCCCGCCCGCGCGGGGTGCCCGCCCGGTCCCGTGCGCCGTCCTTGGCCGCCATGCGCCGCCGCCTCTCCTCGCCCCCGGAAGCGGCTAGAGCCGCAAGAATTAGTTAGAGGGTATCACCGTTTCGGAGTCACCCTCGCGGGCGTGATGAGCGTTACCCGCGGACCACCCTGGACTCAGCCACCTACCCGCCGGTACGGTAGGGGTGAGCAAGCGCTTAGACAGGTCAGGGCCGCGCTTGGGCAGCCGAGGTTCATGGAGGTGGCGGCGTGCGCCGTACGGTGTTCAACGAGGATCACGAGGCGTTCCGGGAGACTCTGCGCGCCTTCATCGAGGCCGAGGTCGTACCGGTGTACGACGAGTGGTTCGCGGCCGGACAGGCTCCGCGCGAGTTCTACCACCAGCTCGGTGAGCTGGGCATCTTCGGCATCAACGTGCCCGAGGAGTTCGGCGGCGCGGGCGAGGACAGCCACAAGTTCGAGGCCGTCCTGTACGAGGAGACCGCCCGCGCGGGCGTCCAGTTCGGCGGCTCCGGCGTCCACGTGCTGCTCGCCCTGCCGTACATCAAGATGCTCGCCACCGACGAGCAGAAGAAGCGCTACCTCCCGAAGTTCGTCACCGGCGAGGAGATGTGGGCCATCGCGATGACGGAGCCGGGCACCGGTTCCGACCTCGCGGGCATGAAGACCACCGCCAAGCTCTCCGAGGACGGCACGCACTACGTCCTCAACGGCGCCAAGACCTTCATCACCGGCGGTGTCCACGCCGACAAGGTCATCGTGTGCGCCCGCACCTCCCCGCCGTCCGCCGAGGACCGCCGCTTCGGCATCTCCCTCTTCGCGGTCGACACCAAGTCCGAGGGCTACTCCGTCGGCCGCAAGCTCGACAAGCTCGGCCTGAAGACCTCCGACACCGCCGAACTCGCCTTCGTGGACGTCAAGGTGCCCGCCGAGGACCTTCTCGGCGAGGAGAACAAGGGCTTCTCCTACCTCGGACACAACCTGGCCTCCGAGCGCTGGGGCATCGCCTTCGGCGCCTACGCGCAGGCCAAGGCCGCCGTCCGCTTCGCCAAGCAGTACGTGCAGGACCGCGTCGTCTTCGGCAAGCCGGTCGCCCACTTCCAGAACACCAAGTTCGAACTGGCCGCCTGCCAGGCCGAGGTGGACGCCGCCGAGGCCGTCGCCGACCGCGCCACCGAGGCGCTGGACGCCGGTGAGCTGACCCCCGCCGAGGCCGCCTCCGCCAAGCTGTTCTGCACCGAGGTCGCCCACCGCGTCATCGACCGCTGCCTCCAACTGCACGGCGGCTACGGCTACATGAACGAGTACCCGATCGCCCGCCTGTACGCCGACAACCGCGTCAACCGCATCTACGGCGGCACCAGCGAGATCATGAAGTCGATCATCGCCAAGGACATGGGGCTGTAGCCCCCCGCACCCACCAGGGGCACGGCAGGCACGACACCCACTCCCCCATGAGCGAGGCACTTCAGGACCTCCTCGATCTGCTCGACCTGGAGCGGATCGAGGAGGACATCTTCCGCGGCCGGTCCCGGGCCACCGTCGTCCCGCGCGTCTTCGGCGGCCAGGTCGCCGCCCAGGCGCTGGTCGCCGCGGGCCGCACGGTCCCCGCCGACCGGCCCGCCCACTCGCTGCACGCGTACTTCCTGCGCACCGGCGACCCGGACGCGCCCATCGTCTACAACGTCGAACGCATCCGCGACGGCCGCTCCTTCACCACCCGCCGGGTCGTCGCCGTCCAGCACGGCCGCCCGGTCTTCGCCCTCTCCGCGTCCTTCCAGACGTACGAGGACGGCCTCGACCACCAGGCCCCCGCACCGCCCGCGCCCGACCCGGTCACGCTGCCCACCTCCGAGGAGCGGCTGCGCGGCTACGACCACCTCGACCCGGCCGTCGTCGCCCGCGTCCTCCAGGCCCGCGAGGCGATCGACCTGCGCTACGTCGACGACCCGCCGTACGGCGTGTTCGGGGCGCCCCGCGAGCCGTCCAGCCAGGTCTGGTTCCGCGCCCGCGGCAAACTCGCCGACGACCCGCTGCTGCACGTCGTGCTCGCCACGTACGTCTCCGACATGACCCTCCTGGACTCGATCCTCCTCGCGCACGGCCGCGGCGGCTGGGCGGTCGGCGACGTCGTCGGCGCCTCCCTCGACCACGCGATGTGGTTCCACCGCCCGTTCCGCGCCGACGAGTGGCTGCTGTACGACCAGGAGTCGCCGTCCGCGTCCGGCGGGCGCGGCCTCGGGCAGGCCCGCATCTACACCCAGGACGGGCGGCTCGCCGTCTCGGTCATCCAGGAAGGTGTGGTCCGCGTCCCTCGGGAAGACTGAGGGAATGTCCACAGCGGAACACCACGACGGCAGCGGCGACAGCGCGGGCGACGGCGACGCGGCGGAGGCGGCCCTGGAGACGGGCGCCCTGCTGAAGCCGCCCGAGGACGCCACGCCGGACACCCCGGACGCGGGCGGCGGCGAGAGCACCTTCACGGTGATCGTCGCGGCCGCCGCCAACCTCGGCATCGCCCTCGCGAAAGCGGTCGCGGGCGTCATCAGCGGCTCCAGCGCGATGCTGTCGGAGGCCGCGCACTCGGTCGCGGACACCGTCACCGAGGTCCTGCTGCTCACCGCCCTCAAACGCAGCGAGAAACCCGCCGACGAGGACCACCCCCTCGGCTACGGCCCCGAACGCTACATCTGGGCCCTCCTCGCCGCGGTGGCCACCTTCGTCGGAGGCGCCGTCTTCTCCCTCTACGACGGCATCCACACCCTGCTCGCGGGCGAGGACCTGGGCGACCCCCTCCTCTCCTACATCGTCCTCGCGGTCGCCTTCCTCCTGGAGGGCTACTCGCTGCGCACCGGCCTGCGCCAGGCACGCGGCGAGGCGGTCGCGCTCGGCGTACCGCTGCGCCGCTACCTCCGCCACACCCCCGACACCGCCGTGAAGGCGGTCGTGCTGGAGGACTCCGCCGCCCTCGCCGGACTCCTCCTCGCCGCGGGCGGCCTCCTCGGCGGCCAGCTCACCGGCTCCGGCGTCTGGGACGGCATCGCCTCCCTCTGCATCGGCGCCCTCCTCCTGTACGTCGCCTGGGTCCTCGGCCGCTCCAACGTCGAACTCCTCGTCGGCCGCCCCCTGCCCGAGCCGATGCGGGCCCGCATCCGCGAGGAACTCCTCGCCTCCGACCACATCGAGGCCGTCCTCGAACTCACCACCCTCGTCCAGGGCCCCCGCGAGGCCCTCGTCGCCGCCAAGATCGACCTCCGCGACGGCTCCACGGCCACCGAGATCGAATGGGCCTGCGAGGCCGCGGAAACCCGCCTCCGCACCGCGATCCCCGGCATCAGCAGGGTGTACCTGGACCCGACACCGGGGCGGGGTGGGGGGGCTCGGGGGTGTAGGGGGTAGGGGGGCGGCCGATTCGCGGGTCTCTCCCGACCGGTTCAGGCACCGGTCGTGAAGTGGCCCGCTCCGGCCAGAGGGTCCGCCTCGTACAGCCGCGCTCCGGCGCCGAGGATGATCGCTCGGGCCAAGTGGCGCCGCAGCGGCGGATGTTCGGTGATCTGGCGGAGGGACGGCACCACCACATGCCGGATGCCGTCCCTACCGAGTCGACGGATCAGACGGTCCGGGGAGAGCCCCGGCCCCTCCTCGTAGAGGATGCCGACGATGCGCAGGGCGTGCCGGTCGGCGCAATGCCGCAGTAAGCGGTCGATGTGCAGGAGTTCCCGCTCCCCTGCGTCAGGGCGCAGACGGACGTACCCGTATGCCTTCGGTGCGTGAGTCATGAGTGACCTGTTCGTCGTCGAGGCGTACGGCTCTTCACTGGAGGTGGCGCAGTCCGTCCAGGACGCGTTGCAGGAGGGCGGTGCCGGCCAGTTCGTGGACGGTGGCGTGCTCCGGCGGGCGATGCGGCAGGAGGGACGCCTCCGTCCGGGCGGAGAGACCCACCTCGCGCGGGAGCGGGATCTGCGCCCAGACCACCTTCCCGCCGACAGCGGGCCGGAAGACGCCCCACGTACGGCAGACGCTCTCCACCAGCAGAAGCCCCCGCCCGCCCTCGGCGTCGAGGGCGGCGGCGCACGGCTCGGGCAGACCGGCCGCGCCGTCCCAGACCTCGACGAAGAGGTCCGCACGGACCAACCTGAGCTGTAACCCGATGACCTGCCGCCCCGTGATCTCCCAGTCCCTGGGCACACGGTCGCCGAACCCCACCGCCGTAACGGCGTTGCTCACCAGCTCCGACGCCACCAGCAGCGCGTCATCGGCGCGGTCCTCCACCTGCCAGCGGGCGAGCCGCTCCCGCACGAACGCCCGTCCGCAGGCGGCGGCGGTGGGCGCGGCGACGAGGGTGATGGTTCCCACGTACGGCGTCTCGGGGAACGGCAGGGCAGTCACCGGACACCCGCCGAGGACACGGCGAGTTCCTGGGGCCGAGACCGGGAGACGACGGCCCCGCTTCTGCCGAAGAGGGCCGATCGGACTGCCGAAACACGCATTTCTGAGGCTCCGTCTGCTCCCGGTAACCCACACAGACAGCCGTGCATCAATGGACTCAAGTCGATCCCGCCTCCTACGGAGGGCTGCTCCCGTCGGCTGGTCACCAGCCTCCGGCCGACCGAGCAGCCGCTTCACGAACCAGCGCGCAGAGAAGCAGACGGAGCCTGCCGGTGGCCGGGAGGCGATCGGGGCTGTTCACCCGAAGGCGTACAGCCCCGACAGCTCGTCTTCGCAGGTTGGCTCGCGAGATGCGCCGATTGCGTAGCGAAGCGGGGCTGACCAGGGAAGACGTCACGGCGCGCACGAGCGTGAACGAGGCCACGCTGTATCGCCTGGAGACGGCCAAGGGGCGGCCGCAGCGCCGGACCCTGATGGCACTCCTGGAAACGTACGGCGTGGGTGACACGAAGCGCGAAGCGATCTTGGCGCTATCCACGCAGGCGGGTGAGCAGGGTTGGCTGCGGCCGTATCACGCGGATCTGCCCGACGAGTACGTTGGATACATCAGCTTCGAGGCAGAGGCTCGCAGTGTCCGCAACTACGAGTCGTCGTTCATCCCCGGTCTCCTCCAGACGGAGGACTACGCCCGAGCCGTGATCCGGGGCGTTCTGCCGACAGTTACCACCAAGGAGGTGGACCAGCGGGTACAGGCGCGGATCGAACGGCAAGTTGTCCTCGCCAAGACCGACCCGCTCGAACTGTGGGCGATCGTGGACGAGGCCGCGCTCAGACGGACGGTCGGCGGCACAAAGGTCTTGGTCGAGCAGTTGACCCACCTGCTCAAAGTCGCTGCGGAGCCGCACGTGATGCTTCAGGTCATCCCGTTCGGCGCAGGAGCACACCCGGGCATGCCCGGCAGCTTCGTGCGGATGGACTTTCCCGACTCGGAAGACCCTCCGCTCGTCTACATCGACAGCATGGCCGGTGATCTCTTCCTTGAAGCGGACGAGGACATTCGGCGTTACAACCAGATCTTCGATCACCTGCGCGCCTCGGCCTTGAGCCCCGACGACTCGGCGGGACTGATCGCCGCACTGGTTCGAGAGATCACATGACAGGAGGCCAAGGATGGAATACATAGACCTCAGCCGCGCCACGTGGCGCAGGAGCAGCTACAGCAGTGGCAACGGGCAGTGCGTGGAAGTCGCCTTCGCTCACGGCACAGTGGCAGTGCGCGACAGCAAGAACACGAGCGGCCCGTCCCTGGCCGTGCCTTCCTCGGCGTTCGACGCCCTCGTGCAGGGCATCTCAGACGGAGCGTTCGACACGGCGTAGAGCTTGATCCGGGGGCGTGGCCCCAGAAGAGCGCTCGGCCAGGGGACAACTGGTCGGGCGCTTCGGCACATTGCTGTCCAGGTAGGCGGTCCCTGCGCGCCTGAGGGAAAAGGGGATGTCCGGTGGCGTCGACCAGCCGCCGGAAGCGTCCGCCGAACGCGGAACTGCACCGGCTCATCGAGACCTGCGGTGCGAGTCACAAGTCTCTGGCCCTGAGAGTCAACCAACTCGCCCAGCAGGCCGGGCTGGAGACGGACTACTCGCACACGTCCGTCGCCAACTGGTGCCGACGGGGTATGACCCCCAGGTGGCCGGTGCCGACGCTCTTGGCGCAGGCGATCTCCGAACGGCTCGGCAGACCCGTGGCACTTGGCGACATCGGTATGGGCGAGGTGGAGACACCGGACACGGACGTGGGGTTGGATTTCCCGCGGGACCGTGCTGACGCGGTCCGAGCAGCCACGTCGTTCTGGAGTTTCGTGAACCGCCGCGACTTCCTGGCCGGAGGCGGCTTCGCCGTGTCCGCTTTCAGCACACCCGTGACCCGCTGGCTCGTCACCCCCGCCGACGAGGCCTCGGACATGTCCGACGGCACGAGGCGGGTCGGTCGGGCCGATCTGGAGGAACTCCGGGACGCGGCCGACGAAGCGCGCCGCTGGGACTCCAAGTACGGCGGCGGGAACTGGCGGGCGGGCTCCGTCGCCGTCTGCCTCCAGGAGAGGGCGTCCCCGCTGCTGCGGGGCTCGTTCACCGACGGCGTGGGCCGTGACCTGTTCTCCGTCACCAGCGAGCTGTCCCGCCTGGCCGGATGGACCGCGTTCGACGTCGGTCAGCACGACGTCGCCCAGCGGCACTTCGTCCAGGCACTCCGCCTGGCCCGCGCGGGCGGCGACATCCAGCTCGGTTGCTACGTGCTGACCACGATGGCGATGCAGTCGCTGCTGCGCGGCTTCGGCTCCGAGGCCGTCGACATGGCCCAGGGCGCCTTCGAACGCGCGAAGGACCACGCCGCGCCCCGCGTCCTCGCGTTCACCAAGCTGATCGAGGCCCGCGCCCACGCCCGGGTGGGGGACGCCCGCGCCGCCTCGCGGGCGGTGGCGGCCTCCGAGGACCTGCTGTCCCGAGCGGACACCGCCGGTGGCGACGAACCGGCCTGGATCGACTTCTTCCACCACGCCCGCCTCTCGGCGGACGCCGCCGAGATCTACCGGGACCTGCGGAACCCCAGGGCCGCCCTGACCTGGAACCAGCGGGCCACCGCGATGCCGACCGGGGTCTTCACCCGCTCGGTCGGCATGCGGCTGGCCATCGTAGGGACCACCCACCTCCAGGCCCGCGACCTCGACCAGGGCCTCCACCTCGGCAACCGCTCCGTCGACATCCTCGCCCGCGTCCGCTCCGCCCGTGCCAAGGACTACGTCCACGAGTTCACCACCGCCCTCGCCCCCTGGCGACGCGAACCGGCCGTACGCGAATTCACCCACCGCGCCCGGACGGAACTCGGCATCGCGGCATGAGAGCGATCACCTGACAGGAGACCAGGGATGAACACCACCGGCACCAGCCGCACCGAGTACGGGGAAAACCTGTGAACCCACACCCGCGCCCGGCCCTGACGGAGTGGGTCACGTCCAGCTACAGCGGGCCCGAAGGCGGCAATTGCCTGGAGTGGGCACCGGCCGTGGCCGTGACGTCAGGCGTGGTACCCGTCCGCGACAGCAAGGCACCTGCGGTCGGGACCGTCAGGGTCGACGCCCGCGCGTGGACGGCGTTCGTGTCCCACGCGAGGCAGCAAGCCGACTGAGGCCCCAACAGGTCTGCGCCCTGCGGATGCCGTAAGGACGGAATCGGGTTCGCCGGTGCGTGAGGAGACACGCCTGGGGCGCCTGGCGGGTCGCGTCCGCACCGCCGTAACGGCCCTACGGGTGCACGCGGATGCCGTCGATCGTGAGGTCCAGCAGGCGGCTCGCCTGGGCGTCGTCGTGGTGGTGCTCGGTCGCGAGCGAGATGGCGTTGAGGAGGGTGAGCAGGTCCTCGGCGCGGACGCCGGGTCGGACGACGCCCGCCTCCTGCGCCCGGTGCAGGAGTTCGCCCGCGGCGGCGGCGATCATCATCTCGCAGTCGTCGCTGCGCTGCGGCGGGTCGCCGTCCCGGCCGTCGTGGAGCAGGGAGGCGGCCAGGCCGCGGCTGGCCGACGCGTAGGCGGTGAAGTCCCGCAGCCAGGCGACGAGCGCGACGCCGGGCTCGTTCTCCTCGGCGTACTCCCGCGCCCTGGCGCAGAGGGCTTCCACGCGGTCGTGGAAGACGGCGGTGAGCAGGGTCCGCCGGGACGGAAAGTGCCGGTGCAGGGTCGCCGAGCCCACCCCGGCCCGGCGGGCGATCTCCTCCAGGGAGGCGCCGGCCCCGTGGGCCGCGAACACCTCGCGGGCGGCGGCGAGGATGCGCTCGTAGTTGCGCCGCGCGTCGGCGCGCAAGGGCCGCTCGGGGGCGATGTCGGGCACGTCGGCCTCCTGCGCTTGCTAACCGGGGTGGCTTTCCGGTTATCGTAGCGGGCAGTAAGTGGGGTGCCACCCCATTTACCGTCGAGGAGACCGACCGAAGGAGCCGATCATGCGTGCCGTGCAGTACGACCGTTTTGGCCCGCCCGAGGTGCTGCGCGTCGAGGAGGTGCCGACCCCCCGCCCGGGACCGGGAGAAGTGCTCGTCGAGGTGCACGCGGCGAGCGTGGACGCGGGCGAGACCGCCTTCCGCGCGGGCAAGATGCGCAGGCTCAGCCGCGCCCGCTTCCCCCGCGGCACCGGCGGCGACTTCACCGGCCGTGTCTCGGCCGTGGGCTCCGGCGTCCAGGCGTGGCGGGCCGGGGACGCGGTGTGGGGGCTCATGCCGCACCTCACCTTCGGAGCGATCGCCGACTTCGTCGCCGTACCCGAGCAGCGGATCGCGGCGGCCCCGAAGAACCTGGACCTCGTCGAGGCCGCCGCCCTCCCGGTGTCGGGGACGACGGCCCTGACGGCCCTGACGGAGAAGGCGCGCCTCACCCGGGGGGAACGGCTCCTGGTCCGTGGCGCCACCGGCGGCGTCGGCAGCGTCACCGTGCAACTGGGCAAGGCCCTCGGCGCCCACGTCACCGCGCTCGCCGGGGCCCGCAACCTCGACTGGATCACGGAACTCGGCGCGGACGTGGCCCTGGACTACCGCACGACCCGGCCGGAGGACCTCGGCCTCTTCGACGTCGTCGTCGACGTGGTGGGCACCGATCTCGGCGCGTACCGGGCGCGGCTGACGCGGCAGGGACGCATGATCCCGCTCGCCTTCGACACGGACCACATCGTCTCGTCCGTGGCGGGGACGATGCTGCGCGCCGCCACCTCACCCCGCCGCGTGAAGCCCTTCAGCAACAATCCGTCACCCGACCGGATCGCCGAACTCACCCGGTCCGTCGAGGACGGCAGCATCCGGCCCGCGATCGACACGGTCTTCCCGATGACCGACATCGCGGAGGCCCACCACCGGCTCGAAGCGGGCGGCGTGCGCGGGAAGTGCGTCATCGACATGGGGCGCTCGTAGGGGGCTGTCTCCGACGTGGCCTGCGGCAGAGTCCCGGGCAAGGCCACGGCAAGGGCACGGCAGGGGCACGCCAAGGGCACGGACGCGGTAGGCATCCGCCTGGAGCCGCCCCTACGCTCGAAGTCGTCGTCGACGCCGAAGGAGTCACCCCCATGGCCGCCACCCCGCTGACCCCCACCGAACTCGACGAGGCCCTGACCGGCCTGCCCGGCTGGAGTGTCCGGGGCGGGAAGCTCGCCGCGACGTTCAAGGCCGACCGGGCCGCCGTCCCCGGGTTCTACGCCGCCGTCGCCGCGGCGGAGGACGCGGCCGACCACCACGCCGAGATCACCGTCCTGTACGGGACGATCGGCTTCAGGCTCGACACGCACGACGCCGGAGGCGCGATCACCGCCCGCGACACGGCCTTGGCCGCACGCGTCAGCGCCCTCGCCACGGAGCACGGGGCGCGCCCGGCGGAGGGCTGACGGAGACCCTTGAGCGACGGTTCCGCACCGGCCTGGCCAGGTCCGCGCCGTTTCCGTCCGCCCGTCCCTACCCCCGCGCCGCCGCCCCGAACGCCCCCCGTGCCATCCGGTGCAGCAGGGCCGCTGTGGTGCCTCGGCCGGGGAGGGAGCCCGCGCGGCCCAGGTGGGGGGTCGAGTTCAGGAGGCCGAAGACCGAGTGGACCGCCGAGCGGGCCGCCGGTTCGGTGAGCGTCGGGTAGACCTCGCGCAGGGCCTGGACCCACAGTTCCACGTACTGCCGCTGGAGCTGGCGGACCAGCTTGCGGTCGCTGTCGCGCAGGCGGTCCAGTTCCCGGTCGTGGAGGGTGATCAGCGGGCGGTCGTCCAGGGCGAAGTCGATGTGGCCCTCGATGAGGGAGTCGAGGAGCGCCTCGGCGGCCGTACCGCTCGCGCCGTCCGCATCCGGGGAGCCCGCGCCCTGCCCACCCGCACCCTGCCCCCGCGCGCCCGCGCCATCCGTACCGTCCACACCACCCCCGCGCGCCCCCCGCGGAACCCGGCCCTCCGCCCCGCCCTCGGGTGTCCCGGCGCCCGCCTCCTCCACCCTCCGCCGCGCCCCCGTCAGCAGTTGCCCGCTGATGCCCACCAGCAGTTCCGCCAGCATCGCGTCCTTGCCGGGGAAGTGGCGGTAGAGGCCGGGGCCGCTGATGCCGACGGCGGCGCCTATCTCGTCCACGCCGACGCCGTGGAAGCCGCGCTCGGCGAAGAGCCGGGCGGCCTCCTTGAGGATCTGCTCGCGGCGGGTGGGGGCGTCGGTTCTGGTGGCCATGCCGATAATTCTAGACAGGAAGGTTAGCGGTCGTTAACCTGAAGGAAATGGTTAACGCTCATTAACAGTCGACCACTGGGTGAGGGGACCGCGAGGTATGGAGCAGGCACCGGAGCTGACGAGCGCGGCGGACCCCGCGTCGGAGGCCTGGCGGGTGAACGAGGAGGCGCACCGCGTCCTCGTCGAGGAGCTGCGCGGCAAGCTGGCCGCCGCGGCGCTCGGCGGGGGTGAGCGGGCGCGCGAGCGGCACACCGCGCGCGGCAAGCTGCTGCCCAGGGACCGGGTGGACACGCTGCTGGACCCGGGCTCGCCGTTCCTGGAGCTGGCCCCGCTGGCCGCCGACGGGCTGTACGACGGACAGGCCCCGGCCGCCGGGGTGATCGCCGGGATCGGGCGGGTCTCGGGCCGCGAGTGCGTGATCGTCGCCAACGACGCGACCGTCAAGGGCGGCACGTACTACCCGATGACGGTGAAGAAGCACCTGCGCGCGCAGGAGGTGGCCCTGGAGAACCGGCTGCCGTGCCTGTACCTGGTGGACTCGGGCGGCGCCTTCCTGCCGATGCAGGACGAGGTGTTCCCCGACCGGGAGCACTTCGGGCGGATCTTCTACAACCAGGCCCGGATGTCGGCCGCGGGCATCCCGCAGATCGCGGCGGTGCTCGGCTCGTGCACGGCGGGCGGCGCGTATGTGCCCGCGATGAGCGACGAGGCCGTCATCGTGCGCGGCCAGGGCACCATCTTCCTGGGCGGCCCGCCGCTGGTGAAGGCGGCCACCGGCGAGGTGGTGACCGCCGAGGAGCTGGGCGGCGGCGAGGTCCACGCGCGCGTGTCGGGCGTCACCGACCACCTCGCGGAGGACGACGCGCACGCGCTGCGCATCGTGCGCACCATCGTCTCCACGCTGCCCGCGCGCGGCCCGCTGCCGTGGTCGGTCGAGCCGGTCGTCGAGCCGAAGGCCGACCCCTTCGGGCTGTACGGCGCGGTCCCGGTCGACCCGCGCACGCCGTACGACGTCCGGGAGGTCATCGCGCGGATCACCGACGGCTCCCGGTTCGCCGAGTTCAAGGCGGAGTTCGGGCAGACCCTGGTCACCGGCTTCGCCCGCGTCCACGGGCACCCGGTCGGCATCGTCGCCAACAACGGCATCCTGTTCTCGGAGTCCGCCCAGAAGGGCGCCCACTTCATCGAGCTGTGCGACCAGCGCGGCATCCCGCTGCTGTTCCTCCAGAACATCTCCGGCTTCATGGTCGGCCGTGACTACGAGGCGGGCGGCATCGCCAAGCACGGCGCCAAGATGGTCACGGCGGTGGCCTGCACGCGCGTCCCCAAGCTGACGGTCGTGGTCGGCGGGTCGTACGGCGCGGGCAACTACTCGATGTGCGGCCGGGCGTACTCGCCGCGCTTCCTGTGGATGTGGCCCAACGCCAAGATCTCCGTCATGGGCGGCGAGCAGGCCGCGTCCGTCCTCGCCACCGTCAAGCGCGACCAGCTGGAGGCGCGCGGCGAGGAGTGGCCGACGGCCGAGGAGGAGGCGTTCAAGGACCCGGTCCGGGCCCAGTACGAGCGCCAGGGCAGCGCCTACTACGCCACCGCCCGCCTGTGGGACGACGGGGTCATCGACCCCCTGGAGACCCGCCAGGTCGTGGGTCTGGCCCTGACCGCCTGTGCCAACGCGCCGCTGGGGGAGCCCCGGTTCGGCGTCTTCCGGATGTGAGGAGGGGACTCGTGACGCCCGACCTGTTCGACACCGTGCTCGTGGCCAACCGGGGCGAGATCGCCGTCCGGGTGATCCGCACCCTGCGCGCGCTGGGCGTGCGCTCGGTCGCCGTCTTCTCCGACGCGGACGCCGACGCCCGGCACGTCCGCGAGGCCGACACGGCCGTACGGATCGGCCCGGCGCCCGCCGCCGAGAGCTATCTGTCGGTGGAGCGGCTGCTGGAGGCCGCCGCCCGCACCGGCGCCCAGGCCGTCCACCCCGGGTACGGCTTCCTCGCGGAGAACGCCGGTTTCGCGCGCGCCTGCGCCGACGCCGGGCTCGTCTTCGTGGGGCCGCCCGCCGACGCCATCGCCCTGATGGGCGACAAGATCCGCGCCAAGGAGACCGTGAAGGCGGCGGGCGTGCCCGTCGTGCCCGGCTCCAGCGGCAGCGGCCTCACCGACGCCGAACTCGCCGACGCGGCGCGGGAGATCGGCATGCCGGTGCTGCTCAAGCCGAGCGCCGGGGGCGGCGGCAAGGGCATGCGGCTGGTGCGCGCGGAGGCCGCCCTCGCCGAGGAGATCGCCGCCGCCCGCCGTGAGGCCCGCGCCTCCTTCGGCGACGACACGCTGCTCGTGGAGCGGTGGATCGACCGGCCCCGGCACATCGAGATCCAGGTGCTGGCCGACGGCCACGGCGGGGTGGTGCACCTCGGGGAGCGCGAGTGCTCCCTCCAGCGCCGCCACCAGAAGATCATCGAGGAGGCGCCCAGCGTCCTCCTCGACGAGGCCACGCGCGCCGCGATGGGCGAGGCGGCCGTGCAGGCGGCCCGCTCGTGCGGCTACCGGGGCGCGGGCACCGTGGAGTTCATCGTGCCGGGCGGCGACCCGACGGCGTACTACTTCATGGAGATGAACACCCGCCTCCAGGTGGAGCACCCGGTCACCGAGCTGGTCACCGGGATCGACCTGGTGGAGTGGCAGCTGCGGGTGGCGGCCGGGGAGCCGCTGCCGTTCGCGCAGGAGGACGTGACGCTCACCGGGCACGCCGTGGAGGCGCGGCTGTGCGCGGAGGACCCCGCGCGCGGCTTCCTGCCGTCCGGCGGCACCGTGCTGCGGCTGCGCGAACCGCAGGGCGACGGCGTCCGCACCGACTCCGGCCTCAGCGAGGGCACCGAGGTCGGCAGCCTGTACGACCCGATGCTCTCCAAGGTCATCGCGTACGGCCCGGACCGCGCCACCGCGCTGCGCCGGCTGCGCGCGGCGCTCGCCGGGACGGTGACGCTGGGCGTGCCGACCAACGCCGGGTTCCTGCGCCGCCTGCTGGCCCATCCGGCGGTGGTGGCGGGCGAGTTGGACACCGGGCTGGTGGAGCGGGTGGTGGACGACCTGGTCCCGGCCGGGGTGCCGGAGGAGGTCCACGAGGCGGCGGCGGCAATCCGGCTGGACGCGCTCGCCCCGCGCGGGGACGGCTGGCGGGACCCGTTCTCGGTGCCGAGCGGCTGGCGGCTGGGCGGCACCCCGCACCCGGTCACGTTCCATCTGCGGGCCGACGAGCCGGTGGCGTACACCCCGCGCGGCAGCGCGACCGTCACCGCCGACCGGGTCGCGGTCACCCTCGACGGCGTACGGCACACCTTCGACCGGGCCGGTGACTGGCTCGGCCGCGACGGCGACGCCTGGCACGTGCGCGACCACGACCCGGTGGCCGCCTCCCTCACCGGCGCGGCGCACGCGGGCGCCGACGCGCTGACCGCGCCCATGCCGGGCACGGTGACGGTGGTGAAGGTCGCCGTCGGCGACGAGGTGACGGCCGGTCAGAGTCTGCTGGTGGTCGAGGCGATGAAGATGGAGCACGTCATCGCCGCCCCGCACGCGGGCACGGTCACCGAACTGGACGTCACGCCCGGCACGACCGTCGCGATGGAGCAGGTGCTGGCGGTGGTCGCCCCGCACGAGGACCCGGCGGGGGCCGTGGTCTCGGCGGAAGCCGCGGGCTCGGCGACGGCCGACGGCACGGCCGAGGGACCGGGGGCGGGGCCAGGGACAGGGCCAGGAACGGGGGCGGTCGGGGACCCGGCCACGCCTCGGGTGGCGGGAGGCAGGTCATGACCACGCCGCTCCGGGGACTCCCGATGGCCGTACCGGAGGCGGGCCTGCCCGCGCGTGTACGGATTCACGAGGTCGGCGCGCGCGACGGCCTCCAGAACGAGAAGGCGACCGTCCCGACCGAGGTCAAGGCCGAGTTCGTCCGGCGGCTCGCCGACGCCGGTCTGACGACAATCGAGGCGACCAGCTTCGTCCACCCCAAGTGGGTGCCCCAACTGGCGGACGCCGAGGCCCTGTTCCCGCTCGTCGCGGACCTCCCGGCCGACCTGCCCGTGCTGGTGCCGAACGAACGCGGCCTGGACCGGGCGCTCGCGCTCGGCGCGACCCGGGTCGCCGTGTTCGCCAGCGCCACCGAGTCCTTCGCCCGCGCCAACCTCAACCGGACGGTGGACGAGGCGCTCGCCATGTTTGCCCCGGTGGTGGCCCGCGCCAAGGAGGCGGGCGGCCATGTCCGCGGCTATCTGTCGATGTGCTTCGGCGACCCCTGGGAGGGCGCCGTCCCCGTCGAGCAGGTCGTCCGCGTCTGCCGGGAGCTGCGCGACCTGGGCTGCGACGAACTGAGCCTCGGCGACACCATCGGCGTCGCCACACCGGGCCACGTCACGGCCCTGCTCACCGCGCTGAACGAGGCGGGCCTGCCCACCGACACCCTCGGCGTGCACTTCCACGACACCTACGGCCAGGCCCTGGCCAACACCCTGGCCGCCCTCCGGCACGGCGTCACCACCGTCGACGCCTCCGCGGGCGGCCTCGGCGGCTGCCCCTTCGCGAAGTCCGCCACCGGCAACCTCGCCACCGAGGACCTGGTCTGGATGCTCCAGGGCCTCGGCATCGACACCGGGGTCGACCTCGGCCGTCTCGTCGCCACGAGCGTCTGGATGGCCGACCGGCTCGGCCGCCCCAGCCCGTCCCGCACCGTCCGCGCCCTGACCCCCGCGCCGTCCCACGAGGACCTCGGGGACAGCAGAGGCATCGAGGACCGTCAGGGCCCGCGGGCCCACAAGGAGCAGTGACCCGATGGACCACCGTCTCTCCCCCGAGCTGGAAGAACTCCGGCGCACCGTCGAGGCGTTCGCGCACGACGTCGTCGCCCCGAAGATCGGCGACCTCTACGAGCGGCACGAGTTCCCCTACGAGATCGTCCGCGAGATGGGCCGCATGGGCCTGTTCGGGCTGCCCTTCCCCGAGGAGTACGGCGGCATGGGCGGCGACTACCTGGCGCTCGGCATCGCCCTGGAGGAGCTGGCCCGCGTCGACTCGTCCGTGGCGATCACCCTGGAGGCGGGCGTCTCGCTGGGCGCCATGCCGATCCACCTGTTCGGCACCGAGGAGCAGAAGGCGACCTGGCTGCCCCGGCTGTGCGCGGGCGAGATCCTCGGCGCGTTCGGCCTGACCGAGCCCGACGGCGGCTCCGACGCGGGCGCCACCCGCACCACGGCCCGCCTCGACCCCGACACCGACGAGTGGGTGATCAACGGCACCAAGTGCTTCATCACCAACTCCGGCACCGACATCACCGGCCTGGTCACCGTCACCGCCGTGACCGGCCGCAAGCCCGACGGCAAGCCGCTGATCTCGTCGATCATCGTCCCGTCCGGGACGCCCGGCTTCACGGTCGCCGCGCCCTACTCCAAGGTCGGCTGGAACGCCTCCGACACCCGCGAGCTGTCGTTCGTGGACGTCCGGGTCCCGGCGGCGAACCTCCTCGGCGAACAGGGCCGCGGGTACGCACAGTTCCTGCGCATCCTCGACGAGGGCCGCATCGCCATCGCCGCGCTCGCCACCGGGCTCGCCCAGGGCTGCGTCGACGAGTCGGTGAAGTACGCGCGCGAGCGGCACGCCTTCGGCCGTCCGATCGGCGCCAACCAGGCCGTGCAGTTCAAGATCGCGGACATGGAGATGAAGGCCCACACCGGGCGCCTCGCCTGGCGGGACGCGGCGAGCCGGCTCGTGGCGGGCGAACCGTTCAAGAAGGAGGCCGCGCTCGCCAAGCTCTACACGTCGACGGTCGCCGTGGACAACGCGCGCGACGCGACGCAGATCCACGGCGGGTACGGCTTCATGAACGAGTACCCGGTGGCCCGGATGTGGCGGGACTCCAAGATCCTGGAGATCGGCGAGGGCACGAGCGAGGTGCAGCGGATGCTGATCGCGCGGGAGCTGGGGCTGGTGGGCTGAGGCCCACGGGCCGGGGAGGCTGCCGGGCCGGGTCCTGGGGCCCGGCGGAGGCCCGCCGCTGGACAGGTCGTGAGGTTAGGCTAACCTACCTTCGACTTGTCCAGCGGGTGATCCGCCCCGTCCGAAAGCAGCCATCCTCATGCCCAACGCCAGCGCCTCCCACCTCACCCGCCGGGGCGTCCTCGCCGCCGGTGGCGCCCTCGGCCTCGGTGCCGCGCTCGCCGCGTGCGGGGACGACGACGCGAAAAGCGGTGGCTCCGCGTCGACGGAGGGCGCGTCCGCCAAGTCGGGGCCCTGGACGTTCAAGGACGACCGCGGCACCACCGTGAAGCTCGACAAGATCCCGGCGAACATCGTCGCCTTCACCGGCGTCGCCGCCGCCCTCTTCGACTACGGCATCGTTGTCAAGGGCGTGTTCGGCCCGACGAAGACCACCGACGGCAAGCCCGACGTGCAGGCGGGCGACCTCGACATCTCCAAGGTCGAGATCCTCGGCAACGTCTGGGACGAGTTCAACGTCGAGAAGTACGCGGCCCTCGCGCCCGACGTGCTGGTCACCACGATGTACGACAAGGCCGGCACCCTCTGGTACGTGCCCGAGGCCTCCAAGGACAAGATCGCCAAGCTGGCGCCGAGCGTCGGCGTCTCCGTCTACGACCGTCAGCTGACCGCGCCGCTGGAGCAGGTGTGGAAGCTCGCCGAGTCCCTGGGCGCGGACGTGACCGGGGCCAAGGCGACCGACGCGAAGAAGAGCTTCGAGACGGCGGCGACGCGGCTGCGGGCGGCGGCGAAGGCGCGGCCCGAGATCAAGGTGCTCGCCGGGTCCGCGAGCGACCAGATCTTCTACGTGTCCGGCACCAACCTCTCCGTCGACCTGGAGTACTTCAAGTCCCTCGGCGTGAACTTCGTCGAGCCGCCGGAGAGCGCGAAGGCGGAGGGTGGCGGCTGGTTCGAGTCGCTGAGCTGGGAGAACGTCGACAAGTACCCGGCGGACATCATCATGATGGACGACCGCGCGCAGGCCATCCAGCCGGACGCGATCACCAAGGCGACGTGGAAGAAGCTGGCGGCGGTGAAGGCCGGGCAGGTCATTCCGCGGTCGGCGGAGCCGATCCTGTCCTACGAGAAGTGCGCACCGCTGCTGGACGCTCTCGCGGAGGCCATAGAAATGGCGAAGAAGGTCAGCTGACCGGGGCTGCGATGTGACCCCGGGTCCCGGCGGGCGTGCGCGGTTCCCCGCGCCCCTCAAAGGTCGACCCACCGGCCGGGGTTCCCCAGCCCCCTCAGTCACAGAACTGTGCGCGGTTCCCCGCGCCCCTGGGGCGGGAAGGTCGCCCCCCACCCCCTCAGGGGCGCGGGGAACTGCGCGACCAGCCACGACGGACCCGCGCAGACCCACCGCCCCGCACCCCCACTTCCCCAGGGGCGCGGGGAACTGCGCGATCGGCCGCAGCGGGCCGCTGAGCCGGACGTCGGACGTCGGGCGAGTCGGTGGCCGGGCCGTCCAACAGCCCCCGCAGCGGCCGCTGATGGAAGAATCGCCCCATGGCGGAAATCATCCAGAAGGACGGCACCTGGGTCTTCGACGGGGACGCCCTGCGGCTCACTCCGGGGCGGGACAAGAGCGTCGGTCCTCTGCGCGCCACTCTGGGTGAACTCGTCGTGCCGCTGGCCGCGTTGGCGGGTGTCTCGTTCGAGCAGGGCAAGCGCGCGGGACGGCTGCGGCTGCGGCTGCGGGACGGCGCCGACCCGCTGCTCCTCGCCACGGGCGGTCGTCTGGCCGCTCCTCACGACCCCTACCAACTGGTCGTGGAGTCCGACCGGTTCGGCGTCGCCGAGTACCTGGTCGACGAGGTCCGCAACGCCCTGCTGCTGGAGCAGGTGCCGGCGGGCCCGGTGGACGGGTTCCTGCTGCCGGGCCCGTCGGTGCCGCTGTCGGTGTCGGCGGGCGACGGCACCGCGAGCTTCGACGGCGAGCGGGTCCGCCTGGAGTGGAACTGGAAGACCGAGGACGCCAAGGCCGCCGCCGGGACGCGCGACCTGCCGCTCGACGCGATCACCGGCGTGGAGTGGTATCCGTCGGCCGGTCTGGAGAACGGGTACCTGCGGTTCACGGTGCGGGGCGCGCCGACCAAGGCCCCGCCCAAGTACGACCCGAACGCCGTCGACCTGTGGGGCTTCAAGAAGGACCCCCTGATGGCGCTGGTCGCCGCCGCGGTCCAGGCCCGCCTGCCGCACCCGGCGGCGTCCGCCGGACCGCCCCGCGCCCTGCCCGCCCCGGCCCCCGCGGCCGACGGCGCGGCACCGGGAACCGTGGGCCCCGACACCGTACGCCCCCAGACCGTACGGGCCGACACCGTACGGGCCGACACCGTACGGCCGTCCGAGGACGATCATGACGCGTTGCTGCGGCGGTTGCGGGAGTTGGGCGAGCTGAGGCGTGAAGGGGTCCTGACGGACGAGGAGTTCACCCTCGCCAAGCAGGCGGTCCTCAAACGTATGTGAGCACCGCCCGCCCAACACAGCGATACAGAGGCCTACTTGGCGCGGCGGGCCACCGTGAAGCGGTCGACCCGGGCGCCGGTCTCGGCGATGCCGCTCACCGTGAGGGTGGCGAGGCGGCCCCGCGGGGCCGGGGTGACGTCCACGCGCAGGAACGAGTAGTCGAGGTAGCGCACCCGTGACCAGGCGACCGCCTCCTCGCGGTGGCCGTCCTTCTCGACGACGTAGGAGGGGACGGAGTCGACGTCCTTCTCGTGGCCCTCGTAGGACTGGTCGGCGCTGAACGCGTACAGGCTGCGCCCGGCGGCGCCCGCGGTGACGTAGACGACGCCCTCGGTCTCCGGGTAGGCGGTGCCGCCGATCGGGAGCTTCTTGACGACGCGGTCGCCCTTGAGGACGTCGGTGCGCTCGTAGACGTGGTTGTGGCCGTTGATCACCAGGTCGACGGTGTACTTCTCGAACAGCGGCACCCACTCCTTGCGCACCCCGCCCTCGGAGGCGTGGGCGGTGGAGGTGCAGTAGGCGCAGTGGTGGAAGAAGACCACCACGAAGTCGATGTCCCGCGAGGCCCGGTAGCGCTTCAACTGCGCCTCCAGCCAACGGGTCTGGGTGCCGCCGGAGATGCCGAGGTTGGCCGGGATCTCGAAGGAGACGTCGTTGGCGTCGAGGGCGATGACAGCGGTGTTGCCGTGGGTGAAGGTGTAGACGCCGGGCAGGTTGGCGCGGTCGGGGCCGTTGCCGGGGAGGACCCAGCG
Organism: Streptomyces sp. NPDC091281; assembly: GCF_044757425.1. NCBI lineage: Bacteria > Bacillati > Actinomycetota > Actinomycetes > Kitasatosporales > Streptomycetaceae > Streptomyces > Streptomyces sp. NPDC091281. The sequence goes on along the minus strand of NZ_JBIVUY010000001.1, from coordinate 114,096 downwards.
GGCCTCCTCGCCGCCGTAGCCGTGCGGCGCGTACCAGGCCTCCATGTCGTGGTTGCCGTAGGCGGGCATCCAGGGGACCTGTTTGGCGACCGTCTCGGTCTGGGCGAGGAACTGGTCCCAGATCCGGGCGTCGAAGCCGGTGTCGCTGGTCTTGCCCGCGCCGGACGGGTCGGCGTAGCAGATGTCGCCCGCGTGCAGGTGGAAGGCGGGGTTCTGGCCGAGGACCAGGCCGTCGTTGGCGAGGGCGTGGTAGCTGACGCCCTGGTCGCCGAAGGCGGTGAAGGTGAACGGCTCCTTGTGCGCGGGCGCGGTGGTGAAGGTGCCGAGGGTCCCGGCCAGGTGGGCGGCGGCCGGGTCGAACCCGGCGTGCCCGACGCCGTAGTAGTACGTACGCCCCGGCTTGAGGTGGGTGAGCTTGGCGTGGACGTAGTACTGCGTGTGGTCCGCGCTCGCGCCGACCCCGGCGGGGGTGTGGAGCGTACGGACCTCGGCCTGGATCTTGTGCGAGAGGTCCCACGGGTGGACACCGATCCGCACGAACGGGCGTTCGACGGCGACCGGGACCTGCCAGGAGATCGTCATCTCGGTGCGGGCGTCCGCGCCATAGGCGAGGTGGCGTCCGAAGGGGGCGACGAGGGCGCCGTCGACCTTCTCGTGACGCGGCGCGGTGTGCGCGGCCGTGCGCGGCGCGGCCTGTGCGGGGGTGCCGGTGACGAAGGCGCCGCCGGTGACGGCGCCGAGGGTGACCGCGCCGCCCCGGATCATCGTGCGGCGGGAGAATCTGCTGCGGAGGTACTCGTGCTGCTCCGCCATGCTCATGCGCTCGGCGAGCCGCTCCGGTACGCCCATACGAGGAATGTCCATGGCGCCTGAAACTGGTCTCCTCGGGCGACCGTCCGCGGGCGGGGGCATGGACGGCTCACGAACACCCCCTCATGAGAGGTTCAACGTTCCCCCAAGGAAAGCCCGGCGACCGCTTGCCCGAAATCGGGCAGGATTCTTGCGGATCTGCGGCAGGTACCCCAGGATCTACCGGGTGCACGACGAACTCGTTGATCATCTGACGCGCTCCTCCCCCCTGAACCGGGGCGAGGCGCTGCGGGTGATCCAGGACGTGCTCGCCTACTTCGACGAGACGACCGAGGAGTACGTCCGTCGCCGCCACCGTGAACTCCAGGGTCAGGGCCTGGTGAACGCGGAGATCTTCGACCGGATCGAGGCGGATCTGAAATACCGGGCGGTCGCACCGCCGGAGCTGTCGCTCCGCCAGCTGCGCCGCATCGTCTACGGCTGAGGGACACCCATACATGTGCGGAATCGTCGGATACATCGGAAAGCGTGACGTCGCCCCCCTCCTCCTGGAGGGCCTCCAGCGGCTGGAGTACCGCGGCTACGACTCGGCGGGCATCGTCGTCACCTCCCCGAAGACGGCCGGCCTGAAGATGGTCAAGGCCAAGGGGCGCGTCCGTGACCTGGAGGCCAAGGTCCCGGCCCGCTTCAAGGGCACCACCGGCATCGCCCACACCCGCTGGGCCACCCACGGCGCCCCCTCCGACGTCAACGCCCACCCGCACATGTCGGCCGACCTGAAGGTCGCCGTCGTCCACAACGGCATCGTCGACAACGCCTCCGACCTGCGGCGCAAGCTGGAGGCGGACGGCGTCGAGTTCCTCTCCGAGACCGACACCGAGGTCCTCGTCCACCTCATCGCCCGCTCGCAGGCCGAGAAGCTGGAGGACAAGGTCCGCGAGGCGCTGCGCGTCGTCGAGGGCACCTACGGCATCGCCGTCATGCACGCCGACTTCTCGGACCGTATCGTCGTCGCCCGCAACGGCTCGCCGGTCGTCCTCGGCATCGGCGAGAAGGAGATGTTCGTCGCCTCGGACATCGCCGCGCTGGTCGCCCACACCCGCCAGATCGTCACCCTCGACGACGGCGAGATGGCCACCCTCAAGGCCGACGACTTCCGCACCTACACCACCGAGGGCACCCGCACCACCGCCGAGCCCACCACCGTCGAGTGGGAGGCCGCCTCCTACGACATGGGCGGCCACGACACGTACATGCACAAGGAGATCCACGAGCAGGCCGAGGCCGTGGACCGCGTGCTGCGCGGCCGGATCGACGACCGCTTCTCCACCGTGCACCTCGGCGGCCTCAACCTCGACGCCCGCGAGGCCCGCCGCATCCGCCGCGTGAAGATCCTCGGCTGCGGCACCTCGTACCACGCGGGCATGATCGGCGCCCAGATGATCGAGGAGCTGGCCCGTATCCCCGCGGACGCCGAGCCCGCCTCCGAGTTCCGCTACCGCAACGCCGTCGTCGACCCCGACACCCTCTACATCGCCGTCTCCCAGTCCGGCGAGACGTACGACGTGCTGGCCGCCGTGCAGGAGCTGAAGCGCAAGGGCGCCCGCGTCCTCGGCGTGGTCAACGTCGTCGGCTCGGCGATCGCCCGCGAGGCCGACGGCGGGGTCTACGTGCACGCCGGTCCGGAGGTCTGCGTCGTCTCCACCAAGTGCTTCACCAACACCACGGTCGCCTTCGCGCTGCTCGCCCTGCACCTCGGCCGCACCCGCGACCTGTCGGTCAGCGACGGCAAGCGGATCATCGCCGGTCTGCGCCGCCTGCCCGGCCAGATCGCCGAGATCATGAAGGGCGAGGAGGAGATCAAGAAGCTGGCCGAGCAGTTCGCCGAGGCCCGCTCGATGCTCTTCATCGGCCGCGTCCGGGGCTACCCGGTGGCCCGCGAGGCCTCCCTCAAGCTCAAGGAGGTCTCCTACATCCACGCCGAGGCCTACCCCGCGTCCGAGCTGAAGCACGGCCCGCTCGCCCTGATCGAGCCCGCGCTCCCGACGGTCGCGATCGTCCCCGACGACGACCTCCTGGAGAAGAACCGCGCCGCCCTGGAGGAGATCAAGGCCCGCAGCGGTCGCATCCTCGCGGTCGCCCACCAGGAGCAGGAGAAGGCCGACCAGACCCTCCTCGTCCCCAAGAACGAGGACGAACTCGACCCCATCCTCATGGGCATCCCCCTCCAACTCCTCGCCTACTACACGGCGAAGGCCCTCGACCGCGACATCGACAAGCCCCGCAACCTGGCCAAGTCGGTGACGGTGGAGTAGCCGACGCCTGCTCCTGGGGGGGGAGTTGGGAGCGCAGCTCCCCAACTCCCCCCCAGGGGCGCGGGGAACTGCGCGAAGGAGCCCCACCGGCCCGCAGCCGAAGACGACCGAGGGGGCGCAGCCCCCTCAGGGGCGCGGGGAACTGCGCGATCAGCCCCCACCGCCCCGCGCCGCCGCACCACGCAGAACGGCCCCCCACCCCATGGGGGGCCGTCCCACCGCCGGGGCAAGCCCACCCCCGGCGACCACCGGTCAGCCCGTAGCCGTCACCCCGGACCGACCGGCCCGCCCGGACCCCCGCGCAAACGCCGTAGGCCACTGCGCGAGAGCCGCCGCCCCCGCGTACCAGGCCACCGCACCCGCCGCGACGGCGACCCAGCCGCCCACCTTGGCGAGCCCGCCGCTGTCGGCGAGGACCCCCACCGCGAGCAGCACCAGCGCGATCGCGAACAGCCCGTACGTCCCCTGGTCGAGCTGTTCGCGCACCGCGAGGGCGAGCGTCAGCGCGACCAGCGCGAAGAGCAGCAGGAACGTCGCCGCCGCGTTCTCGGAGACCTGTGCCCCGGCCGAGACGGCCCAGGTGAACCAAAGCGCGCCGACCACCGAGAAGGCGGTACCGGTGACGGTGTCGCCGTCGCGCAGCGCGAGGAGTCCGGCGAGGAAGAGGGCGACTCCGCCCACGTACCGGGCGAGAGAGACGGCGTCGGCCGCCGTCACGCCGTCGATGACGGCGGTGTGTCCGAGGCCGAACGCCAACAGGGTGATTCCCAGGGCGAGTCGGCCGACGACGGAGGAGGTGGTGGTTCTTCCCGCGGAGACGTCACTGTCCACGGCGGGCTCCCTTCATGCCTGTGCAGTTGTGTGAGCGGTATATGCCCTTCACAAGGACACAAACACCTCTACGCGCCAGTAGATTGGCGTGGCGCACAAGGGAGTTGACGGACCCCCGGATCTGATCTCACCTGGGAGGAACGGGAGTCAGGGGATGACGACGACAGGCCGCTTCGCCCGCTTGGCGAGCCGCCCGGCGACGGACCCGAAGATACGGCCGACGATGCCGTGGGTGGAGCCGACGACGATGGCGTCCGCCTCGTACTCCCGCCCCACTTCCTCCAGTTCGTGGCAGATGTCGCCGCCGCGCTCGACGAGGATCCAGGGGACCTCGGAGAGATAGTCGGCGCAGGCCAGTTCCAGGCCGAGCACCTCGGTGCGGTGGTCCGGCACATCCACGAAGACGGGCGGCTCGCAGCCCGCCCACACCGTGGTGGGCAGCCGGTTGGCGACGTGCACGATGATCAGGCCCGCGCGGGAGCGGTGGGCCATGCCGATGGCGTAGGCGAGGGCGCGTTCACTGGAGGTGGAGCCGTCGAAGCCGACGACGACACCGTGCTGGAAGGCGGGGTCGCAGGAGGAACGTGTCTCTTCCGCCGCCCGGGGCTCGTCCGCCGTGGGATCGGCGACGGGCCGCTTGCGGTCCGCTGGTTCGAAGAATTCGTGACCGGCCATGGCTGTCTCGGCGTATTGATCCTTATACGGGTGGGACGAGCGTGAACGGCGGAGCGTGTCCGGGAATCATCTTCCCAACCCCATACCCCCAAGGGTACGGCGCCACGCTTCGAAGGCACAGTTCGCGCCCACGGTCCGTGGGGGTTCCAGGGAGCATGCACGAGGGCCGCCCGTAACGCAATGGTTGCTGCCCCGTACAGGCGGTTCGCACGGGATTCACATACCTGAGGGTCTCCCGGCCAGTGACCGACCGGCCGAACAGGCGTTGTACTCGGCGAACGACCGCCCCCACACCCCCTTTCGTACGCCGGGAGGAGCCCGCCCCATGCCCTCGTCCCGCACGGCCCCGCCCCCGGCCGTCCCCGCACCCCCGCACCCCGCCGCCCACCCCGTCCCCCGCGCCTCCGCGCACCGCGCCCCCGGGCACGAGCCCCGGACCGCGACGGCGCCGACCGCGGCGACGGCGGCGACCGCAGCGACCGGGGCGACCGGGGCGACCGGGGCGACCGGGGCGACCGGGGCAACGATGACGACCGCGTCCGACGACCGGACCACGGACCTGATCCGCTGGGCCGTCTTCACCTGTCTCCTCGTGCCGGTCGTCCTCCTCTGGTACGGCTCCTCGCTCGCCGGAGCCACCGGCACCGCGCTCGGCCTGGCCGCCGTCACCGCCGCCTGCCGGCTGCTGCTGCGCCGGTCGGAGCGGTGCGCGGCCCGGTCAGAGCGGTGTGCGACCCGGTCGCCCGTCGAGTACCCCGCGCCGCACACGGCCCAGGCGCCCCACCGGGGGCGGAGTCGGCACAGCGGCACGGGGTGCCACCGTGGCAGTCGTCACAGCGGCGGAACCTCACCGGTCGACTGACCGGTTTTCACGCACGCGGCCGCATCTTTTCAGCCAACTTCCGGATACCGCGCCTCCCGCCGGGAAACCACCCCCCTCACCCGCTCCCACCTGCGGTGATGGGCCTCCGGAGGGCCTCTTCACCCTACGTGGATTGGCCACTGCCACGAGGCGCACTTCCCCGCACGGCCCACGAGTGCAACGCTTCGTGATCGAATGCTTCACGCCAAGTTGCCATGTCGACAATGTGCCGAGTGCTGAACTGGCCACTCCGGTACCACGCGACACAGTAGATTTCGATCTTGACTGTCTACGGCGGGGGACTCGTGCAGGACCGAGGGGAAACGTGTTGGAGCGACAGACCCGAAAGGTTGAAGGAGCCGCGACCACCGAGGGGGGCTTAGCAGGATGAGCCACGACTCCACTGCCGCGCCGGAAGCCGCGGCCCGGAAGCTGTCCGGGCGACGCCGCAAGGAGATCGTCGCGGTGCTGCTGTTCAGCGGCGGCCCCATTTTCGAGAGTTCCATTCCGCTGTCGGTGTTCGGGATTGACCGCCAGGACGCCGGCGTGCCGCGCTACCGCTTGCTGGTGTGCGGCGGCGAGGACGGCCCGCTGCGGACCACAGGGGGCCTGGAACTCACCGCGCCGCACGGCCTGGAGGCGATATCCAGAGCGGGCACCGTCGTCGTGCCCGCCTGGCGTTCGATCACCTCCCCGCCGCCGGCGGAGGCGCTCGACGCACTCCGCCGGGCGCACGAAGAGGGGGCCCGCATCGTAGGCCTGTGCACCGGCGCGTTCGTACTCGCCGCCGCGGGCCTGCTGGACGGCCGCCCGGCCACCACGCACTGGATGTACGCGCCGACGCTGGCCAAGCGCTATCCGTCGGTGCACGTCGATCCGCGGGAGCTGTTCGTCGACGACGGCGATGTGCTGACGTCGGCCGGAACCGCGGCCGGGATCGACCTCTGTCTGCACATCGTGCGGACGGACCACGGCAACGAGGCGGCCGGTGCGCTGGCCCGTCGGCTCGTGGTCCCACCGCGCCGATCGGGCGGGCAGGAGCGCTACCTCGACCGGTCGCTGCCGGAGGAGATCGGCGCCGACCCGCTGGCCGAGGTCGTCGCCTGGGCGCTGGAACACCTCCACGAGCAGTTCGACGTGGAGACGCTGGCCGCGCGGGCCTACATGAGCCGCCGGACCTTCGACCGCCGGTTCCGGTCGCTGACGGGCAGCGCCCCGCTCCAGTGGCTGATCACCCAGCGGGTGCTCCAGGCGCAACGGCTGCTGGAGACGTCGGACTACTCCGTCGACGAGGTCGCCGGACGCTGCGGCTTCCGCTCGCCGGTCGCCCTGCGCGGGCACTTCCGGCGCCAGCTCGGCTCGTCCCCGGCCGCGTACCGGGCGGCGTACCGGGCACGTCGGCCGCAGAGCGAACGCCCGCCGGTCGACCCCGAGCCGAGCGCACCGGTGGCCGCGCCGTCCGGCCACGTCCCGGGCGGCGGTCCGACGCTGCACCCCGAGGCCGGGGTGCCGCCGCAGATCCGGCGTACGGCCGGAACGGGTCCGGGCGCGGGCCCGCTCGGCTCGGCCCCGCAGCCCGCGGCGGCCCTGTCGGCGGACCACGGCCGCGACCGCGACGCCTACGCGGCCTCCCGCGCGGGCCTGCCGGGCCAGCGGACGGGACTGTAGGCACGGCGCGGAGAAGAACAACAGGGGGGAGGGGGTGGGGACGGCCGAGCCGCCCCCACCCCCTCCCCTCGTCCGCACTCCCCCGTACAGGCCCCCGTACAGGCCCCCCCGTACCGGCCCCCATGGGGGCACCCCTTATATATGCGCACCGGGAGCATCGCGTCGGCGGACCTCGCCCTTAGGGTGGTCGCATGAACGATCGCATGGTGTGGATCGACTGCGAGATGACCGGCCTCTCGCTGTCGGACGACGCGCTCATCGAGGTTGCCGCCCTCGTCACCGACTCCGAGCTGAACATCCTCGGCGAGGGGGTCGACATCGTCGTACGGCCGCCGGACGCCGCGCTGGAGACCATGCCGGAGGTGGTGCGGCAGATGCACACCACGTCCGGCCTCCTGGACGAACTGGCCGGCGGCACCACCCTGGCCGACGCCGAGGCGCAGGTCCTCGCCTACGTCCGCGAGCACGTCAAGGAGCCCGGCAAGGCCCCCCTGTGCGGAAACTCCGTCGGCACCGACCGCGGCTTCCTCGCCCGCGACATGGCCGCGCTGGAGGGCTACCTCCACTACCGCATCGTCGATGTCTCCTCGATCAAGGAACTGGCCCGGCGCTGGTTCCCGCGGGCCTACTTCAACAGCCCCGAGAAGAACGGCAACCACCGCGCCCTCGCCGACATCCGCGAGTCCATCGCCGAACTGCGCTACTACCGCGAGGCGATCTTCGTCCCGCAGCCCGGCCCCGACTCCGACACGGCCCGCACGATCGCCGCGAAGCACGTCCTGCCCGCCCCGTAAAACGCGTGCGCGAGCATCCCTCCCGACCCTGTACACTTTTTCTCGGCCGGTCGGTGAACCACTCAGTGAATCGCCGGTCATGGTGGGTGTAGCTCAGCTGGTAGAGCACCTGGTTGTGGTCCAGGATGCCGCGGGTTCGAGTCCCGTCACTCACCCTGAATGATCAAGGGCCGACCTGCGAAAGCGGGTCGGCCCTTGATGTTTCCGATAGCGGTGGGAACACCGTGGGAACAGCCCCCCATCTCCCCCACCCGGCGGTCACCGTACCGGTTGCGCGCAACGAGCCGATCTCTCCCTCTCTCGCGCGATCAAGCGCTGTACGAGATCAAGGGCACGGACGAGATCCTGGTCCAGGGAGACGCCGAGACCGATCCCCAGCACCTCGCCCAGCTGCGGGACGTCAAGCCGACGGAGACGTTCGTGCGGGTGCCCCGCGACCTCCTCGCCCGGTACGCGCCCCGGGCTACGGCGCCCGCTCTCCAGCCGTTCGCCTCGATCTCCCACCTCTTCGCGGAATTCCGGCACACCGCCTGGCGGATGGAGACCCGCCAGGGCTACGCCTCCGACCGCAACTCGCCGTTGTGGCAGCGGTTCCTCGACGGCCACGACGTCACATCCGAACCGCCCAACGCCTGGCGGCGGAACGTGACCGAGCAGACGTCGGCCGGGAAGACATTCGCCCGGGTGCGCTTGGTCGACGAACCCTTCACCCAGGGGCAGCGGTTCCTCCTCGCGCGCGCCGTCACGAACGTCGATGCAGGGGAGGACATCCGCTACCTCACCCGTGCGCAGACCCGACAACTGCGGCTGCCCGACTACGACTTCTGGCTGTTCGACTCCCGCCTCCTCGCCCGCTTCGCGTTCGACGACACCGACACCACCCTGGGCGTCCACGTCACCGAGGACCCCGCCCAGGTCCTCGCCGCCTGCCAGGCGCGGGACGCGGCCTGGCATCACGCGGTGCCCGCTGCGCAGTTCGGCGCGCGCGGGTAGCGTCGACCATGTGAGCAGCGACTTCCAGACCGCCCGCGAGACCCTCGGCGCGCGCCTGCGCGAGCTGCGGGTCGAGTCCGGTCTCGGTGGCAAGGACCTCGCCGCGCGGCTGGGCTGGCAGACCTCGAAGGTCTCGCGCCTGCAGAACGGCAAACAGACCCCGAGCCGGGCCGACCTCACGGCGTGGGCCACGGCCGTAGAACAGCCCGAGGCCGAGACCGAGTTGCACGGCAGGCTGGCCGCGCTGGACCTGCGGATACCGCACCGGTCCTGGCGGCGGCAACTGGCCGGAGGCCACCGCGCCCGCCAGGAGATCGCCGTCCGGCAGACCGAGGCGACGACCGAGATCCGCGGCCTCGAGGTCAGCCGCGTACCGGGCCTGTTCCAGACCCCGGAATACGCCCGGGTCGTCTTCGACAGCAACGCCGAGTTCCGCGGTATCGCGCCCACGACGGACGCCGCCGTCCAGGCACGGATGCGGCGCCAGGACGCCCTGTACGAGCCGGGCAAGTCCTTCAAGTTCCTGATCTGCGAAGCCGCCCTCTACCACCGGTCCTGCCCGGCCGACGTCATGGCGGAGCAACTCGACCGGCTCTACAACCTCGTCGGCCGACAGCGGGTCGAGGTGGGCATCCTGCCCTTCGGCACCCAACTGAGGCGCACAGCACCCCACGCGTTCTGGATCTATGACAAGGGCCTGGTGATCGTGGAGACGATCAGCGAGGAGCTGTGGCTGACGGCGGACGAGGACGTCCGGCTGTATCTGCGGGCATGGGACTGGCTGAACGAGTCGGCGGAGTACGGGGTGACGGCCCGCCGTCTGGTCGGACGCGCGCGGGCGTCGCTGAACCTCGCGTAGCCAATCGGCGCAAGCGCGACCTCGGCGGTCGCAATCCGACGCAATCAGGGGGCGATCGCGTTCTGGTGAGATCTACGGTCCTGGTCATGAACCTCATGGCACCCGCCTGGAAGAGGCAGCACAGGGACTCGGAGCGCCGCGACCCCCTGCGGAGTGACGGATGACCACCACGATCGACACGCCACCCGAGGCGTTCGCGGCCCTGCCGCTCCCTCCCGTCAGCGACATCACATCCGACCGGGCGCGCGGCGCCGACTGTCTCTGGGGCGGCGAGCGCCTCACCCCCGAGACGGCCGTGGACCTGGGCGAACAGCGGCTGCCGGACGGGACGTACTGGTACCCCCGGGCGTGCGCGGGACACGCGTCGACGGTCGCGCTCCAGGCGCTGTTCGAGCACGCGGGGGGCTGTGAGCGGTGCGCCGAGGTCGGCGGGCGCTGCGAGACCGGTGTGGCCCTGTACCGGATCGTCCGCCACGGCCGACGACGCCACTGAGCCCGGCTCCCCGTCGGCTCGGTCGGTGTATCCCGGCCGGGCCGACTCTCTCCCCCCGCCCCATCGCCCCCCGAGGAGAAGTCCATGGGCGTAACCCTGCCCGGCCCCGGTCCCATGCCCCCACGACCTTTACCGGCTGCGGCCCGCACGCTCGTCACCGACGACCGGTTCGCCGGCTGCCGCCGCACCGTAATGGACGCCAACCCCCGGATGACCGGCGAGACGGCCGGGCGCATCGTCGAGGAGGGCCTGAAGTTCGTCGTCGCCTGCTCCCGTAACTCCGGTGTCGGCCCCACCCACTACGACCCCCTGATCCTGGACCGGACCCGTGAGGCCATCGCGGCCCTCGGCTGGGAAGCGGACCCCGAGCTGTGGGGACCACCGTCCGACGAGACGCTGGTCTCGGTGGCGGCGAAGTGCCAGCACGCGCCGGAGTGCACGATCCGCCCGATGCCGAAGCCCGAACCACCGGTCGCGTGACGACGTAGCCTGACGACCGGAGGTGGCCATGCCCGAGTGGATCGACCCGCGGTACGCGGAACTGGTCGCGGCGTGGAAGCGTGCGCGGCGGCCGGACTCACGCAGCCCACGAGAAGAGCGGCCGGTACGCGGCTTCGTGGTACCGCGCAAGCCGTGACGAGACCCTGACTCCGCACCCTCAGGGGCTGCTCCAGAGGACTGTTCCACGGCAACGGACAGCCTCTGACATCCTCCTCAGAGATCCCGCACCAGGTCACACACCCCGAGGACGGACCCTCCCCTTGCCCGCTTCCCCTCCCCCACCTCCCGCCGAGCCGTTCCGTACGCCGCGTCTCGATCTGCTCCCCCTCCGGGTCGCCGACGCCGAGGAGATGGCGGAGGTGCTGGGCGACCCGGCGCTGCACGTCTTCATCGGCGGTGCTCCCAGCGGCGCCGAGGCCCTGCGCGCCCGCTACGAGCGGCTTGTCGCAGGGTCGCCCGATCCCGGGGAGACGTGGTGGAACTGGGTCGTACGGCAACGGGGCGACGCCCGCGCGGTCGGCACCGTCCAGGCGACCGTCACGGAGGGCGGCCGCCTGGCCGAGGTCGCGTGGGTGATCGGCACGCCCTGGCAGGGCCGCGGCATCGCCTCCGAGGCGGCCCGGGGACTCGTCGCCCATCTGCGCACGCGGGGCGTCCGTACGGTCGTCGCCCACATCCATCCCGACCACCACGCGTCAGCGGCGGTCGCCACGGCGGCGGGCCTGTCCGCGACGGAGGAGACGCAGGACGGGGAGGTGCGGTGGCGGTCCTAGACCGCCGCCCGGAGAGCGGGGAGCGCGTGGCACCGGACCCGTGACGGGTCGGCGGCTCATGTCAGGGCCGTGACCAGGAGGGTGAAGGCGGCGATGATGACCGCGACGCGGGCGTAGTGGAAGCGGTCCCAGCGGTTCATCTGTTCCTTCCAGTCGTCGGGGCGGTTGTCGGGGGTCCAGGTCTTGCCCCGGTTGTTGATCGGGACGAGCAGCAGGACCGACATGACCACGCTGAGCAGCAGCAACGCGCCCGCCGTGACGACCAGGCCCGTGCCGTCGTGGTCCCGGCGGGCCACCGCCCAGACCGCGACCAGCACGAGCGACGTGATGTACCAGACCGGCATCACCGCCCCGAGCATCCGGCCTCCGTGGGCGCGGCCGAGCTGGCCGCTGTCCTCGGGAAGGGCGTTGAGGATCGGGTTGATGACGAAGGCGACCGAGAACTCCACCCCCACCATCACGCCGACGGAGACGGTGGTGAACACCTCAAGTGCGTCGAGCATGACGACTCCCCACGAGCATTGAATCTAGCGCTGCTAGGTGATGTGGCAACGCTAGACCTACTGCCGCTTGATTGTCTAGCGATGCTAGGATTCCGTCATGTCGGTACAGGAACGCAAACAGCGCGAACGGGCGGAGCGCGAACGTCTCATCGTGGCGACCGCCCGCGAACTCGCCGAGCAGCAGGGCTGGGACGCGGTCACCACCCGTCGGCTCGCCGAGCGCATCGAGTACAGCCAGCCCGTCCTCTACAGCCACTTCCGCGGCAAACGCGAGATCATCGGCGCCGTCGCCCTCGAAGGCGCCATCGACATGGCCGCGGCGCTGCGGGCCGCCACCTCCGCCGTCTCCGCGACCTCCGCCGCGGACAGCACCCGCACCCGCGCCCGCGTCACCGCCCTCGCCCGCGCCTACCTCGACTTCGCCGCAGAGAATCCGGCGGTCTACGACGCCCTGTTCCAGCTCGACGGCGGTCTGGCCTTCGCCGCCGAGGAGACCCCGGAGCCGCTCAAGGACGCCTTCGCCGCCCTGCTGGAGAGCCTTGGCGACGTGGCCGGGGACGACGTCCATCCGGGGCTGTTCACCGAGGTGTTCTGGGCGGCCCTGCACGGACTCGCCACCCTGACCCGGGCCCGACGGCTCCCGCCGGAGGACACCGCGCGCAGGGTGGAGCTGCTGGTGGACCGGCTCGCCCGGATCTGATCCGCGGACGGCCGCCCCGACGGCGGGGCATCGGGGCTACCGGCGCACGGGCACACCTGCGTCAGGCAACCGGCGTACGGGCACACCGGCGTCACGCAACCGGCGTACGGGACTCCACGCGTACGCGCCTACGACGACGCCCGCTCCACCAGTTCCGTCGCCAGGACCACCTGGCGGCGTTCCAGGCCGCGGGAGACCGCCGGGCGGCGGTCGGCGATCTCGGCGAGGAGGAGGTCCAGCATGCGGCGGCCCATCTCCTCGATGGGCTGGCGGACGCTGGACAGCGGCGGGTCCATGTGGCGGGCGATGGCGGAGTCGTCGTAGCCGACCAGCGCGATGTCGTCGGGCACGCGGCGGCCCGCCTCGCGCAGCGCCTGGCGGGCACCGGCCGCCATCGGGTCGGAGCCCGCGAACACCGCGTCCAGGTCGGGGTTGCGGGCCAGCAGCTCGGTCATCGCGCGGTGGCCGCCCTCCTCGGTGAAGTCGCCCGCCGCGATGAGGCGTTCGTCCGGCGGGTGGCCCGCGTCGCGCAGGGCGTCACGGTAGCCGTCGAGGCGCCGCTGCGCGCCGTACACGTCGAGGCGGCCGGTGATGTGGGCGATGGTGCGGGCACCCCGTGCCAGCAGGTGCTCGACCGCCGACCGCGCGCCGCCGTAGTTGTCGGAGTCCACCGAGGGCAGGGTCTCCGCGGCCGAGCGCGGGCCGCTGATCACCGCCGGGATCTCCAACTGGGCCAGCAGGTCGGGCAGCGGGTCGTTGGCGTGGACGGAGACCAGCAGCACGCCGTCGACCCGGTGCGCGGCCAGGTACTGCGCGAGTCGGCGCCGCTCCCGGTCGCTGCCCGCGAAGATCAGCAGCAACTGCATCTCGGTGTCGCCCAGTTCGGCCCCGACGCCGCGGAGGATCTCCGAGAAGTACGGCTCGTTGAAGAACCGCGTCTCCGGCTCGGGCACGACCAGGGCGATCGCGTCCGTACGGTTCGCCGCCAGCGCGCGGGCGGCCGTGTTGGGGACGTAGCCCAGTTCGGCGACGGCCGCCTCCACGGCGGCCCGGGTCGCGTCGCTGACCCGCGGCGAGCCGTTGATCACCCGGGAGACCGTCCCGCGGCCCACGCCGGCGCGCGCGGCGACCTCCTCCAGGGTCGGGCGGCCACCGCTCCGTCCCCGCGCTCCGTGGCTTGCCATGGGCTCCGCCTTCCCGCGGTCGTCTCGCGCCGGTCGCGCCGGTCCCGTCGTGCGCACCGGTCATGTCAGCGCTTTCCGGTCCTGCTCATCCGGTCATCCTGCTCCGGCCTGGAATGTAACAGTCACAGCCGGTCCGACGGTCGTGGCCAGGAGTTCCGCCCGATCCGGACGGGGGCGGAACCTGGTCGGCACGGGGGGCGGAAGCTGGTCGGTACGGGGGTGGAAGCTGGTCGGTACGGGGTCGATACGGGTCCGGTACGAGGTGGAGTGCAGGTCCGAGGTGGGGTGCAGGTCCGATACGGGTTCGCGGCCCGGTCCGGGGCCCCCGCCCACGGCACGGCGCGGAACCCGCGCAACCCGCGCGCCCTCGGAAGAAGGCTCCGCAAGCCCCCCGGAAGGACCCCCTCCGAACCCCTCCACCCCCACCCCCGACCCGTGATACCACGGACCCCCGGGCATCCGGGGCGGCCGAAAAGCGTCGCCTCGTCGGCTTAGTTAACAGCCGGATAACTGAACGCATCTCCTCGCGCTCCCACCCTTGACACCCCCGCCCGAACCCGCGACTCTTCAACACATCACTTGTGGGAGCGCTCCCACGGTACCTGACACATACACATCCCGCACGTTCCCCGCCCGAGCCGCAGCGAGAAACTAACGGGCCCAACAATGCAGTTGGCCGGGGGGTCGGCACGTCAGGGCAACAGGAGGACGCAATGCGAGCACGTACCCGAAACTCGCGACGGGTAGTGGTCCTGGCGACGGTGGCGACGCTGGGCGCCGGGCTGCTGGCCGGCTGTGCCGACGACGGTGGAGACGGGGGTTCCGACAACTCGTCGTCCGGCGGCAAGGGCAAGACCACGATCACGCTCGGGCTCTTCGGCACGTTCGGCTTCAAGGAGGCCGGGCTCTACGACGAGTACGAGAAGCTCAACCCGAACATCAAGATCGCCGAGAACGTCACCGAGCGGAACGAGAACTACTACCCCGCGCTGGTCAACCACCTCACGACCAACAGCGGGCTCCAGGACATCCAGGCGGTCGAGGTCGGCAACATCGCCGAGGTCGTCGCCACCCAGGCGGGCAAGTTCCAGGACCTGTCCAAGGTTTCGGGTGTGAACAAGAGCGACTGGCTCGACTGGAAGTGGGCGCAGGCCACCACCCAGGACGGCAAGACGATCGGTTTCGGCACGGACGTCGGCCCGATGGCCATCTGCTACCGCACGGACCTCTTCAAGGCCGCCGGTCTGCCCACCGACCGCGCCGAGGTCGGCAAGCTCTGGGCGGGCGACTGGAACAAGTTCGTCGACGTCGGCGAGCAGTACAAGGCGAAGGCGCCCAAGGGCACCACCTTCGCGGACTCCCCCGGCGGCCTGCTGAGCGCGATCCTCGGCAGCGAGTCGGAGCGCTTCTACGACTCCTCCGGCAAGGTCATCTACAAGACCAACCCGGCGGTGAAGGCGGCCTTCGACCTCACCGCGAAGGCCGCCGAGGAGGGCCTGGTCGGCAACCAGACCCAGTTCCAGCCCGCCTGGGACACCAGCATCGCCAACAGCAAGTTCGCCGCGATGGCGTGCCCGCCGTGGATGCTCGGCTACATCAAGGGCAAGTCGAAGCCCGAGTCGGCCGGCAAGTGGGACGTGGCCGTGGCGCCCAAGTCCGCGAACTGGGGCGGGTCGTTCCTCTCCGTCCCGTCCAGCGGCAAGAACGTGAAGGAGGCGGAGAAGCTCGCCGCCTGGCTCACCGCGCCCGCCCAGCAGGCCAAGCTGTTCAAGGTGCAGGGCTCCTTCCCGAGCGCGCCCAGCACGTACACGATGCCCGAAGTCACCGGCGCCAAGAACGAGATGACCGGTGAAGCCCCGATCGGGACCATCTTCGCCGAGGCCGCCAAGGCCGCCCCGGTCCAGGTGATCGGCCCGAAGGACCAGATCATCGGCCAGGGCCTCGCCGACAACGGCGTCATCCTCGTCACCAAGGGCAAGTCGCCCGAGGAGGCCTGGGAGACGGCGACGAAGACCATCGACAACAACCTGGACAAGTGACCCGCATGGCCACTCGCCACGACACCGCCGCGCCCCCCTCGAAGGAGGGGGGCGCGGCCCCGGGCCGCCCGCAGGCCGGGCCCACCGAGGCGGACATCAGGCGCCGCGCCCGGCTCTCCCGGCGCTGGCAGCGCGACATCCGCTGGAGCCCGTACGCCTTCGTCTCCCCGTTCTTCCTGCTGTTCCTGGCGTTCGGGCTGTTCCCGCTGATCTACACCGGGTGGGCCTCGCTGCACCAGGTGGAGATGACCGCGCCCACCGACATGAACTGGGTGGGGCTGCGCAACTACACGCGGATCTTCGACGACGACTTCTTCTGGAACGCGGCGAAGAACACGCTGACCATCGGCATCATCTCGACCGTGCCGCAGTTGTTGATGGCGATGGGCCTCGCGCACATCCTCAACTACCGGCTGCGCGCCTCGACGTTCTACCGCGTCGCGATGCTCGCGCCGTACGCGACCTCCATCGCCGCCGCCTCCCTCGTCTTCGTCCTGCTCTTCGGCCGTGACTACGGCATGATCAACTGGGGCCTGGACCTGGTCGGGATCAGCCCGGTCGACTGGCAGAACGACCGCTGGCCGTCCCAGATAGCCGTCTCCTCGATCATCATCTGGCGCTGGACCGGCTACAACGCGCTGATCTACCTGGCCGCGATGCAGGCGATCCCGCAGGACCTCTACGAGTCGGCGGCGCTGGACGGCGCCAGCCGCTGGCAGCAGTTCCTCCACGTCACGCTGCCCGCGCTGCGCCCGACGATCCTCTTCACGGTGGTCGTCTCCACGATCGGCGCCAGCCAGGTCTTCGGCGAACCGCTGCTGTTCGACGCCAACAAGGGGGCGTCCGGCGGCGCGGAGCACCAGTTCCAGACGCTGGGCCTCTACCTCTACGAGCAGGGCTGGGTGAACCAGCACCTGGGCCGCGCCTCCGCGATCGCCTGGACGATGTTCCTGATCCTGATCGTGATCGGCATCGTCAACTACGTCATCTCGCGCCGGCTGCGCGCCAGTAGTTAGGAGTACGGCCGTGACGACGACACTGACTCCGCCGGAGCCGGAGACCGAGCCGCGCAAGACCCCCCGGGGCCGCGTCCTGCGGTCCAGGTCGGCCCGCGCGGGCGGACAGATGCACGCGGGACCGATCGCGTACGTGATCCTCGCCGTGTTCACCCTGGGCTCGCTGTTCCCGCTGGTGTGGACGGCGATCGCCGCCTCCCGCGACAACAACCGGCTGGCCCAGAACCCGCCGCCGTTCTGGTTCGGCTCCAACCTCTTCCGCAACCTGGACGTGGCCTGGAACGACGCCAACCTCGGCAAGGCCTTCGTCAACACCACGATCGTGGCGGGGACTTCGGCCGTCACCATCGTGATCCTGTCGACGATCGCCGGGTTCGCCTTCGCCAAACTGCGCTTCCGGGGGCGGGGCGCCCTCATGCTGATCGTGATCGGCACCATGATGGTGCCGCCGCAGCTCAGCGTGATCCCGCTCTACATGCTGGTCGCCAAGCTGGAGTGGACCGACCAGCTCCAGGCGGTCATCCTGCCTTCGCTGGTGAGCGCGTTCGGCGTGTTCTTCATGCGGCAGTACCTGATCCAGGCGCTGCCGGACGAGATCATCGAGGCGGCCCGGGTCGACGGCGCCAGCAGCTGGCGGGTGGTGTGGCACGTGGTGTTCCCCGCGGCCCGCCCGGCGATGGCCGTGCTCGGCATGCTGATGTTCGTGCAGACCTGGAACGACTTCCTCTGGCCGTTCCTCGTCCTGAGCCAGACCGGCAACCCGACCGTGCAGGTGGCGGTCGCGGGACTCGGCCGCGGGTACACCCCCGACCAGTCCCTGATCATGGCGGGCGCACTCCTCGGCACCCTCCCGCTGCTGCTGGTGTTCGCGATCTTCGGCAAGCAGATCGTGGGCGGCATCATGCAGGGCGCCGTGAAGGGCTGACGACCGCCCGGCGGGGGCGCGCGGGGCGTGAGTGCCGCGTGCGGTGCGGGTGGCGCGCGGGGCGTGTGGCGCGCGATGCGTGTGGCGCGTGATGCGCGATGCGTGTGATGCGTGTGGCGCGCGGTCGGTACGGCGGGCGGTCCGCACTGCGTGCGACGGCGCCTCCTGCTTCGCGCGGGGCCGGGTCATCGAAGCTCCGGCCCCACCACCGCCTTCTCTCCCCGCCCACCGCCCCTTCCCCCTTCTCGCCTTCCCTCTCCCCCTTCTCTCCTCTCCCCTTCCTCTCCTTCTTCCTTCCTCATCCTCCGTCGGTCTCGAAGACCTCGACGACCACCCATGGGAGCGCTTCCATGACTGAGTCCGCACAGCCGGCCAACCCGGTGACCTTCCCCGCCGGCTTCCACTGGGGCGCCGCGACGTCCGCGTACCAGATCGAGGGGGCGGTGCGGGAGGACGGCCGCACGCCCTCCATCTGGGACACCTTCAGCCACACCCCCGGCAAGACCGCCGGTGGCGAGACCGGTGACATCGCTGTCGACCACTACCACCGCTACCGCGACGACGTCGCGCTCATGGCCGACCTGGGCCTGACGTCGTACCGCTTCTCCGTCTCCTGGTCGCGGGTGCAGCCCACCGGGCGCGGACCGGCCGTCCAGCGCGGCCTGGACTTCTACCGCAAGCTGGTCGACGAACTGCTCGCCGCCGGCATCCAGCCCGCCGTCACCCTCTACCACTGGGACCTCCCGCAGGAACTGGAGGACGCGGGCGGCTGGCCGGAGCGGGACACCGCCCACCGGTTCGCCGAGTACGCGCGCATCGTCGGCGAGGCGCTCGGCGACCGCGTCGAACGCTGGATCACCCTCAACGAGCCCTGGTGCAGCGCCTTCCTCGGCTACGCGTCCGGCGTGCACGCCCCCGGCCGCACCGACCCGGCCGCCTCGCTGCGCGCCGCCCACCACCTCAACCTGGCGCACGGTCTGGGGACGACCGCGCTGCGCTCGGTGATGCCCGCCCGCAACCAGGTGGCGATCAGCCTCAACTCGGCCGTCGTGCGGCCGGTGTCGCAGTCGCCCGCCGACCTGGTCGCCGCCCGCACCATCGACGACCTCGCCAACGGCGTCTTCCACGGCCCGATCCTGCGCGGCGCCTACCCGGAGACGCTGTTCGAGGCGACCGCGTCGATCACCGACTGGTCGTACGTCCTCGACGGCGACCTCGCCACCGCCCACCAGCCGCTGGACGCGCTGGGCCTGAACTACTACACGCCCACCCTGGTCTCCGCCGCCGATCCCGACGCCAAGAGCCACGGCGCCGACGGCCACGGCGCCAGCGAGCACTCCCCCTGGCCCGGCGCGGACGGCGTCGCCTTCCACCAGACGCCGGGCGACCGCACCGAGATGGGCTGGACCATCGACCCGACCGGGCTGTACGACCTCCTGATGCGCTACACCCGCGACGCCCCCGGCCTGCCGCTCTACATCACCGAGAACGGCGCCGCCTACGACGACAAGCCCGACCCGGAGGGCCGCGTCCACGACCCCGAGCGCATCGCCTACCTCCACGGCCACCTGCACGCCGTACGCCGCGCCATCGCCGACGGCGCCGACGTGCGCGGCTACTACCTGTGGTCCCTGCTGGACAACTTCGAGTGGGCGTACGGCTACGAGAAGCGGTTCGGCGCGGTGTACGTGGACTACGCGACGCAGGAGCGGACCCCGAAGTCCAGCGCCCTCTGGTACAGCCGGGCGGCCAAGTCGGGCACCCTGCCGGAGCTGGAGAGCGCCTGAACGGACACGGTCGGCCGCCGCGGTACGACGGGCGGGCACGGGCGTCCCCGGGCGGGGCTCCCGCGTCCACCCCGGCCGGTGGTGCCGTCAGGGTGACCTGAGGTGACGTGAGACGAGGTGACGGGCGCGGTGTGCCGCCGGGGGGGCGGACCGCGCCCGTCCCCACGTCCGCCCGCACACGGCCTGCGGCCGTCAGGGGCCCGAGCGGCGGGCGCCCGGGAGCGACCGGCCCGGTCTGCGTCTTCGGAGACCGCCGGCGCCGCGGTGGCCCGCGCGCGCCGGGTTCCGGCCGCCGCCCGTCCCGGCCCGGCCTTCGCCGACGCCGACGCCGTCGGTCTGGATCCAGATCCGCACCTCGGTGCCGCCCAGCACGGACGAGCCGATCCGGACGTCCCCGCCGGTGGCTTCCGCGAGCCGCCGCACGATGTCCAGCCCCAGGCCGGTCGAGCCCGCGCTGCCCGAGCCGCGCCCGCGCGCCATCGCGGCCTCGGGGTCGGCTATCCCGGGCCCTGCGTCCGAGACGAGGACGATCACCGCGTCCTCGGCGTCGTGCACGTCGACCGCGAAGGCGGTGCGCTCCGGGGTGTGCCGGAAGACGTTGCCGAGGAGGGCGTCGAGGGCGGCGGCGAGGTCGGCGCGGGCCACGGGGATACGGACCGGGCGGTCGACCCCGGCGACCCGGACCTTGCGGTCCTCGTCCTCGGCGAGCGCCGACCAGAACGCCATCCGCTCCCGGACCACCTCGGCGGCGTCGCACCCGGCGCCCGGCCCGGCGGCGGCGGTCTGCGGCTTGGCCTCCCGCGCGGTACGGATGATGGTGTCGACCTCCCTCTCCAACTGGGCGACGGCGGCCCGGGTCTGGTCGGCGGCCGGGGAGTCGCCGAGGGAGGCCGCGTTGAGCCGCAGCACGGTCAGCGGGGTGCGCAGCCGGTGGGAGAGGTCGGCGGCCAGCTCCCTCTCGTTCGCCAGGAGTTGGACGACCTGGTCGGCCATGGAGTTGAACGCGACGGCCGCGCGCCGCAGTTCGCTCGGCCCGTCCTCGGGGACGCGCGCGCCGAGCTTCCCCTCGCCCAGGGCGCGCGCCCCCTCGCCGAGGCGCCGGGCGGGGCGCACCATGCGGACGCCGAGCCGGTCGGCGACGGCGACCGAGCCGACGACGAGGGCGGCGCCGACGGCCGCGAGGACCGCCCAGGCGGTGCCGACGCCGTGGCCGGTCTCCGACTCGGGGACGTAGACCTCCACGACCGCGGTGCCGAGGCCGAGGGCGACGGGCTGGAGCAGGGCGGAGCCGCCGGGGACCTCGGCGGTGGAGGCCCGGCCCAGCGCGCGGACGGCGGCGATGTCGGCGTCGGCGGCCCGCTGCCGCCCGAGGTCGAGGGCGGGGCGGCCGTCCCCGGCGGGGAGGTGCAGGGCCATGCCGTCGTCGGAGCCCGCGGCGGCCACCACCCGCTCCAACTGGTCGCGGTCGGTGGTGATGGAGAGGGCGGGCACCACGACGGCGGCCTCCCGTTCGGCGTTGGAGAAGGCGCGGTCGCGGACCATCTCCTTGATGACCAGGCCGAGCGGGACGGCGAAGGCCACCACGACCATGGTGGTGACCGCCAGACAGACCCTGACCAGCGCCCACCTCATCGCGGTGCCTCCCCCGCGGGCGGGCCCCCGGCGGGCGCCTCGCCGAACCGGGTCTCCTCCAGGGGCGGTTCCAGTTTCACGCCCACGCCGCGCAGGGTGCGCAGATAGCGGGGGCGGGCCGCCGTCTCCCCCAGTTTCCGGCGCAGCCAGGAGAGATGGACGTCGATGGTCTGGTCGTCGCCGTAGGACTGCTGCCAGACCTCGGCGAGGAGTTCGCGGCGGGGGACGACGACGCCGGGGCGGCCCGCGAGGAAGGCCAGCAGGTCGAACTCGCGGCGGGTGAGGTCGAGTCGGACGCCGTCCAGCTCGGCCTGGCGGCGCAGCGGGTCGACGGTCAGCCCGCCCACCCGCAGCACCTCGGAGGGCGGTGGCTCCCCGGCGGTCGCGCGGGAGCGGCGCAGGACGGCCGCCATCCGGGCGGAGAGGTGCTCCACGGAGAACGGCTTGGTGAGGTAGTCGTCCGCGCCCGCGTTGAGCAGGCGGACGATCTCCGTCTCGTCGTCGCGGGCGGTCGCGATGATGACGGGCACGTCGGTGATGCCGCGCAGCATCTTGAGGGCCTCGGAGCCGTCCAGGTCGGGCAGTCCGAGGTCCAGCACGACCAGGTCGAAGCGGAGATGGGCGACCTCGCGCAGCGCCTCCAGCGCCGTCCCGACGCTGCGCACGGTGTGCGCGGCCTCGGTCAGGTGCCGGATGAGCGCGGACCGCACGAAGGGGTCGTCCTCGACCACGAGCACACTTGCCATGCGCCGCACCGTACGCCATGCCGCGGAGCCGCATCCGGGCCTGTGGACAACTCCCCGCCTGTGGACAACGGGTGGTCCCGGTGGGGCAGGATGGCCCGCGATGCGCAGAGGACTCGTACTCGTACTGGCCTGGCTGCTCGCCACGGGCGCGGCGGTCACCCTGTCGTGGTGGGGTGTCCACACGGTCATGGCGGGCACGGCCTACGACCCGCCGCGGGCCGTGCCGTTGGCGGCCGCCGAGGCGCGGCCGGACGGCGGCGCGGGGCGGCCGGACGCGTCGTCCCCCGCCGCGCCCTCGGGCTCCCCCGCCGCGTCGGCGGCCCCGGACCCGGACGGTTCGGCGGGCCCCGCCGTCCCGCCCGGCTCGTCGGCGTCCGACGGCCCCGCGCCCTCCGCGTCGCCGGGCCCGACGCGGGGCACGCCCTCCCCTTCCGCACCACCGGCGTCCAAGGGGCCGTCCGGTGAGGTGAAGAGCTACGACACCGAAGGCGGGCGCGTGCTGTTCGACATCGGTACGGCGTCCGCGGCGCTGGTGTCGGCGACGCCGGGCGCGGGCTGGTCGATGCAGGTGTGGAAGACGGAGTCGTGGATCCGGGTGGAGTTCGCCTCGGGCGCGGACCGGGTGTCGGTGTTCTGCACCTGGCACGACGGCCCGCCGCGGGTGGAGGTCAACACGTACTGATCACCCGTACTGATCACACGTACCGATCAGTGGAATACCGAGGGCGGCGGGGCCGGTGAGGCGACCGCCGAGGCGTCCCGGACGGGGGCGGCGCCGCCGGTGAAGTCGGTGAGCGCCCTGCCGTGCTCGACGCGCGCGGGGTGCGGGTCGGAGGCGGCCCTGCGGGTCAGTCCGTCGGTCGGCAGCGTCCCGGCGGAGGCGACGAGCACGGCGTTGCCGAACCGTCTGCCGCGCAGGACGGCCGGGTCGGCGACGAGGGCGAGGTGCGCGAAGCGGGCGGCGGCGGTGGCGATCTGGCCGCGCAGGTGGCCGAGGGGCGGGCCGTCGGCGAGGTTCGCGGCGTAGAGCCCGCCGGGGGCGAGGGCGCGGCGGACCTCGTCGAGGAACTCCGTCGAGGTCAGATGGGCGGGGGTGCGGGCGCCGCTGAAGACGTCGGCGACGACCAGGTCGGCCCAGCCGTCCGGCACCTTGGCGAGTCCCTCGCGCGCGTCGGCCGTACGGACCCGGACGCGCGCGCCGGGGTCGAGGGGGAGTGCGCGGCGGACCAGGTGGACGAGGGCGGCGTCCCGCTCGACGACCTGCTGGGTGGAGCGGGGGCGGGTCGCGGCGACGTACCGGGCGAGGGTGAGGGCGCCGCCGCCGAGGTGCACGGCGCGCAGGGGGCGGCCGGGCGGCGCGGCGAGGTCGATGACGTGCCCGATCCGCCGCTGGTACTCGAAGGAGAGGTACGTCGGGTCGTCGAGGTCGACGTGGGACTGGGGCGCCCCGTCGATGAGCAGCGTCCAGGCCCGCGGGCGGTCGCGGTCGGGCACGAGCTGGGCGAGTCCGCCGTCGACCGGTTCGGCGACCACCAAGTCGGTGTCGCGTGCGCGCCGGGAGTTCCTGGACCGTGCCATGAGGGCATTTTCGCAGCCGCCGGGAGGTGCCGCCGCACCGGTGGCGGGGCGGCGCGGCCGGCCGGGCGGCGCGGGTCGCCGGGTGCCGCTCAGCGGCAGCTGTCGGCCGCCTCGATCAGGCGGGCGGCCTCGCCGAGCGCCCGCTGGAGGACGGCCGGATCGGTCGCGAGGTCCGCCTCGCCGGGCGGCAGGAGCCAGTCCGAGCCCTCGACCGGCGGTTCGGGGGCGAGTCTCAGGCCCCGGCCGTCGGTCTCCGTACAGGTGCTGCCGGGGACGTCCCACGCGGCGGCGGTGCCGGGCGGCACCAGGAAGCCGAGGGTGTCGTGTCCGTCGTCGTGGAGGACGGGGCCGACCGTCTCGCCCTCCCCGGCGCCCCGGCGCAGGATGTCGACGGCCTCCAGCCCGTGCCGCGTCGGCACGGTCACGAGGTCGCACGCGGGTCCGCACGACAGGGGGGAGCCGTCGCTCCGGCTGGTCTCCATCCGGGCCTCCATCGCAGCCACTTCACGGTCCGGCGGGTACAACGCGTGAGGCCGTCAAGGGCTACGGCGGAAGTACGCCGCAAAGGATGGCAGTTCATGGCAGATCTCGGATGAGATATCCGGTTTGTAGCCAAACACCGCGTGCCGCCCCGATCACAGCGGGTACGTTCATGCCCGCCGCACCAGGGTGATCGGACCGGCGTCCCGGTCGGCCCGTCCCTGGTCCGGCGTGGTTCGACGGTTCGCACGAGAGGACCCGGCCATGGCGTCGTCGACGGTGCCCCCACCCCGGCCCAACCGGCCAGCACGGCCGAACCTCGCCTTCCGGCACCTGCGCGGACAGCGCTCACCGGCCGAGTTCGCCGCCCTGGTCCGCAGGGCCGCGCGCGAGATCGGCGAGCGGGTCAGTTGCGACGCGCGCTACATCGGCCGCGTCGAGGCGGGCGAGATCCGCTGTCCCAACTACGCCTACGAGCGGGTGTTCCTGCACATGTTCCCCGGCCGCACGCTCACCGACCTCGGCTTCGCGCCCCGCTCGACCGTCCGGGGCCGGGGGGCGCGCGCCGCCGGGAACACCACCGACGGGGAGTGTGAGACGCCGGGGGTGCGGCATCCGTATGGGATGCGGGAGGCGTACGGGGCGCAGGCGTCCGCCGGGACCGGGCGGTCGTACGGCCCGCAGGCGCCGCAGGACCCCCGGGCACCGTACGACCCGCAGGACCCGCCCCACGCGCACCACCCGGTGCGTCCGCGCCACCCGCTCCACCCCTTGCCCGATCCGCACCACCTGTACGACACGCACCACAACGACGAGGAGAGCGACGTGCTGCGTCGCGCATTCATGACCGGCGGGGGCGCCACCGTGGCCGCCGCCACCCTGGGCCCGCT
The DNA here is from genome assembly GCF_044757425.1 of Streptomyces sp. NPDC091281. Taxonomy (NCBI): domain Bacteria; kingdom Bacillati; phylum Actinomycetota; class Actinomycetes; order Kitasatosporales; family Streptomycetaceae; genus Streptomyces; species Streptomyces sp. NPDC091281. The sequence continues at coordinate 89,042 of NZ_JBIVUY010000001.1, read as the reverse complement.
CGCGATCGCCCCGGACGCGTCGGCGGCGCAACGCCGTACCCGGCGCGTCGGAAGAGGCGAGGCGAGCGCCCTGGAGGAGGCGGTCCGCCGTATTCGGCTGCTGGACGACCGGCACGGCGCCGACGGCCTCTACCGGCGCGCGGCGGCACCCCTGCGCGCCGCCTACGCGCTGCTGGACGCCGGTACGGTCCGGCAGAGCACCGCCGACCGGCTCCACTCCGGCGCCGGGGAGCTGGCCATCTCGGTGGGCTGGCTGGCCCACGACTCGGGCCGGTTCGACGACGCGCGCTCGCACTACGCCGAGGCGCTCGCCACCGCCCGGACCGCCGGGGACGACGCCCTGGAGGCGCACGCCTTCTGCAACACGGCGTTCCTCGCGCGCGACGCGGGCCGCCCCCGGGAGGCCGTGCGCGCGGCGCAGGCCGCCCAGCGCGTCGCGCGCCCGCTGGGCTCGGCCCGGCTGATGTCGCTGCTCGCGCTGCGCGAGGCGGGCGGCTGGGCCGGGCTCGCCGACCGCACCGGCTGCGAGCAGGCGCTCGCCCGCGCGCACGCCCTGTACGGGCGGGGCCCCTCGGACGCCGACCCCGAGTGGATGAGCTTCTACGGCGACGCGGAGCTGGCGGGCCTGGAGGCGCAGTGCTGGTCCACGCTGGGCGACTGGCCGCGCGCGGCCCGGCACGCGCGGCGGGCGGCACGCCTCCAGGACCCCCACTTCACCCGCAACATCGCCCTCTACACGGCGGAGCTGGCCGACGACCTCGCGCGCGGCGGCCACCCCGACGAGGCGGCGGCGGCCGGGATGCGCGTCCTGGACCTGCTCGACCAGGTCCAGTCGTCCCGCATCCAGACGATGCTGGCGGGCACCGCGCGCGTGCTGCTCCCGCACCGCCGCGCCTCGGGCGTCTCCGAGTTCCTGGAGCGCCACTCCTCGGTGCCCCGGCGGGTGTGAGCCACGGCCGCGCGCGTCACGTGGAGCACGCGCGCGTCACGCGCCCCGCGCGCGCTCAGGCCGCCTCGCCCGCCAGGTCCAGGTGGCCGAGGTCGTTCCAGCTGTCGATGGCCGGTTCGCCGTAGGCCCAGCCCAGGACGGACAGGGAGGTGGGGTTCAGGCGGATGCGGGCCGCGAAGTCCAGGGGCTCGCCGAGCCAGCGGGCGCCTATGGAGCGCAGGATGTGGCCGTGGGCGAAGACCAGGACGTCACGGTCGGCGGAGCGGGCCCAGGCGACCACCTCGTCCGCGCGCGCGGCGACCTCCGCGAGGCTCTCGCCGCCGGGCACGCCGTCCCGCCAGATCAGCCAGCCGGGGCGGACGGCCTGGATCTCGGCGGGCGTCATGCCCTCGTACGCGCCGTAGTCGAACTCCAGGAGGGCGTCCCAGTCGGTGGCCCGGTCGCCGAAGCCCGCCAGGTCGCACGTGTCCCGCGCGCGCGACAGCGGGCTGGTGCGGACCTCGACACCGGGCAGCCCGTCGAACGGCGCGCGGCGCAGCCGCTCCCCGAGCAGGGCGGCGCCGCGCCGGCCCTCCGCCAGGAGGGGCACGTCGGTCCTGCCGGTGTGCTTGCCGGACAGCGACCACTGCGTCTGTCCGTGCCGGGCCAGCAGGATGCGCGGTGCCATGGGAATGCCTTCCGGGGGAAATCGGGAGCGGGACACCTCCATCATCGCGCACTCTGATCAGGGGCAACCCGGCGGGCGATCCCGGCGTCTTTGAGGGCCGGGGGCGTCCCGTTCGGGCGCTTTCAGCACGCCGTAAAGTGGCACCTCCGTGCCATCGGGGCGCCGGACGAAGGACGAAGGGGGAGGCGATCGGATGCCGCAGACCGAGACACCGGGCACCGAGGCTGCCCCGCGCACCCGGCCGCGCTGGTGGACGGAACTGCCGCTGATCGTCCTGGTGTACGCCTGCTACTCGGCGGGGCGGCTCCTCGCGCGCGGCGACGTCACCACCGCCGTCGACCACGGCCTGGCGATCCTGCGCGTCGAGAAGGTGCTGCGCATCAACGCCGAGCACCCGCTGAACCGGCTCTTCCGCGAGGAGACCTGGATCGGCGTCCCGGCCGACTTCTGGTACGCGTCGCTGCACTACATCGTCACGCCGGTCCTGCTGGTGTGGCTGTTCCGCTCGCGCGCGCTGCACTACCGGGCGGCCCGCACCTGGCTGATGACGTCGACGTTCATCGGCCTGATCGGCTTCACCCTGCTGCCCACCTGCCCGCCCCGGCTGCTGTCGGCGGAGCACGGGTTCGTCGACACCATGGCGCAGTACAGCGCGTACGGCTGGTGGGGCGGGGAGGCGAGCGCGCCGCGCGGGCTGGGCGGCATGACCAACCAGTACGCGGCCATGCCGAGCCTGCACGTCGGCTGGGCGCTGTGGTGCGGGGTGATCCTCTGGCGGCACGGGCGGACGCCCCTCGCGCGCGTGGCCGCCGTGGTCTATCCGCTGGTGACGACGATCGTGGTGATGGGCACCGCGAACCACTACTTCCTCGACGCCGTCGCGGGCGCCGCCGTGATGGGCGCGGGCCTGCTGCTGACGCCGCTGGTGCTGCGCCGCGCGGACCGCGCCAAGGCCGCCCTCGCCGCCCGCTTCCCCGCGCTCGCCGCCAAGCTGGACCCGGGCACGGCGACCCCGGCCCCCGCCTCCGCTGCGGCCGCCGCGCCGGAGCCCGTCGCCCCGGCCGGGGACCTCGTCCCGGCCGCAACTGTGGGCGCACGGGCCTCGATTGTCAGTGGCGGATGCCAGACTTCCACGGGTGAACGAATTCCACGGCAGCGCGAGTCGCCGTTCGGGCCCGGAGCCGACCCGGGTGCCTCCCCCTCGGACGCGGGGGACGGCGCTCCGGCAGCGGCTCGCTGACCTGCGCGGCCCGGAGGTCCCGGCCAAGGCGCTGGACGCCCGCGCCCTCGCGGCGCTCGCCGCGAACCCGGGCTGCGACCGGCGGGCCCTCCTCGACGGCGCCGGGGTCGACAAGACGGCGCTGGCGAGCGCGCTGGGCTCGCCCTCGGCGTTCGGCCAGTCCCAGTTCGCGCTCACGCGCGGCAACGCGTTCGAGGCGAAGGTCAAGGCCGACGGCGGCGCCGAGCTGCTGCGGCTGGTGCGGGAGAAGCTGGACCCGCGCGCCGAGCCGCCCACCGCGGCGCACGTCCCCGACCTCGCGGCGTACGGGCCCGAGGGCCGCACCGCGCGCACGGCGCTCGCGCTGCGCGAGGCGACGGAGGCCGCCGCGGCGGACGGCACGTGGACGCTGCTGGACCACCCGATGCTCGCGCTGGACGTGGCCGGGTCCCCCGCCTTCCTGGAGCCGGACGCGGTCGTCGTCCACCCCGGCGGCGGCTGGACCGTCGTGGAGATCAAGTCGTTCCCCATGCTGGACGGCTCGGCCGACCCGGCGAAGGTCGGCGCCGCCGCCCGCCAGGCCGCGGTGTACGTGCTGGCACTGGAGGCGGTCGCCGCCCGCCTCGACCCCGCGCCGCCCGTCCACCACCGGGTGCTGCTGGTCTGCCCCAAGGACTTCTCCAACCAGCCCACCGCGTCCGCCGTGGACGTGCGCAAGCAGCGCGCGGTCACCCGCCGCCAGCTGGAGCGCCTCACCCGCATCGAGGACATCGCCGACACCCTCCCCGAGGGCACCTGCTTCTCCCCCGAGCTGTCCGCCGAGCGGCTCACCGAGGCCGTCGAGGCCGTCCCCGCGACGTACGCGCCCGAATGCCTGGCCGCCTGCGAGCTGGCCTTCCACTGCCGCGCCCGCTCCCGCGCCGCCGGAGCGGTGACCACCCTGGGCCGCCCGGCCCGCGCCGAGCTGGGCGGCCTCGCCACCGTCGAGGACGTCCTGGCCGCCGCGCGCGGCGAGGCGGGCGACCCCGACGACCCGGCGGTCGCCGCCCTGCGCCGGGCCGCGCGACTGCGCCGCGAGGCCCTGACCGACGCCGACGCCCTGGGGGCGCCGTGTCCCTGATCACCACCCTCGCCCGGCTGGAGGCCATCAGCACCGGCCGCGCCCAGCCCACCGCGACCGTCCGCCACCGCCACCTCGCCGACCGGCCGCTGGTGTTCGTGCCGCTGACGACGGCCGGTGAGGCGGGCGCCCCGCTCGGCGCGCTGGTCGGCACCGACCGGGACGCGCCCCGGCTGCTCGTCGTGCCGCAGCCCCGCGACCGGGACCTGCGGTTCGTGTTCCTCGCCGACCTGGCCGACGTCGTCCTGCCGTACATCGACTCCTACGCCGACACCGTCGAGGCCGCCGAGCGCGCGGAGACCGACCCGGAGACCGGCAAACGGGTCAAGGTCGAGGTCGAGCTGTGCGCGGACGCGCCCCAGCTGATCGTGCCGAGCCGCGCGGGCGTCGACCTGGTCCGCCTCCTGGGCCGCTCCATGCGGTTCCGGCGTACGGCGGAGCAGGACCCGGAGACGCCGTATCCCGCGCCGCCGCGCGTGCCGCTCCTCGGCCGCTGGCTGACGCACTACGGGGAGCGCGCCCGGGTGCCCGGCTCGTCGCTGCTGCTGGCGCTCACCGAGGTCCTCGGCCGGCACTGGGCGACCGGGCAGTCCGGCCTGGAGGACCAGCACCTGGGCGCGCTGCTCGCCTGGACCGACCCGCCCGCGGGCGCCACGGGCGCGGAGGCGGCGCTGCGCGCGGAACTCGCGCGCGACGAACGCGGCCAGTTGCTGACCCCGCCCGCCGGTCCGGCCACCGACCCGGCGTTCGACAACAAGCTGCTCGCCCCCGCGATCGAACGCCATCACCACGCGCGCACCGCGCTGGCCGCCGCCCAGGACGGTCTGGAGGCCGACGACCGGCTCGGCGAGCTGACCGCGGCGGAGCGCGTGGTGTACGACCTGGTGCTCAGCCGGACCCTGCCCACCTGGGAGAACGTGTGGCGGGGCATCGACCTGCTGCGCGCGCTGCCCGAGGGGGCGCGCGTCGGGGAGCGGTGGACGCGCGACCGCTGGTCGTTCACCGGCCACCGCGACCGGGTGACCGCCGGGGAGCCCCCGCAGCCCCGCCGCGACGACGCCGTCACCGCCGCCAACAAGCTCGCCACGCGCGAACGCGAGCAGGCCCGGCTCGACGCGCAGGAGGCCCTCGACGACCCGCTGGTGATGGCGGGGCGGCGGCTGGCCGGGGAGGCGTTCGCGGGCGAGGTCGTCGACGTCGTCATGGCGTACAGCGAGGGGAAGCGGCCGAGTCCGCGCCCGCTGGTGACCGTGCGCACCGACGACCGGCCGCACGTGGCGGAGCGCGCGCGGGCCTACCGCGCGCTCGGCGGCAAGCCGCAGGCCGCGGAGTTCGTCGGCCGGGAGGCCGAGGACCTGCTGGTGCTGCGGATCGTCGACAAGATGGGCCGCGGCAAGGAACCGGAGCCCGGCTCGGTGCCCGAGAAGGGCGACCGGGTCTGCTTCACGCTCTTCGAGCACGAGCAGCGCGGCGGCGCGAAGCTGCCCGACCCGGAGGACACGCCGTGGACGCACGGCGGGCCGCCCGGCGAACCGGTCGCGGAGGCCGCCGACCCCGTCACCCAGGAGGACACCCTGTGACCACCGAGGCCGTCTTCGACCCCGGTACGGCCGCGACCCGCGCCACCGACGCCATCCTCCACGACACGCTGCACGGCACCGCGCGCGGCGTCGTCGTGGACTCCCCGCCCGGCGCGGGCAAGTCCACGCTGGTGGTGCGGGCCGCGCTGGAGCTGGCCGGGGCGGGCCGCCCGCTGATGGTGGTCGCGCAGACCAACGCCCAGGTGGACGACCTGGTGCTGCGGCTCGCCGAGAAGAGCCCCGACCTGCCGGTGGGCCGCCTGCACAGCAGCGACACCGACGCCTACGACAAGGCCCTCGACGAGCTGCCGCACGTACGGAAGTCGGCGAAGGCCGCCGACCTGGCGGGGCTGCCGGTGGTGATCTCGACGGCGGCGAAGTGGGCGCACGTGAAGGTCGACGAGCCGTGGCGGCACGCGATCGTCGACGAGGCGTACCAGATGCGCTCGGACGGGCTGCTGGCCGTGGCCGGGCTGTTCGAGCGGGCGCTGTTCGTGGGCGACCCGGGGCAGCTCGACCCGTTCTCGATCGTGGGCGGCGACCAGTGGGCGGGCCTGTCGTACGACCCGTCGTCGTCGGCGGTGACCACGCTGCTCGCGCACAACCCGGAGCTGCCCCAGCACCGGCTGCCGGTGTCCTGGCGGCTGCCCGCGTCGGCGGCGCCGCTGGTGTCGGCGGCCTTCTACCCGTACACCCCGTTCCGCAGCGGCACCGGCCACGGGGACCGGCGGCTCTCCTTCGCGGTCCCGTCGGACGGCTCGGGTCCCGACCGCGTCATCGACGAGGCGGCGGTCTCCGGCTGGGGCCTGCTGGAGCTGCCCGCCCGGCACACCCCGCGCACCGACCCCGAGGCGGTGGGGGCCGTCGCGGCGGTCGTGCGGCGGCTGCTGGACCGGGGCGGGGCGGCCGTCTCCGAGCGCTCCCCCGACCCGACGCCGCTCACCGCGGACCGGGTCGCCGTCGGCACCGCGCACCGCGACCAGGCGGCGGCCGTGCGCGCGGCGCTCGCCGACCTGGGCGTCGGGGACGTCACCGTGGACACCGCGAACCGGCTCCAGGGCCGCGAGTTCGACGTCACCGTCGTGCTCCACCCGCTGTCCGGGCGGCCCGACGCCACCGCCTTCCACCTGGAGACCGGCCGTCTGTGCGTCCTCGCGTCCCGGCACCGGCACGCGTGCGTGGTGGTGTGCCGGGCGGGCGTGAGCGACCTCCTCGACGACTATCCGTCCACCGAGCCCGTCCAGCTCGGCACCCTCGTGAAGTTCCCGGACGGCTGGGAGGCCAACCACGCGGTCCTGGCGCACCTGGCGGAGCACCGGGTGGCGTGGGCCCCGTGACGCGAGGGAGACCCGTGGCGCGCGAAGCCCGGTGACGCCGCCCGCGGTGCCGGTCCCCGTGCGGGAACATCCCGGCGGCCGGAAGCCTTGAGACTGCGGGCCCGAGGGCCTCTTGCGCGGCCGGGGGACAATGGTGGGTGGTCCGCTCACCGGGAGCGCCCACCGCACACGCACCACGGCCGCCCCCGGACGACCCGCACGACGCACGACCGGCACGACCCGTACGACCCCGACGGACCGCACACGCACGACGCCGGACCCGCACGACGCACCACCTGACCGACCACGATCGAAGAGGAGAAGACATGGCGGAGCCCACGCCGCGTCCGAACGAATCGCGGCTACGCCCCGCGCCCCTGCTCTTCGAGCCCGCGCAGGCGGCCGGAGACGCGGAGCACTTCTTCGACCTGGAGTCGATGGACGACCCCGGGAAGCTGCTGGCGCGCGCCACGGAACTGACGCAGGCGTTCCGCGCGGCGGCGGACCGGGCGATGGAGTTCCAGGCGATGGCGGCGGCCCAGCTCGCCGACCCGCGCCGCTTCGACCGGCTGACGACGGCGGACATCGCCGACCGCGCCGAGTGGACCGAGGACTACGCGGTGAAGATGGTCGAGTTCGGCCGTGACCTGCTGCGGGGCGACCCGGAAGGACTCGGTTCCGCCGACCCCGTGTGAGCGGCGGCCCCCGGACGAGGGCGGTGCCGTCACCGCCCGTCATCCTCAGGCATATGCCAGGTGGGCAAGATACTCCCCCTGGCGGGCCCGCGTCCCGGGTTCCGTGAAGGCCGGGAGGACGATCGGCGGCGACCGGTAGTCCTAGAGGCATGAGCAGCGCATGGGACGCCCTGGACACCGATCACCGTGACGCCTCCGGCCCGACCCCGGACGGGGTCGCCTGGCTGGCCTCCGCCGGTACCTACCCCCGCAGCACGCTCGCCCTCTGGGAGGAGCGGCCGCACGCGCCGGTCGTCCTGCCCTGCGGGTCCGTGTTCGACGTGGTGAGCGCGCCCGCCATGTTCGGGCGGCTGATGCTCGACCGGCTCTGGGACGAGGGGCCCGGCTCCGGCCCGGTCGCCGCCTACCGGGGCCGCATGCTGATGTTCGCCGCCCCCGGCACCGCCCAGCGGCTGCCCTCGCTGCTGCACTGGGAGGAGTGGGACGCCGACGGCCGCGAGGACGGCCGCACCGGCGCCGTACCGCCGCTGCTCTGCCACGGCAACGGGGACGCGGTGACCGTCCCGGCCCCGCTGACCGGCGCGGACGGCGGCGGCGCCACCCGCTGGGTGGTCGCCCCCGACACCCGCCACCCCTGGCTTCCCGGCCCCGAGGTCCTGCTCTGGGCGACCGTCCGCGCGGCCCGCGCCGCCGTGCGGATATCGATTTCTCGTCCCTCCGATCAGGGTGCTAAGGTCTACGACGTCAGCAGGCGCCGCTAGCTCAGTTGGTTAGAGCAGCTGACTCTTAATCAGCGGGTCCGGGGTTCGAGTCCCTGGCGGCGCACAGACGGTGAAAGGCCCCTCGCGGAAGCGGGGGGCCTTTCGCATGCCCGGGGCGCGCGTCCGTTGGTGCCGGGGGCGGCGGCCCAGGGCTTCGACGCGGGAAGGGGCCCGTGGGTGTCAGCCCGTGATGCGGACCGTCCAGGCGCCGGACGCCGTACGGCCCTCGACCTCGACCCGGACGCCGTCGCCCGGCACGGTGAAGCTCTCCCCCGCGCCGACCGGGGCGTCCGCGAGCGGCGGATACACCGAACTCTCCCAGCAGGCCTCCGTGCCCGGATGGGCGTCGACCACCTGCATCGGGCCGCGCCCCGACTCGGCGCCGCTGCGGACCCGGTAGACCAGCACCCCGGAACGGCACGAGGCGCGGTCGTTGCCGATCTGGCCGCGCGCCTCGAACGCGAGGGCGCTGTCCGCGCCGGTGCGGACCACCGCGAGCTTGGTGCCGTTGCCCAGCCCGAACGCCGGTGAGCCCGAGGCGCCGGTCACCGCGACGCCCGGCCCGGCACCCAGCGGCTCCAGCGTCAGCCGGGCCGGCGCACCGCGCGGCACGCACACCACCTGGCGCGGCTGGAGCCAGCCCAGCTTCCACTTGTGCCAGGCGAACAGGTCCGGGGCGAGCCCGAACTGGCTGCCCATCAGGTCCCAGTCGCCGACATGGGTGTCCCAGTCGCCCTTGCCGTCCGCCGGACGGTGGTAAAGGTCCGGGAGGTCGAACACGTGCCCGGTCTCATGGGCGAGGACCAGCCGGTCCGGCGGATGCTGCTCGAACACCGTGACGATCCGTCGGATGTCGGTGCCGTCGGCACGCAGCGGGACGTCCATGTTGACGACCTTGGTGGCGTCCGAGTCCACACCGGGGGCGTCGGGATCGGCGACGAAGTAGACGACGTCGTACCGGGAGAAATCGACCTGCGGGTCGGCGGCGGCGAGCGCGTCGCGCAGGTAGGCGCCCCGGTTCTCGGGCCGCCAGTCGCGCTCTATGGCGTACGCGGTGGAGGGCTTCGGCATCCGCACCCAGCGGCTCATCGGGTGCGCGCGCAGCGTGAACGCGCCGTAGGAGGCCTGCTGGAAGTAGCGGCTGGTGGCCGGGAAGTGGTCGGCGGCCAGCTCGGCCGGGGTGACCATCGGCGACCAGTCCGGGAAGGAGAGGAAGACCATCACGGCGTCGAGGGAGCGCGCGGGCCGCGGATAGGCCGCGTTCCAGGTGTCCAGGCCCTCGGAGTGATGGGCGTCGGTGCGCTTCAGCGCGCAGGGGGCCGCCGAGAAGGGCTCGGCGGCGGGGGCGCCGATCAGGCAGGTCGCCGCGAGCGCCGTCAGGGTGGTGAACACGGCCGCGGTGCTGCGCAGTCGGGGGCGCGGAAGCGGACGCGGCACAGGGACCTCCGGGAGCGGATCAAGAGACACCGCCCTCAGCCTGTGGGAATTTGTCGCACTGCGCCCTGTTTGTCTGCCCCAGACGAGTGAGGACGCGAAAACGCGGGCATCATTGCCGACACCCCCGGAACACTCACGGAACGTCACAAGCGGTCGCTCGCCCACAGAACCGGTCCACCTGGGGCAGAAACGATCTGTCAGAACGGCGGGTCGGTCGGGGACACTGGGCAGTGGCTGCGCGGGTCCGGGGGCAGCCTCTATGATCGGCACACTTTCCTGCGCGGACAGCGATCGAGTGCACTGCGGGAGCGAGCGGTGAGCGGAACGTCCGAAGGGCCGACGCCCGCGGCAGACCTCGACCGGTCCGCCGTCACAGTCAGTGACATCAAGGCTTCACCTCGTACGACGCCCCGGCGGGGTGCGCCCGAGGACGACGAGGGTCCGGCGGCCTATCGGTCCGTCTTCGCGGCGGCGCCGCTCGCCATGGCCGTCGTCGACCGCGAGGGACAGGTCACCGACGCCAACGAGGCGCTCGGCGCGCTGCTCGGCGGGGGGTCCGCGTCGCTCGTCGGCCGGGCCGCCGCCGACCTGCTGGACCTCGCCGCCGACGTCCGGACCTGGCACGCCTACCGCGAGGTGCTGCGCGGACGGCAGGCCCGGCTGCGCTGCACACGGCGGCTCAAGCAGCCCGACGGGCGGTCGCTGTGGGCGCAGGTCACCGTGGCGCCGCTGGACGACGGGCGGGCCGGGGTGCTGCTGTCCGTGGCCGACGTCAGCGCGCACCGCGAACTCCAGGCGCGGCTGCGCCACCTCCAGATGCACGACCCGGTGACCCGGCTGCCCAATCGCACCCTGTTCTTCGAACGGGTGTCGGGGGCGCTGGAGGCGGAGTCGTACGAGGAGAGCGGCACCGGGCGGATCGGGCTGTGCTATCTCGACCTCGACGGGTTCAAGGCGGTCAACGACACCCTCGGACACCGGGTGGGCGACCGGCTTCTGGCCGCCGTCGCCGACCGGTTGACGGCGTGCGCGGAGGAGGCCGGGCGGACCCGGCCGAGCGTGCCGCTGGTGGCGCGGCTCGGCGGCGACGAGTTCGCGCTGCTGGTGGAGGACTCCACCGGCACCGAACAGCTCGCGGATCTCGCGGAGTCGGTGCTGAAGGCGCTCCAGGCGCCGTTCGACATCTCCGGGCAGCGGCTCAACGTGTCCGCGTCGATCGGGGTCGTCGAGCGGCACGCGGTCGGCACCACCGCCACCGGGCTGATGCAGGCCGCCGACACTACGCTGTACTGGGCGAAGGTCGACGGCAAGGACCGGTGGACGCTCTTCGACCCCGAGCGCAACGCGCATCTGATGACCCGGCAGGCGCTCGCCTCCACGCTGCGGCCCGCCATCGAGCGCGGCGAGTTCCGGCTCGACTACCAGCCGCTGGTGGGGATGGCGGACGGGCGGCTGCGCGGGGTGGAGGCGCTGGTGCGCTGGGACCACCCGCGGTTCGGGCTGCTGCCGCCGAATCGGTTCGTCGCGCTGGCCGAGGAGGACGGCTCGATCGTGCCGCTCGGGCGGTGGGTACTGTTCACCGCCTGCCGCCAGGCGCGCCGCTGGCAGCTCGACCACCCCGGCGAGCCGCCGCTCTTCGTCAGCGTCAACGTGGCCGTCCGCCAGGTGTGGGACTCCGACCTCGTCGCGGACGTCGCGGAGATCCTCGCCGAGACCGGGCTCGCGCCCGAACTGCTCCAGCTGGAGCTGACCGAGTCGGCGGTGATGGGCTCGGCCGGGCGCCCGCTCCAGGCGCTCCAGGCCCTCAGCGACATGGGCGTCAACATCGCCATCGACGACTTCGGCACCGGCTACTCCAACCTCGCCTATCTGAGCCGGCTGCCGGTGTCGGTGCTGAAGCTGGACGGTTCGTTCGTGCGCGGCTTCCAGCACGAGGGGCCGGGGGCGCCGCCCAACCCGGCCGACGAGGTCGTCGTCGAGGCGATGATCGACCTCGCCCACCGGCTCGGCCTGACGGTCACCGCGGAGTGCGTGGAGACCTCCGCGCAGGCGACCCGCCTGCGCAGCATCGGCTGCGACACCGGGCAGGGCTGGCTCTACTCCCGCCCGGTCTCGGCGGACCGCATCGCGGAACTGCTGCGGTCGGCGTCGTACGCGGTGGGCAACTCGTAGCGGTTTGAACGGAGTTACCCATCCCCTGGGAAACGGGGTCGCCCTCCCCCTGAAGAAGAGGGAGGACGACCCGGTCGCTTGGCGGGGCTACGGTGCCGTCGGCAACCCGTAGGCGTCCGCGACGAGTTCGTACGAGCGCAGGCGCAGGGCGCCCCGGTGGGCGTGCGAGGTGAGCATCAACTCGTCGGCGCCGGTGCGCTTGTGGAGGTCGTGCAGACCGGTGACGACCTCGTCCGTCGTGCCGTGGATGATGTTCGCCGTCCAGGAGCCGATGAACTCCTCCTCCAGCGGGCTGAGTTCGTGGGCCTCCGTCTCCTCGGGGGACGGGAAGAGGCCGGGGCGTCCGCTGCGCAGGCGGACCATGTTCAGCCCCGTCGCCCGGACTTGGCGGCGGGCCTCGGCCGGGTCGTCGGCGGCGAGCACCGAGACGCCGATGAGCGCGTACGGCGCGTCGAGGAGCGGCGACGGGCGGAACGACGCGCGGTAGAGGTCGAGGGCCGGGACCGTGTTCTGCGCGGAGAAGTGGTGCGCGAACGCGAACGGCAGGCCCAGGACCCCGGCGAGGCGGGCGCTGAACCCGGAGGAGCCGAGCAGCCAGACCGGCGGCCGGTGCGGGGACTGCACCCCGCCGGGCGTGGTCGCCTGCACCGGACCCGGTACGGCGTGGATACGGCCGTAGGGGTGGCCGTCGGGGAAGTCGTCGTCGAGGAAGCGGACCAGTTCCGCGAGCTGCTCGGGGAAGTCGTCGGCGCCCTCCCGCAGCCGGTCGGTGCGGCGCAGGGCTGCGGCGGTGGCACCGTCCGTGCCCGGGGCGCGGCCGAGGCCCAGGTCGACGCGGCCGGGGGCGAGCGCCTCCAGCGTGCCGAACTGCTCGGCGATGACCAGCGGGGCGTGGTTGGGCAGCATGACCCCGCCCGAGCCGAGCCGGATGCGGCCGGTGTGCGCGGCCAGGTGGGCCAGGATCACGGCGGGCGACGAGGAGGCGACCCCGGGCATGGAGTGGTGCTCGGCCACCCAGTAGCGGTGGAAGCCGCGCGACTCCGCCAGCCGCGCGAGGTCCACGCTGGTGCGCAGGGCGTCGGTGGCGGTGCTGCCGGAGCCGACCGTGACCAGGTCCAGCACGGAGAGGGGCGCGGGGGCGGAGCCGAGGACCGGCCCCCGGATGCCGTCGGGGTCGGCGGCCGGTCCGGCCACCCTCGCGCCTGCCGGCGTCTCGTCTGCCGCCACGGGGTCCTCCTGCGTCTTTCGCTGCGTCTGCGCGTACGGGTGTCCCGTACGGATGTCCCGTACGGGGCTCGCGTACGGGTGCCGCGTGCCGGGGGGCCGCACGGTCACGCCGAGGACTAACAGGAGGGTGTCCCCGGTTATTCCCCGCAGGTCGCGCCCTACGCGGAGTGCGTCACGCCTGCACGATCGGCTCCCGCGTGAACAGGGCGCCGAGGCCCGGGGCGTGCACGCGGCGCTCGGTCAGGCGCAGCGCCTCCCAGACGGTGACCTGGTGGGCGGTGAGCACCGGCTTGCCCAGCTCCTTCTCCAGGGCGGGAAGGTGGGCGACGGTGTGCAGGGCCGGGTCGGGCAGGAGGATCGCCTCCGCGTCGGGGGTGTCGGCCGCGCGGGCGAGGGCGAACACCTCCTCCGCGCCGCCCGTCCCGGCGGAACCGCCCGACGGGGCGACGACCTCCACCCCGCCCGCCCGCAGGAACGCGCCGAACAGCGCCGCGACCTCCTCGGGCCACGCCGACCCGACCGCGACCCGTGTCACCCCGATCTCGCGGGCCGCGTGGACGAAACCGAACGCGGTCGAGGAGGCGGGGGTCCCGGCCGCGAGGGCGAGGGCACGGATCTGCTCGTGCGCGGCCTCCCAGCCGGGGGCGAAGCCGCCGCCCGCCCAGACCGCCGCCTCCGCCCCTGCCAGGCGCAGACCCTCCACCGCGGGCGCCAGCCGGTCGGGTGTCTCCCGGCGCAGGGCGTCCACGGCGGTGGGCCCGGTGTCCGTGCCGGTGTCGGTGTGGACCAGTTCCACGCGGATGTCACTGCCCAGGAGCTGCTCGATACGGGGGTAGTCGTCCTCGGCGGCGTGGCCCGGGTGGAGGAGTCCGAGTGTGGTCATGTCCAGCCTTTCTGCGGTGCGGTGCGGTGGTGGGGGCGGTCCCTTGTTCTGCTGAGCCTGGTACGGCTCCGCCGTTCGGGTACCCACTCCGGGGGGCGCCGCGCCTGGGAGGGCACCTGGTTGGCCGAAAGGGGGGTGGGCTGGGGGAACGGGGGGTGGCGGTGGCTGTGTTGACGGTGCTTCTGCGCGGTTCCTCGCGGCCCTTAGGGGGTGCCCTCCAGGTGGGCTTCGAGGGTGCGGGTGGGGATCGGTGATGTGCGCGGTTCCCCGCGCCCCTAAGGGGGGGTGCCTTCCAGGCGGGCTTCGGGTGTGTGGGTGGGGATGGGTGATGTGCGCGGTTCCCCGCGCCCCTAAGGGGGGGGTGCCTTCCAGGCGGGCTTCGAATGTGCGGGTGGGGATGGGTGATGTGCGCGGTTCCTCGCGCCCCTGCGGGGGGCGGGGGTTGTGTGGGGGGTTTGTGGGGGTGGTGTGGGTGGTTTTGCTGGGGGGTGGGAGGGGTGGGGGACGGGGGGCATATCCCGTGGGGGGTCGGGTAGCTGCGCCGCCATGGCTTCACCGAACAGGTATGACAGACAGGGCATAACGGATGCGCGGGCCCGGGTGCCGGGGCCGGCGCGGCGGTCGCTGCTCGCGGGGGTGGCGGCGCTCGGCGCGCTGGGGGCGGCGGGGTGCTCGCGGGTGGCGACCGCGTCCTCGGCGCCCGGCGGCGACCTGCTGGACCGGCTGCGCGCGCAGGGCGTGGTGCGGCTCGGCATCGCGGGCGAGATCCCCTTCGGCTACATCGACCGCGACGGCGAACTCACCGGCGAGGCGCCCGAGTTGGCGCGGGTGGTGTTCAAGCGGCTCGGTGTGGACCGGGTGCAGCCGGTGCCCACCGAGTTCGGCTCGCTCATCCCCGGCCTCAACTCCCAGCAGTTCGACGTGGTCGCGGCCGGGATGTACGTCAACGCCGAGCGCTGCGAACAGGTCGTCTTCGCCGACCCCGACTACCAGATGCTGGACTCGTTCATCGTCCGCAAGGGCAACCCGAAGGGGCTGCGCGACTACGGGGACGTGGTGGCGAAGAAGGCCCGGTTCGCCACCGGCACCGGGTACGCCGAGATCGGGTACGCGGTGGAGGCAGGGGTGAAGGAGAGCGACATCCTCATCGTCCCCGACCAGGTCGCCGGGTTGAACGCCGTGGAGGCGGGCCGGGTCGACGTGTTCGCCGGGACCGCGCTCACCACCCGCGAGGTCGTGAAGAAGTCCGCCAAGGCGGAGGCCACCAAGCCGTTCTCCCCGCTCGTGGACGGCAAGCCCCGTGTCGACGGCGGGGCGTTCGCGTTCCGCCCGACCGAAACGGCCCTGCGGGACGCCTTCAACACCGAACTGCGCGCGCTGAAGAAGAGCGGCGAACTGCTGCGCGTCCTCAAGCCGTTCGGGTTCACCGAGGCGGAGATGACCGACCTCACGGCGAAGGAGCTGTGCCGCCGATGACCTCCGGACTCTGGGAACTCGTCCTCAAGGGGATCTGGACCACCGTCCAACTCCTCGTCCTCAGCGCCCTGCTGGCGGGGGCCGTGTCGTTCGCGGTCGGCATCGCCCGCACCCACCGGCTGCGGATCGTGCGCTTCCTCGCGGGCTGCTACACCGAGGTGTTCCGCGGCACCTCCGCGCTGGTGATGATCTTCTGGGTGTTCTTCGTGCTGCCGATCGCCTTCGGCTGGCAGCTGGTGCCCCTGTGGGCGGGCACCCTCGCCCTCGGCCTGACCTACGGCGCCTACGGCTCGGAGATCGTGCGCGGCGCCCTGAACGCCGTCGACCCCGCGCAGCGGGAGGGCGGGATCGCGCTCGGCTTCACCCCGGGGCAGCGGCTGCGCAAGATCCTGCTGCCGCAGGCGGTGCCGGAGACCATCCCGCCCTTCTCCAACCTGCTGGTGGAACTGCTCAAGGGCACCGCACTGGTGTCCGTGATGGGCATGGGCGACCTCGCCTTCAGCGGCAACCTGGTCCGGCTCGCGCTCCAGGAGAGCGCCGAGATCTACACGTACATCCTGCTGATCTACTTCGTGATCGCGTTCCTGCTGACGCGGGGCATGCGCGGGCTGGAGCGGCGGCTGAAGGCGGGGCTGCGATGAACTGGGACTGGAGCGCCGTCGGCGACTTCATGCCGTACTTCCGTCAGGGTCTGCTGGTGTCCCTCCAGGCGCTGGTGCTGGGCTCGTTGATCTCGTTCGCGCTGGGCCTGGTGTGGGCGCTGCTGATGCGGGCGCCGACCCGGTGGGTGCGGTGGCCGGTCGGGGCCGTCACCGAGTTCGTGCGGGACACCCCGCTGCTGGTGCAGCTGTTCTTCCTCTTCTACGTGCTGCCCGAGTGGGGGCTGACGCTGTCCGCGCTGACCACCGGTGTCCTCGCGATCGGCCTGCACTACTCGACGTACACGATGCAGGTCTACCGGGCCGGTATCGAGGCGGTGCCGGTCGGGCAGTGGGAGGCGGCGACCGCGCTGAACCTGTCCCGGGCGCGGACCTGGCGGGCGGTGATCCTGCCGCAGGCGGTCCGCCGGGTGGTGCCCGCGCTCGGCAACTACGTCATCGCGATGCTGAAGGACACGCCCCTGCTGATGACGGTGACGGTGCTGGAGATGCTGGGCCGCGCCCGGCTGTTCTCGCAGCAGCACTTCCAGTTCACCGAGCCCGTCACGGTGATCGGGGTGGCCTTCGTGATCCTCTCCGCCCTCGCCTCCCTTCTTCTGCGCACCCTGGAGCGACGCCTTGTCCGCTGAGACCCTGAAGCAGCCCGCCGACGGCCCCGCCACCGGCGGCGACCCGCTGATCCGGCTGGAGGGGGTGACGAAACGGTTCGGCGACACCACCGTCCTGGACCACCTGGACTTCTCCGTGCAGGCGGGCAGGCACGTCACCCTGATCGGCCCGTCCGGTTCGGGCAAGACGACCATCCTGCGGCTGCTGATGACCCTGACCCGGCCCGACGAGGGCACCATCACCGTCGACGGACAGCGGCTCTTCCCCGCGCCGGAGAAGGAGGTCCGCGAGGTCCGCAAGAAGATCGGGATGGTGTTCCAGCAGTTCAACCTGTTCCCGAACATGAGCGTCCTGCGCAACATCACCGAGGCCCCGGTCAGCGTCCTCGGCCTGGACAAGGACGAGGCGGAGGCCCGCGCCCGCGAACTGCTCGACCTCGTCGGCCTCGCCGACAAGTGCGACGCGAAGCCGTCCCGGCTCTCCGGCGGACAGCAGCAGCGGGTGGCGATCGCGCGGGCGCTGGCGATGCGGCCGCGCATCCTGCTGCTCGACGAGGTGACCTCGGCGCTCGACCCCGAACTCGTCGCGGGCGTCCTCGACGTGCTGCGGGACATCGCCCGCTCCACCGACATCACCATGCTCTGCGTCACCCACGAGATGAACTTCGCCCGCGACATCTCCGACCAGGTCCTGATGTTCGACGCGGGCCGGGTGATCGAGTCCGGGCCGCCGGAGCGGATCTTCACCGCGCCGGAACAGGAGCGGACCCGCGCGTTCCTGGGCGCCGTGCTCTGACCGGTCCGGGACCGGGACACTCCGGTTCCGTTTCCGCCCGGACCGCGGCACCCGGCCGCGGTCCGGCGGAATGCCCAGGTCCGGTGAACGGGCCATGCCCTTCGCATATGCCGCCAGGTCAGGGGGCCCGCCACCGGGGTCCGGGGGGGCGCCACAATCTCGGCAACACCCGCTCACGGAAGGCTACTCGGCGGTTATCGTGGAGAGGACCTACCGTCCGGATCACGGTCAGACGAAGCGACCGGGGGAAAACCGTGGCGCTGAAGCACGAGCCGACCACCCCGAACCAGCCGGCCCAGGACGCCCTGCGCGTCCTGGAGGCGGTGGCCCGGCACGCCGACGGCGTCACCGAGGCCGGGCTCACCCGCGCCACCGGTTTCGCCCCGGCGCGCCTCACCCCGCTGCTGCGGATGCTGCGCCGCGAGGGCTACGTCGGGCAGCTCGACGACGGTGCCTGGATCACCGGTGACGCCCTGGCCCGGGTGGGCTCCGCCCGGCTGCGCGAGGACGCCGTACGCGAACAGCTCCAGCGGGTCCTGGACCGGCTGCGGGACTCCGTCGGCGCCGCCGTCTACCTCAGCCGGTACGTCGACGGCGAGGTCACCGTCACCCAGTACGCCGACGGTCCGACCACCCCCGCGGTGAACGAGTGGGTCGACTTCCGCTCCTGCGCCCACGCCACCGCGCTCGGCAAGAGTCTGCTGGGCCAGCTCGACGACGAGGGCCGCCGCGACCACCTCTCCCGGCACCGGCTCGCCCGCCTCACCTCGCGCACCATCACCAGCGACAAGCTGCTGCTGGCCCGTCTGGAGTCCCAGCCGCCCACGGTCCCGGTCCTCGACCTCCAGGAGTACGCGGTGGGCACGGTCTGCGCGGCCGTCCCGATCACCGCGGGCGCCACGGCGGGCTGCCTCGCCCTGTCCCTGCCGGTCGAGGAGGCCCACCGGCTGCGCCGGGCCGCCGACAGCCTCAACCGCAGCGCACCCGAGGTCCTGCTCTCACTCGCCTTCTGAACCCCCGCCCGCCGCACCCCGGCCGCCCCCGGAACCCGGTCGGAGGCACCCCCGCGGACCAGGTACTATTTTCTCCGTCGCCGCACACCGGAAGGTGGACGGCGGGAGTCACGCGCCGCTAGCTCAGTTGGTTAGAGCAGCTGACTCTTAATCAGCGGGTCCGGGGTTCGAGTCCCTGGCGGCGCACCACGAAAGGCCCCTCGTCTCCACGGGGGGCCTTCTTCGTCCGCGCGGACAGAGAAGGCGGCGCGGGCTCAGCCGAAGGTCGTGGCGTACGTGACGACGAAGCCGACGCAGCACACCAGGATCACCCCGAGGAACGCCAGGACACCCAGCGCGGTCAGCGCCTGCCGGCCGTGCCGGGGCGGGCGGGCCGTGGCGATCACGTCGGGGCCGCCCGCGTGGTCGGCCCAGTGCACCCGGACGAAGTCGCCCTCCAGCGTCGTGCCGGGGCCGTCCTCCTCCTCGAAGCGCACCACCCGGCCGTCCGGCGCGGTGAACTCGTACACGTGGTGCAGGACCGTGCGGGCCGTGCGGTCGCCGCCGCGCGCGGTCGTGTACGTCCGCAGGCAGCGGGCCTCCGCGGTCAGACCGCTGGTCCAGGCCCCGCGCAGCCGCGCCCACTGGCTCACCGTCCGCCAGGCGGTGAACAGCGCCAGGGCCGCGATCAGACCGGGCGCGAGATAGAAGATCACGTCCACTGGACTTCCCCCGAGATCGGCGGTGTTCCCCTGTGCCGCCGCGGAACGGCGGCACAGGGGAACCTACCCGCGGGGGGCGTGCCGGTGGCTCAAGCAATGCTCAGAACTGCACGTCCGAGCACGCGTAGAACGCGTTGGCGGTGTCGGCGATCGTCCACACCGCCACGATGACGTGCCGGCCGCTGAGCCCGGACGGCAGCGTCCCGCTGTGCGACAGGGTCTGCGGCGGGCGCTGACCGTTGTACGGCACGGTGAGGAACGGGGTGAGGTTGAGGTCGGACCGGGCCAGGTTGTGGTTCTGGTTCCAGCCCGGCTTCGTGACGTAGTACTTGAAGTCGGTCGTCGCGTGCATGGCCGTGAACTGCCAGCGGAACGTGTACCGCTGACCGCCGCTCACCCGGGTCGTCGGCCAGGCCCCGCCGGACGGCGTCTTCGGGCTGTCGAGCTGGGAGAAGGGCGAGTTGTTGCCCGAGCAGATGCGTCCGTCGGCCGGTCCGCCGGCCGGGAAGCCCTTGGGCCCCTCGACGCTCTGCGGTTCCCACTGGATGTTCCCGCAGTTGGGGACGGAGCCGTTCTGACAGAGTTTCTGCCGACTGATGGGCAGGTCGGTGTAGCCGTGGCCGCTCGCGCCGCCCGCGGTGAGCACGAAGGTGCCCGCCGTGGCCAGGCCGAGCGTGGCGGCGTACAACTTGGTCCGTTTGCGCATGCTGCCGCTCCTGGAGGACGTGGGGGAGATGTTCCCTGAGGAGTCTCGGAGGGTCTCGGACGAGTCCCTGAGGCGGTGCCGTGTGCGATTTAGGTCTAGACCAAGTTCGAGAGTATGGGTGAGGGTTGAACATGTCCATACCAACTGCGGGTGGTGTTCGCGGAGTCCTCCGGCACGGCGTCAGGGACTCTGCTCGCCGCGCCCCGAGCAGAACGCCACCGTGAGGTCCTTCACCAGCGCCTTGCGCTCGTAGTCGTCGAGTTCGACCAGACCGCGCATGGTCAGCCGGGTCACCGTGTCCTCGACCGAGTCGACCACCGAGGTCAGCACCGACGCCCGCTGCTGCGCGTCCAGCGCCGCGATCCGGCGCCGGTTCATCGCCGCCGCCACCTCCGGCGCGTACTCCACCCGCACCGGCTGCACCGAGAACACCTCCAGCCCCACCGCGCCCGCGTCCCGCGCCACCCGCCGGGTCAGCGCCTCCCCCGACGCCTCCACCGGACCCCGGCCCGCGCCCGGCGGCTCCACCGGGACCCGCGCCAGCGCCGCCTCCACGCACTCCCGGAGGTACGTCTCGTGGTCGTCGACGCCCAGCGTGGCCCGCGCGGTGTCCCGCACCCGCCACACCACCAGCGCCACCACCCGCAGCGCGACGCCGTTGCCGTCGGCCGCGGACATCGGCTCGCTCCGCCAGTGCCGCAGCCGCACGTCGACCCGGCGGCGCAGCATCAGCGGGTTCACCCACATCAGGCCGGTGCGCCGCACCGTCCCCCGGTAGCGGCCGAACAGACCGAGCACCCAGGCCCGCCCGGTCCGCCCGCGCGCCAGCCCGCCGAACCCGAACAGGGTGAGCGCCCCGGCCCCCGCGTACGCCGCCCACTGCGCCGGACCGAGCCCGGCCCCCGCGTACACCGGCAGCCTCAGCGCCTCCTCGGCGAGCGGCGGCACGAGCCCCGCCCACCAGGAGACGGCCGCGCAGCCCGCCGCCCCGCAGGCCCCGGCGGCCACCCCGAGCGTGCCGGGCAGCACCCGCGCCGGGCGTTCGGCGAGGTCCGGGTCGACCTGCGCGAGCGGCCGCTCCTTCGCCGGGACGGGACGGCGGAACCGGGGCCGCTCCCCCGCCGCCGCGGCCTGGCCGCCCGTGGCCGGGCCGGTGCGGCCCGCCACCACGGCGGGCCCGAGCGGCACCGGCCGCGGCTCGGGCTCGTCGCGGAAGAGCAGGTGGACGGGGATCTCGGTGGTCGCCTCGTTCTGGATCAGCCGGGCGGGCCGGGACGGTCCGTCCGGTCCGGGCGTCTGAGAAGTGGTCGTGGTCATGCGTGCCTCCAGCCTCCGCGCCAGATACGCCGGGAAGGTGCCGTGCGTGCGTCGAGCCGTGCCGCGCCGGGCGCCCCGCCGTCCCTGCGGGCGGGGCGCCGCGTCACGCGTCCGTCGGGGTCAGGAGAAGAGGCGCCGCCAGGTCTCCGGGCCCGGGTAGCCGTCGGCCGCGCCGCCGCGCCAGCCCTGGGCGCGCTGGAAGGCCTCGACCGCGCGCCGGTCCGCCTCGCCCCAGCGGGGACCGGGACCGGTCGTGTAGAAGCGGCCGTACCCCTTCTTGACCAGCTGCTTCCCGAGCAGGGTGACGTGCGCGTTGTCCGCGCCCGGCCGGAAGAAGGCCCGGCCCGGGAAGGCGGGGACGCCCTGCGCGGGGGGTGTGACCGGGGGCGCTCCCGGGGAGCCCGCCGGGGGTGTGGCGGGCGGCTTGGTCGGGGCGGGGGTGCCCGGGGTCGCGGCCGGGATGTCCTTGCCCTTGCCGGTGGTCAGCAGCGACCAGGTGAGCGGGCCGGGCAGCCCGTCGGCGTCGGCCCCGCGCCAGCCCTGGGCCTGCTGGAACGCCTGTGTGGCCCGCCGGTCGGCGTCCGACCAGCGCGGGCCGGGACCGGTGGTGTAGAAACGCCCGGCGCCGCGCTCGACGAGGAGCCGCCCCAGCCGGGTGACGTGCGCGTTGTCCGCGCCGGGCCCGAACGCCCGCCGTCCGGGATACGCCTGCCCCTGCGTGCCGGAGCCGGAGGTGGTGCCCGAGCCCGGGTTGGCGCCGTCCGTGCCGCCGCCGGGGCTGCCCGGGGTGCCGCCCTCCTTGCCGGGGACGGTGGGCTGACCGCCGGTCTCCTCGACGACGCCCTTGTAGCGGTAGGGGACGTAGCGGTCGGCGTTGGACCAGTAGGCGTAGGGGGTGGCGAGCCTGCGGGTGGTGGGGCGGGTCTGCTCGTAGGCGTAGTAGTAGGTGCGGGTGGTGTCGGTCCAGCCGCCGAAGAGGACGACGTGGGAGCCGTTGGTGGGGTTGGCGGGGTTGTGGAACAGCAGCATGTCGCCGGGTTGCAGCTCCGCCTTGGTGATCTTCACGGCGTACTGGCCGAGGCTGCCCGTCCACTCGTTGCCCGGCAGCTTCCAGGCCATGGAGACGTAGCCGGAGCAGTCCTGCCGGTACCCGTCGCTCCAGAACGCGGTCATGCTGTACGGCACCTTCGCCGTGACCCACTTCTTAGCCCGCTCGATGATCTCGGCGCGGGTGACGGACGGCAGCTTGACGGTGTCGGCGGGGGCGCCGCCCGGCCCGTGCAGCGAGGTCTTGCCGCCCTGCGGGGTCTCGGGCCCGTCGCTGTCGGCGGGGGCGCCCGGCCGGTCGGGGGCGTGCGGGGCGGCGAGGGCGGGCACCACCTGGCCCGCGCCCAGGGCGGCGGAGGCGGTCGCCGTGACGACGACAGCCCGGTGGACGGCGGAACGGGTCGCGGTACGGGCGGCGAGGCGGGCGCCGAGCGGTCCGCCGGACCGGGCCGCCCCGGCGCCCGCCCGCCCGCGCCGTACGCATCCGGGGCACTCGCAGTCGCTCGCGGGATCGAACTCCTCGAAAGCCGGAGCATCCATGCGATTCCCCTCACATTGCAGATGGAATGGTCCGCTTCTGTGCACGTTCGCAGTCTTTACCAACTGTCTTGCGGAAGCGCGATCTGACGGTCCGAATGATGTACGGGGGGCCGCGGGCGGGCGCCGCGCGCCGTCCGGGGGCGGGCGGCCGGTGGTCCGGAGCACCCTGGCGGGTCCTGTAAAGTTCTCGATGTCAGCAGGCGCCGCTAGCTCAGTTGGTTAGAGCAGCTGACTCTTAATCAGCGGGTCCGGGGTTCGAGTCCCTGGCGGCGCACAGACGGTGAAAGGCCCCTCGCGGAAGCGGGGGGCCTTTCACGTGCCCGCGGCAGGCGTGTGGGGCGGGTGTGCGGGTCAGCCGCGGGGGCCGGTCAGGTACGCCGAGACGATCACGTTCGCCGCGTACGTGCCGCTCGCGCGGTCGAAGGCGCCGCCGCAGGTCAGCAGCCGCAGCTCGGCGCGGCCCGGCACGCGGGGGCCGTAGGCGCGGCGGGCGTCGAACCGGTCGACGGGGACGGTCTCCACGTCGTCGACGGTGAACTCCGCGATCCGGCCGTCGGCGCGGAGCACCCGGACGGTGTCGCCGGGGCGGGCGGCGGCGAGCCGGTGGAACACGGCGGGCCGGGTCTCGGTGTCCCGGTGCCCCACCAGCAGCGCGGGGCCCGCGGCGCCGGGCCGGACCCCGGCCGCGTACCAGCCGACGGCGCCCGCCTGCGCGTAGGGCGGGGCGGCGGGGCCGCCGTGCGCGTCGAGGCCGCGGGCCGTCACCGGGGCCCGCACCCCCAGCCGGGGCAGGTCGACGCGGCGGGGCGCGGCGCCGGGCAGCGGCGGGGCCGCGGGCGGCAGCCAGCGGGCCGGACCGCCCGGCGCGGCGGGGACGGGCGCGGGCGGGCGCCGCGAGGACGACGTCGCGGACTCCCCGGCCAGGGCGCACCCCCACACCCACAAGGCGGCCAGCAGCAGCGCCCAGACCAGGCCGGTCGTCAGGCGTCCGGCGAGACGGCCCGGTGCGGTCACGCTCAGTCCGTTCCGCGCCGCCGCCGGGCCCCGCGCAGGACGACGGCGACGGCGGCGGCGCCCGCCAGCAGCAGGCCGGTGACGGCGTGGGCGGTGCCGGGGCCGTCGACGCGGGCACCGGCGGCCGTGAGCGGGGCGGTGCCGCCGCCGCCCGCGAGGACCGGCGCGACCGGGGAGGCGGGCGGCGGGGCCGGACGCGCGGACGCGGCGCCCACCCGCACCTGGCCCCGCAGCCGCCGGTCGGCGCAGGCGACGGTGACCTCGTACGTGCCGGAGGTGAGGGTGGTGCGGACCCGGGTGCCGCCGGTCAGCGTGCCGTCGGCGCCGACCAGGGCAGCGTCCGTGACGAAGGCCGCCGAGGCGGCGGTGGCCGTCCGGCCGGGGCAGCCGGAGACCCGCAGCGCGACCTCGGCGCCACGGGTGGGGGCCGACGGGGTCACCGCCACGCCGCCGGGCGCGTCCGCGACGGACGCCGCCGGGGTGAGCACGGCGGCGACGACCGCGGCGCCCGCACAGAGAGTGACCTTGAGTGAACCCATCGTGAACCTCCTGGTATCTGGAGGTTCCTCCCCGGGGCCGGGCCGCGCATCCCCAGCGGGGCCCGCGCTGCTCCGTCCGGGTCACATGGCGCGGCGGAGAGGTTTCGGGGCCGCCGGGTCGGAGCGGATCGGGCTGGGTCAAGTCAGGTCAGGTCAGGTCAGATCAGATCAGGTCGACGAGGTCCGCGATGGAGTCGACGACCTGCGAGGGCCGGTACGGGAAGCTCTCCACGTCCCGGGGCGCGGTCAGCCCGGTGAGGACGAGGAACGTCTGCATCCCGGCCTCCATCCCGGCGAGGACGTCGGTGTCCATACGGTCGCCGATCATCGCGCTGCTCTCCGAGTGGGCGCCGAGCGCGTTGAGGCCGGTACGCATCATCAGCGGGTTGGGCTTGCCCGCGAAGTAGGGCTGCTTGCCGGTGGCCTTGGTGATCAGCGCCGCGACGGCGCCGGTCGCGGGCAGCGGGCCCTCGACGGAGGGGCCGGTCTCGTCGGGGTTGGTGCAGATGAAGCGGGCGCCGCCGTTGATCAGCCGGACCGCCTTCGTCATCGCCTCGAAGGAGTAGGTGCGGGTCTCGCCGAGGACGACGTAGTCCGGCTCGTGGTCGGTGAGGACGTAGCCGATGTCGTGCAGGGCGGTGGTGAGACCGGCCTCGCCGATGACGTACGCCGAACCGTCGGGGCGCTGGTCGTCGAGGAAGCGGGCGGTGGCGAGGGCGGAGGTCCAGATGTTCTCCACCGGCACGTCCAGGCCCATGCGGCGCAGCCGGGCGTGCAGGTCGCGCGGGGTGTAGATCGAGTTGTTGGTCAGCACGAGGAACGGCCGGCCGGACTCACGGAGCTTCTTCAGGAAGGCGTCGGCGCCGGGGATGGGGACACCCTCGTGGATGAGCACCCCGTCCATGTCGGTGAGCCACGACTCGATGGGCTTGCGGTCTGCCATGGGGGACGTCTCCTGGCGTGCGGGCGGGCTGGGGGCGCCGGAACCACGGCGTACCGACGGCCCCCAGCCTAATCGGGGGGCGGGATCACGGGTCGGCCCGTCCCGTCAGCAGGGCGGGCAGCGCGGTGACGGACGGGAGGACCGTGTCCGCGCCGGCGGCGCGCAGGCGGGGCGCGTCGTGGGCGCCGGTGAGGACCCCGGCGACCAGGCCCGCCCCGGCGCGGACGCCGCTGAGCACGTCGTACGACGTGTCGCCGACGACCGCGGTCCGCCGTACGTCGTCGGTGGCGCCGGTGCGCAGGAACGCGGCCAGCACCAGGTCCGGGTACGGCCGCCCCCGGCCGCCCGCGTCGGCGGGGCACAGGGTGAGGTCGGCGAGGTCGCGCCAGCCGAGGGCGTCCAGGATCGCGTCCTGGGTGACACGGGCGAACCCGGTGGTCAGGACGACGGTGCGGCCGTCCGCCCGGAGCCGTTCGACGGCCTCGCGGGCGCCGGGCACGGGGGCCACGAGCCCGTCGTCCACGAGGGCGCCGTACGCCTTCTCGAACGCGGTGTTGGCGCGGCGGGCCCGGTCCTCGTCGCCGTGGAGGTGGCGGAAGACGGAGATCTTGGACTCGCCCATGGTGGCGCGGACGTGGGCGAGCTGCGCGGCGTGTTCGGGCGAGCCGGGTGCCACGCCGAGTTCGGCGGCGGCGGCGTCGAAGGCTCGCTCGACGAGGCCGCCGTCGGCGACGGTGGTACCGGCCATGTCGAGCACGACGAGGCGGATGTCGGGGTGGGGGCGCTCGGTCGGAGGGCGCGGGTGGTCGGTCATGGGGTGGTCGGTCATGGGGTCCCGTTCGTGTGTGGGTGTGGGTGTGGATGCGGGGGCTGGTGTCCGGCGGCCGGTCGGTCGGGGGCCGGTCACCAGCCGAGGGTGTCGGCGGTGGTCTCGGCGATCGCCGGGGCGCAGGTCATGCCGCGTCCGCCGGGGCCGGTGACCAGCCACACCCCGTCGGCGACCTGCTGCCGGTGCACCACGCGGGCGGGGTCGACGCACTGCGCGTACACGCCCGCCCAGCGGTGGCGGACGCGCGGCAGGGGGCGGCCCAGCAGGGAGCGGACGACCTCGGTGAGGTGCTCGTAGGGCTCCTCGACGGTGTCGAAGGCGAAGGGGTGGTCGTAGGCGTGGGTGTCGCCGATGGTGAGGCCGCCGTCGGCGCGCTGGACCATGAGGAGCTGCATCCGGTGTGCGGCGGCCGTCGGGGTCTGTGCCTGGCGGGCGTCGAGCGCGTCGAGGGCGGGCGAGGCGTAGGCCGGGTAGTAGCGGAAGCTGTCGGCGTCCGCGACGGAGGTCGGGAGGGGTTCGCCCAGCGGGTCGGTCTGCATCATCTGGAGCCGGACCCGGCGCACCGGCAGCTCGGGCCCGGCGAGTTCGCGCACCAGGCCGCCGAGCCAGGCACCCGTGCAGAGGATGACGGCGTCGGCGGTGTGGACGTCGCCGTGGTCGTCGCGGACGGCGGCCGGGCCGACCACCGCGCGGACCTCACGGCCGGGCAGGAACCGGTAGTTCGGGGACTTGAGCAGTTCGGCGCGCAACGCGAGCTGAGCGGTGCGGGGTTCGACGGCTGCGTCCCGCTCGCAGTACAGCGCGGCGGTGAACTCGCCGCGCAGGGCCGGGTTGAGAGCGCGGGCCTCGGCGGGGGTGAGCAGCTTGTGGCCGCGGTCCGCGGCGTCGGGACGTGTCAAGGCGGCCTCGGCGACGGCGAGTTCGAGGTCGCCGCGGACGGGGGTGAGCGACCCGTTGGCCCGGAACCCCAGTCCTGGCACGCGGGCGCCGATCGCCTCCCACAGCTCCCGTGCCCGCAGCGCGGTTGCCAGTTCCGCTCCGCCCGCGCGGCCGCTGACCCAGATCTGTCCGAAGTTGCGCACGGACGCGCCGCGCGCCTCCGCCTCCCGCTCGATCTGGACGACCTGATGGCCGCGCTCCACGGCATGCCAGGCGTGCAGGGTGCCCACCACGCCTGCTCCGACCACGGTCACTCTCACGACGGCCACGCTCCTCGGGATCGGGGAACCGGAAGGGTCCGGCTCCCACCGCAAGCGTGAACGACCCCTCCCCATTTGGGCTAGACCCGTTATCTTTTCGTGATAGTGGAGGCCATGGAGGGGCGGTGGGTGCGGGTCGGGTCTCTCGCCGGGTCAGCCCTTCAGATGGGCGGTGAAGGAGAAGCGGTCGCCGCGGTAGAGGGTGCGGACCCGCTCCAGGGGCAGGCCGTCGGTGGCGCGGGAGACCCGGTGGACGAGCAGCATCGGCAGGGCGGGCGGGGTGCCGATGAGCAGGGCCTCGCGCGGGGTGGCGAGCACCGTCTCGATGCGTTCGTCGGCGTCGCCGAAGGAGATGCCCTGGCGGTCGAGGTAGGCGTAGAAGGAGGAGTCGGGCGTGAAGTCGGCGTCGAGGCGGGGGACGCGGGCCACCGGGACGTAGGTGCTCTCCAGGCCGACCCGCTCGTCGTCGGCGAGCAGCACCCGCTCCAGGTGCCAGACCGGCTCGCCCCGGCTCAGCCCGGTCTCGGCGGCGAGCGGGGCGGGGCAGGGGAAGCGGTCGAGGCCGACGAGCGCCCGGCCGGGGGTGCGGCCCTGGCGGCGTACGCCCTCGGTGTAGCTGGCCAGGGAGAGCGGCTGGGCGAGCTTGGGTCCGGCGACGACCGTGCCCCGGCCCTGCCTGCGGAGCCTGCCCTCCAGGACGAGTTCGCGCAGGGCCTGGCGGACGGTCTCGCGGGCCGCGTCGAACCGCTCGGAGAGGTCGCGCTCGGTGGGGATGGGGCTGCCCTCCCCCAGGTCGGCCAGGAGGGCGGCGATCCGCGCCTTCACCGCGTAGTACTTCGGTACGCGGCCGTGCTCGGGGATGCCGGAGCGGACGGGGGCGCCGGGGGCCTGGTCGTTCGGGTAGTCCACCCTGGGGATCGTGCCAGACGGGCGGCCCGGTCGGCGCGCGCGGTCCGCCCCGCTCCCCGCACGTCAGCGGCGTCGGCGGCTCAGCACCAGGGCGGTGCCCGCGGCGAGCAGGCAGAGGGTGACGGTGATGGCCGCCGCCGGGGAGGTGAGACCCGTACGGGCCAGCTCCTCGGCCTCGTCGGCGAGGGAGGGGTGACCGGAGGCGGACGCGGAGGGGGTGGAGAGGGTGGAGCCGGTGGAGTCGGTGGCGTGGGGGTCGGCGGAGGCGTCCGGGTCGCCGGAAGCGTACGGGTCGTAAGGGTCGTAGGGGTCGTAGGGGTCCTGCCCGTCGTCGGAGTCGTGCGGCTCGTACGGCTCGACGGTGAACCGGTAGTCGCCGGACTGGCCGACCCACTCGCTGTCGCCGCCCCGGCGCTGGACGACGGCCGCGTTCACGGTGACCTGGTTGGCCACGGCGTCGGAGGTGAGGGCGAGGCGCAGCTTCACGGTGAGGGTGCGGCCGGGCTCGACGGTGAAGCCGTCGAACGGGGTGGCGGCGGGCGTCCCGGTCGTGGGGTCGGCCTCGCCGGTGCCCGCGGGGTCGGCCTCGCCGGTGAGGGCGCCGACGAGTTCGTCCTCGTCGGTGGCCTCGAAGCGGACGCCGTACGGGTGGCCGTCGGCGTAGAACTCCAGCCGGGGCTGGGACGGCTTCAGCCCGTGCGCGGAGTCGACGAGCACGACGACCGGGTGGACGTTCGCGCAGGTGCGGTCCGTGGTGTTGGTGAGGTCGAGCGACCAGGATCCGAAGCCGCCGCCCGCCCGGTAGGTGTCCGGCCCGCCGTGCAGCCGCGTGGTGAGCGGGAAGTCGGCGGTGTCCGGCCCGGCACAGGTCGGCCCGGCCTCGGCGGCCACCGGGACGGCTGCGGCCACCGGGGCGGGGGTGGCCGGGCGGAGGGCCGTCGGGGCGGTGGCTAAGGCGGGGGTGGCGGGCACCGCGAGGAGGGCGGCGGCAGCGGCGCCCACGGCCGCGGCGGCGCGAGGGAGGGGGGAGCGGCGGGTAGACAGTCGCATAGACACATGAGCCTGACGGCCGCCGGGGGCCGACCGGGGGTGCCGCTCCGGCCGGTCGGGGGGTTCCATTCGTTCGGCGGAGGCGGGGAGAGGCTTGGAGGGGGCGAGAGAGGGCAGCGCTCAGGTACTCCGGGTACTGGGGGCCGTACGCCGTGCGCCCTCAGCCGGCTCTCCGCCCTCAGTCGGCTCTCGGCTCTCGGCTCTCCGCCCTCACCCGTCCGTACGGCCGAACACACGTCCCAGCAGCAGGTGGGCGGCGCCCGTCGCGACGCCGAGGGGGCCGCCGGGGGCGAGGCGGACCGGTACGGCGGACTCCGTGGCGCCCTCGCGGGCGGCGCGGGCGGCCAGGACGGCGGTGACGCCCCGGACGAAGGGGCCGGGGTCGGCGGCGACGGTCCGGCCGCCCAGCAGCACCTGGTCGATGTCGAGCAGCCCGGCGAGGTTGGCGGCGCCCGCGCCGAGCACCCGGGCCGCCTCGGCGACGTCCCCCCGCCCCATCGCCGCGAGGCACAGCGCCTCGACGCAGCCGCGGTCACCGCAGGTGCAGGGCGGGCCGTCGAGCTGGAGGACCTGGTGGCCGAACTCCCCCGCGCCGGTCCGCGCCCCCCGGTGCACGCGCCCGCCGAGCACCAGTCCGGCGCCGAGGCCCGTACCGAGGTGGAGGTAGGCGAAGGAGCCGTGTTCGCCGCCGACGGCGAGGCCGAGGGCGGCGGCGTTGGTGTCCTTGTCGACGACCACCGGCACCCCGAGCCGCACGGCGAGCGCGTCCCGCAGCGGGAAGCCGTCCCAGGCGGGGAACCCGGTCACGCGGTGCAGCACGCCGTGGGCGTGGTCGAGCGGCCCCGGCAGGGCGACCCCGACCCCGAGCAGGGTCGGCAGCCCGAGACCGGGCGCACCCGCCACCCCGCCCACCCCGTCCCCCCGGTCGCGTCCGTCACCGTCCACGGCTCCCCCGACCACACCCCGGACCACACCCCTGACCTCCCGCTCCACCGCCGCGAGCACCGCCTCCGCGCCCGCCCCCAGGTCCAGCGGCGCGCGTTCCTCCCGTACGGCCGTGCCGTCGAGGTCGGCGAGGACGACGCGGAGTTCGTCGCGGTCGAGGTGGACGCCGACGGCGTGCCCGGCGCCGGGCACGAGCCGCAGCACGGTACGCGGTTTGCCGCCCGTGGAGGCGCGGCGGCCCGCCTCGGCGGCGAGGCCGGTCTCCCGCAGCCGGGCGGTGATCTTGCTGACGGCCTGCGGGGTGAGGCCGGTGCGCTCGGCGAGTTCGAGGCGGCTGATGCCGTCGGGCCCGGCCGTGCGGAGCAGGTCGAGCAGGAGGGCCGCGTTGTGCCCGCGCAGCGCGAGGAGGTTCACCCCGCCGGTCACCGGCCCCCCGGTCGCACCCAGCCCGAGCCCACCGGCCCCGCCCTGGCCGCTGGCGCCGCCCCCGGTGCTCTCGGCACTTTCGGCGCTCTCGGCTTCGACGGATTCACCGGATTCCACGGCTCCAATGGCTCCAACGGCTTCCACGGCTTCCACGGCGTCCACGTACCTCTGCTCGTCTCCCTCTCTCACCACACCCCCATTCTGCCTGCCGCTTGCACTTTGGCAACAGCGTTGCGAAAGTGGGGGGCATGACTGGTACTCCCCTTCGCGTGGGTCTGATCGGCTACGGCCTGGCCGGCTCCGTCTTCCACGCCCCGCTGATCGCCGCCACCGAGGGCCTCGTCCTCGACACCGTCGTCACCGCGAACGCCGAGCGCGCGGCGCAGGCCCGCGCCGAGTTCCCGGACGTGACGGTCGCGGCCACGCCCGAGGAACTCCTCGACCGCGCCGACGCCCTGGACCTGGTGGTCATCGCGTCGCCCAACAAGACGCACGTGCCGCTCGCGACGGCCGCGCTGAAGGCGGGCCTCCCGGTGGTCGTGGACAAGCCCGTCGCCGGTACGGCCGCCGAGGCGCGGGAGCTGGCCGCGCTCGCGGCGGAGCGCGGGCTGCTGCTGTCGGTGTTCCAGAACCGCCGCTGGGACAACGACTTCCTGACCCTGCGGGACCTGCTGGCCAAGGGCGAGCTGGGTGACGTGTGGCGGTTCGAGTCGCGGTTCGAGCGGTGGCGGCCCGAACTGAAGGGCGGCTGGCGGGAGTCGGGCGACCCGGCCGAGATCGGGGGCCTGCTCTACGACCTCGGCAGCCACGTCGTCGACCAGGCGCTGGTCCTCTTCGGCCCGGTCACCCAGGTCTACGCGGAGGCGGTCGTACGCCGGGCGGGCGCGCGGACGGACGACGACACGTTCCTGGCGCTGACCCACGCGAACGGGGTCCGCTCCCACCTCTACGCGTCGGCGACGACCGCGCAGCTCGGCCCGCGCTTCCGGGTGCTGGGCTCGGCGGCGGGCTATGTGAAGCACGGCCTGGACCCGCAGGAGGCGGCGCTGCGCGAGGGCGACCGCCCCGGCGGCGCCGACGCCGCCGGCTGGGGGACGGAGCCGGAGGAGCTGTGGGGCCGTCTCGGCGCGGGCGAGTCCCCGCTGACGGGCGGCGGCCGCGCCGTACCGACCCTGCCGGGCGACTATCCGGCGTACTACGCGGCGGTGGCGGCGGCGCTGCGCGGGGAGGGCCCGAACCCGGTGACCGCCGAGGAGGCCGCCACCGCGCTGGACGTGCTGGAGGCGGCCCGCCGGTCCGCCCGTGACGGAGTGGCGGTGTCGCTGTGAGCCCCGAGATCACCCCCAAGTTCACCCCGGAGATCACCCCGAGCCTGGCGGAGCTGGAGGCGCAGGAACGGCGGCTGGTGTTCCGGTCGTTCACGCACGACGACGCGTGGGCGCTGGGCTCGCTGCTGGTGGAGCTGGCGCGGGAGCGGCAGGCGCCGGTCGCGATCGACATCCACCGCTCCGGACAGCAGCTCTTCCACGCGGCGCTGCCGGGCTCGGCGCCCGACAACGACGCCTGGATCGCCCGCAAGCGCCGCGTGGTGGAGCGCTACGGCGCCTCGTCCTACCTGGTCGGCTCCCGCCACCGCGCCAAGGGCACGACGTTCGAGGAGTCCTCCCGCCTGGACCCCGACACCTACGCGGCCCACGGCGGCTCCTTCCCCCTCCACGTCGACGGCGCCGGCGTCATCGGCGCCGTCACCGTCTCCGGCCTCCCCCAACTGGAGGACCACCGCTTCGTGGTGGAAGCCCTGACACTGTTCCTGGAGGGCCCGGAGGGCACGAAGGGCACGAGGGCTGCGGGAGGCACGAGGGCTGCGGGAGGCACGGAGGGCGCGGGCGGACGGGGCTGAGCGAACGCCGAGCGGGGGGGCGGCGGCATGGCTTTCCAGGCCCACGCCACCGCCCCACACCCGTCCCGCACCCGTCCACACCGGTCACCACGGCCCCCCTCAGGGGCGCGGGGAACTGCGCATTCTGTACGGCGCGCCCGGCCAACGGCCCCCCATGAACACCGGTCACCCCACCCCCCTCCAGGGGCGCGGGGAACTGCGCATCCCGTACGACGCGACGAACAGACGCCCACCCCTCACCCCCGGTCCACGCACACCCCCTCAGGGGCGCGGGGAACTGCGCGACCAGCCCCCCACAACCCGCACCCAAGAACGCACCCCCACCCCTACCCCCACCCCCCTAGGAGCGCGGGGAACTACGCACCGTCTCCCCCTCAGCACCCAGCGGAGCATGCCGCATCAGCGCAGCCCGCTCGACCACCCCCCACGCCGTACTCGTCACGACATACAGCGCGGCAGCCAACGGCACCACAGCCACGGTAATCAGCGTGAAGAAGGACAGAAACGGCATCACCTTCAACACGGCCCGCACCCCGGGCACCTCCCCCTCGGCGGAGACAGCGGAACCACCCCCGCCCAACCCGCCGGAGGCAGTCGCAGCGGCCCGCCGACTCCACCGGTAGCTGTACGTGGCGACCGCCGCGACGACCGCGAACAGTCCGAGGTAGACCATCCCGGCCCCGCCGAACACCCCGCCGGAGGCCACCGCGTCGGCCCACCGGTCACCGAGGGGCGCGTCGAACAGCCGGTGCGCGAGAAGCCCGTTGGGCTCGCCGCCGACGGTGGTGTGCGAGAAGACGTAGTAGAGGACGAGGAAGGCCGGTGCCTGGAGCAGGCTCGGCAGGATGCCGGAGAGCGGCGACACCTTCTCGCGGGCGTGGAGGTCGAGCAGGGCCCGCTTGAACCGCTCGGGGTCACGGCCGTGGCGGCGCCGCAGTTCGGCGATGCGCGGGGCGAGCGCGGCCCGCGCCCGCTGCCCCCGTACGGAGGCCCGGGACAGGGGATGGACGAGGAGCCGTACGAACGCGGTGAACAGGACGATCGCGGCGGCGGTGGCGGAGGTCGCGAAGAGCGGCGCGAGCAGGTCGGCCAGCGCCTCCACGAGCTGCACGAAGGCAGGCAGGGGCGACAGCGCGGACAGGGATGTGGACATGGGTGAGGAGCCCTCCGGGGGTCTCGTCGTGCCGGGGTGTGTGGTGCTGGCGGCATGACGACCCGCGGGGGGTCCGGGGATTCACCCGCTGAACTGCGGGTGTCTTCGTACTGCGGCCCGGATGGCCCCCACGACGGTCGTCGGGAGGGTGTGGCCGGGTGCGCGGGGCCGGGGTCTCCCGGCGGCGTCGGGATCGCGCTGCGGCAGGAAGGCCGTACGGCGGTCGCGATCGCGCAGGGCCGTACGGACCCGGGTGGGGGCGACGGCGGGGACCGCGCGGGCGGCGGCCAGGGAGCTGAGGACGAGCGCGGCACCGGCGGCGGCGGTCGCGGCGAGCGCGACGGCTCCGGCGGCGCCGAGGCCGCCCGTGTCGAGCAGGACGCAGCCGAGCAGCAGCACGCCCAGGAGGACCAGCGGCAGCAGCCGTACGGCGGCCGAGCGTAGGACGACGGAACGCGTGGCGGCGGAGCGCAGCGCACGCCGCCGGTCGCGGTCGCGGTCGCGGATCACCGGCACTCCCCCTCCCCCACCTCTCCGGTCCTACCCCTGGCCCTGCCCCTGCTGCCCCTGCTGCCCGTGTGTGGTGTCGAGCGGCTCCAGGAGCCGCCTGGGCCGCGTCAGCGCCCGGCTGACGGGGTCCGCCGGATCGAGGTCGAGCCCCGGCCCCGGCACCATGAGGACGTCCGGGACCGGCACGATAGTTCCGCAGGCCGCGCATTCGCCGTACGGACCAAGTTCCGTTCCGCAGTCGGCGTGCCGGAAGATCCGCAGCTGGGCCTCGCCGAAGTGTTCGCGGCCCCACAGCCCGAGTGAGCGGAGCGTCGGCCACAGGGCGCGGCCGCGGTCGGTGACGACGTACTCGTCGCGCGGCGGGGACTGCTGGTACCGGCGTTTTTCGAGGATGCCCTCGGCGGTGAGGGCCTGGAGCCGGGCGGCGAGGACGGCGCGCGGGATGCCGAGGTGGACGAGGAAGTCGTTGTAGCGCCGGACGCCGTAGAGGGCGTCGCGGACGACGAGCAGCGTCCAGCGCTCGCCGACGATCTCCAGCGCCCGCGCGATGGAGCACTCCTGGGTGACGTAGTCCTTGCCGAGGGCCATACCGCCCACTGTAACCACTTTTACCTCTGTTGGTTCAATGAACGAACCTACGAGTGCTACGGTCGGGGCATGCCTGAGTTCATTGAACGAACCGAAGCGGGTCGGGAGAGGACGGCGGAGGTCGAATCGGCGCGGGCGGAGACGCCGACGGCCGGGTCGGCGCAGGCCGGGCCGGTCCCGGCCGAGGCGCGGCCGTTCCAGACGCGGCCGTTCGAGGCACCGCCGGGACCGGCAACGGCGTCCGCCACCGGGACCGCACCCAGGTCCACCACCAGGTCCACCGAGGAGCCCACCCTCACCGGCTCCCCGGCCGTGCGCCCCGGTGCCACCCTCGCCGTGACCAGCGCCGCCACCGCGCTCGCGCTGATGACATACACCGCGCCGGCCGTGACCCTCGTCGACACCGCCGCCGCCCTGCACACGGCGCCCTCCGCGCAGGCCTGGCTGCTCAACGGCACCCCGCTCGGGCTGGCCGCCGTACTGCTGGTGGCCGGGAGCCTGGCCGACGACCACGGCCGCCGCCGGGTGTTCCTGTGGGGCACGCTGGCGCTCGGCCTGACCACGCTGCTCGGCGCGTTCACCACGACGACCTGGCAGTTCACCCTCGCGCGCGTCGCGCAGGGAGCGGCCAGCGCGGCGCTGCTCGCGAGCAGCCTCGGCCTGCTGGTGCACGCCTTCCCGAGCCCGCGCGGGCGGCTGCGGGCGACCGGGGTGTGGGGCGCGTTCGTCAGCGGCGGGATCGCGGTGAGCCCGGTGCTCAGCGGGGCCGTACCGAGCTGGCGACTGGTGCACGGCCTGCTCGGCGGGGCGACGCTGCTGGTGGCGGTCGCCGGGGCGCGCGTGCTCGCGGAGTCGCGTTCGCCGCGCGGCGGCCGTCCCGACCTGCTCGGCGCGGCGACGTTCGGGGCGGCGCTGGTCGCGCTGGTCGCCGCGCTCACCCTGGGCCGCGACGGCTGGCTGCGGGCGCCGGTGGGCCTGCTGTTCGCGGCGGCCGTGGCTCTGCTGGCGCTGTTCGCGGTGGCGGAACGCCGGGTGGCGACCCCGATGATCGACCTGTCCCTGCTGCGCCGCCGCGGCTTCCTCGCCTCGTCGGCGGGCGGCCTGTTCACCGGTCTCGCCGTGATCGGCCTGTTCAGTTTCCTGCCGACCGTGCTGCAACAGGCCCTCGGTCTCTCCCCGATGGACACGGCGTGGCTGTTCCTGCTCTGGTCCGGCCTGTCGTTCACGGTGGCGCTCCAGGCCCGCCGCCTGGCCGGACGGGTGTCGTCGCGCGCGCAGCTCTCCCTGGGCTTCGCCCTGCACGCGGCGGGCGTACTGACCATGCTCGGCGCGATCGGCGCGGGCTCCTGGCACCGGCTGCTGCCCGGCTTGGTCCTGGCGGGTGTGGGCAGCGGCCTGCTCAACGCGGCACTGCCGCTGCTGTCGGTGGAGTCGGTGCCGGTGACGCGCGCGGCGATGGGTTCCGGCGCCCAGCAGACGCTCCGCTACGTCGGCTCCTGCGCGGGCGTCGCGCTGACCATCGCGCTCGCGACGGGCGCCTCGGGCGCGGGCGGCGGCCTCGCCCGCGGCACGGACGTGGCGATGCTGGTCTCGGCCGGACTCGCGGCGGTGGGCGCGCTGGGCGTGTGGGGCCTGCGCGAACGCGCCTGACGCGCGCGGCGCCCGCCCGGTGTCCGCGCGGGAATCCGTACGGATCTCCCCGGAGGGTGGCCGACCTGCGGCTCTCTCCTCTTCGTCACCGGTCGGCGCTACGGTGTCACCCATGCGCCCCGACACGCCCGCCGAGAACGTCGACCACACCGCCGAAGCGGCCCGCCTGGAGCGGACCGCCGGACTGTATCCCGAGGACGCCGAGGCCCTGCTGCTCCAGGCGGCGGCCCACCTGGAACTCTCCGACGACCGCCCGGCCGCGACCGCCCTGTACGACCGCCTGCTGTCCTCCGAGGCCGGCCTCGACGACCCGCACCTGGTCCGCGCCCTCAAGGCGTCGAACCTGTGGGAGTACGGCCACGAGGCCGAGGCCCGCGCGATCATCGAGGGCATCCGGGCGGCCGCGCCGCGCGACCCGGCGCCGTGGGTGATCGTGGCGGAGGCGCTGGAGGCGCACGACGAACTGGAGGCGGCGGAGGCGGCGTTCTCGCAGGGGGCGCGGCTGCTGCTGACGGACGGCGAGGAAGCGCCGCACGCCACGCACCCGCTGCTCTTCGGCCGCCACCGGGTGCGCCGCATGCTGGGCGCGCCGCACGACGCGTGGGACACCTGGGCGGACACCCTGCACAGCGCGCCGGTCTCCCTGGACGAACTGCACGACCCGAAGCGGGTGTGGTCGCTCGGCTCGGAGAACCCGGCGGAACTGGCGGCGGAGATCTCCCGGCTCCGCGCCGAACTGGGCGCCTACCGCGAGGCGCTGTCCCGCCCGTTCCCGGTCGCGGTCCTGTACTGGTCCGCCCCCGAACTGACCGAACTCCTCTCGGCGTACCCGGCCCTCGCCGACGAATACCCCTCCCACGAAGCCCACTTGGCGACCATAGAGGCCTCCCTCCGCGAACTCGCCGCCTCCGGCACGGCCAACCTCGGCATCGTCACCGGCACGGTCCCCTCCTACGAGGCCTTCGCCGCCTCCGAACTCACCACCCCCACCGACCCCACCCTCCTCCCCCAGTACGCCACCACCCTCGCAGCCCGAGGCCGAGCGACCGGCTGGCCGCCGGAGCGGGGGGCGGGGTGCTGGTGCGGGTCGGGGCGGGGGTATGAGGGGTGTCATGGGGGTGAGGTCTAACGACCTGCCGCCCACCCACTGCGGGTGAGGCCCGCTGGAGCGACGCCCGACGCCCAGCGGGCCTCACAGGCCGCCTAGATCAGCTGGCGTCCCCGTGGGCGTCCCACCACTCCCGGTGATAGCGGACGTAGTCGTTATGCACACGGTGCTGTCGGTGCAGCTTCAGTGTGGCTCGCAGCGGGTCGCCAAACAGCGCCGTACGCGCGATGAGGGACCAGTCGTCTGCGATGACCACGCTGCCGATATCCAGGCGGACATGGCAGTTGGGGCAAAGGCAGAGAATGTTCCGTTCCACGTCAGGCCCCAGGTGCGGGGCGCCCAGTGGCTTGAGGTGAGCACCCTCGCTGTACGGCTTGCGCCCGGGGCCCAGCAGGCGCGCGCCGCACATCTGGCACTCATGGTCGTAGAGCGCCTTTACACGCTGGACAGTGGCCCGGTCGCGCACGATCCGCTGGACGCGCGTGACCCGGGTACCAGGACTCGTCGGCTCCGGGCCGAGTTCGAGATCGTGATCCAGGCTCACGTGTGCATCAGGTGCCTCACGCTCCAGCACCGCGGCAATCTCGCGCTCGACGTCGGTCTGCTCCTGCTCCGGCTCGGGCAAGCGTTCCAAGTCGAACTGGCAGATCTCGATGGGCGCGTCAGCGGGGGCGGGCGACTTGGAGACGGCGGTCCGGATGGCCGTGACGCGGTACAGGCCGTCGTAGCGATAGCCCTTGGCGGGCGAGTAGCGCTTGTCTCCCTTGTAGCCACGAATGATGCGGACTGCATGCCCCCGCTCGTAGCTCAACTTGAGCGCGGCGTTGTCTTCGTACTCCCATGACTGGCTGCGCACAAGCAGCGTCTCGTCCTGCGGGTCCTTGTCCACACCAGGCGATGCACCCGTGTAGCGGACCTTGGTCCACTCGTCGTGGTCGTCTACGTAGCCGCCGTTGAGGACGATGGCATCAGCGACGTACACGCCGTCCTCGTCCTTGAAGAGGGAGATCCCCTTTTGGTTGGTGTAGTGGAGTTGAGCGTTCATGACATCCGCTCGCCTCGGGTACACCTCACCCGGCACGACGCCGTCAATGTGTCCGATCTTTCGCTCGCCCATCAGGCCATACTGATCGACTTTGATCGTCTATGTCATGTGTGATTTCACACCTAGATCACCAACGGGTCTCCTCTGATCACACGCAGACCGACTGTCGGTGCCTCCTGTTAGAACTGTGGAGGTCGGAGCACGTCGTTGAGGGGGCGCAGGTGGGTCAGCCGCTAGAGGTGTCACAGCCGGTGGTGGGGGTGTACGAGGAGCTCATCACCGAAGCCAGGCAGGCGCAGATCGAGGAGCTGAGCACTGCGGGCTGGAAGCTGATCGATGCCGAGGTCAGCCCCGAGTCATCGCCGCACGTCTTGGCCCGCCATATCGGCGAGGC
This sequence comes from Streptomyces sp. NPDC091281, assembly GCF_044757425.1. Taxonomy (NCBI): domain Bacteria; kingdom Bacillati; phylum Actinomycetota; class Actinomycetes; order Kitasatosporales; family Streptomycetaceae; genus Streptomyces; species Streptomyces sp. NPDC091281. The sequence continues at coordinate 49,951 of NZ_JBIVUY010000001.1, read as the reverse complement.
GGTAGCGCAACGGCTGAGTCAGTTGCCTCACGCCCAGCAGGTGGCCGCGGCCAACCACCTCATGCGTTCGCTGAGCGCCCACGTCCCTGACCAGGACGTCGACGAAGCAGCCATGGCCATCGCTGCCGGGCCTCGTCAACTCCTCGCCGTAGCGGAGCAAGAGGCTCCCGGGGTCTTTGCTGTCAGGCCACTCACGCCTTTGTCCGAAACCGCCCTGATCACCAACGCGCCGGACGACCCCAGCCTCGGCACAGAGCTGCGCGCCGAACTCGCTACAGCGGACGGCATCGACCTGCTGTGCGCGTTCGTGAAGTGGTACGGCATACGAGTCCTGGAGGACTCGCTGCGCGCAGCGAAGGAACGTCAGGTTCCGATCCGCGTCATCACCACGACCTACATCGGTGCCACCGATCGACGGGCTCTGGACCGGCTCGTCCGTGACTTTGGCGCCGAAGTGAAGGTGAACTACGAAACGCGGTCGACGCGCCTACACGCGAAGGCGTGGCTGTTCCGGCGGAACACCGGCTTCGACACGGCCTACGTAGGCAGTTCCAACCTGTCGAAGGCAGCCCTGCTCGACGGCCTGGAGTGGAATGTACGGCTCTCTGCTGTCGCCACTCCCCCGGTGCTCGACAAGTTCAAGGCGACCTTCGACGCGTACTGGGAGGACCCCGCTTTCGAGATGTACGACCCCGACCGCGATGGTGAGCGGTTGGCGGAGGCGTTGGCGCAGGCAGGCGGTGTGGGCGAGAGCACCGACGTGAAGATCAGCCTGTCCGGGCTCCAGGTACATGCCCTTCCTCACCAGAAGGACATGCTGGAACGACTGCGCGTCGAGCGCGAGGTGCGGGGGCGCCGCCGCAACCTTCTCGTTGCCGCTACCGGCACGGGTAAGACCGTCATGGCGGCCCTCGACTACCGGGATCTGCGCGATAGGAACAACGGAAAGCTTCCTTCCCTCCTGTTCGTCGCTCACCGCAAGGAGATCCTTAAACAGTCGCTACGGACGTACCGGGAGGTCCTTGATGACGCTTCGTTCGGCGAGCTTCTTCACAGTGGTGTGGAGCCGCGGGAGTGGACTCATGTGTTCGCCAGCGTTCAGTCACTCAATCTTCAGCGGCTTGAGCAGCTGAGCGCCGACCACTTTGACGTCATCGTCATCGATGAGTTCCACCACGCCACCGCTGACACCTACCGTCGAGTCCTGGACCACTTCGAGCCGAGTGAACTGCTGGGGCTCACCGCGACTCCTGAGCGGATGGACGGACGCAATGTCCAGGACGAGTTCTTTGACGGACGTATCGCCGCGGAACTGAGGCTCTGGGAAGCGCTGGAAAACGACCTGCTGTGCCCCTTCCACTACTTCGGCGTCCCGGATGGCACCGATCTCAGCCGACTTGGCTGGCGCTCGGGGACCTACGACCGTGAGCAGCTTGGCCAGCTCTTCACCGCAGACGAGGCTCGCGCGCGCATCGTCATCAAGCAGGTGAACGACAAGATTTCCGATCCCGGCGCCATGCGGGCCCTGGGCTTCTGCGTCACCAAGGCACATGCCCACTTCATGGCGGACTGCTTCCGCCGGGCGGGTATCCACGCCGTGGCCTTGGACAGCAACTCGCGGCCGGATGTGCGAGACCAGGCTCTCGGGGACCTCAAGGCGGGGCGTATCCAAGTGATCTTCTCCGTGGACCTGTTCAACGAAGGCCTGGACATCCCGGACGTCGACACCCTGTTGTTGCTGCGCCCTACCAACAGCGCAACCGTGTTCCTCCAGCAGCTTGGCCGCGGTCTGCGGCGCACTCCTCACAAGCCGGTGCTGACGGTGCTCGACTTCATCGGTCAGCATCGGGCCGAGTTCCGCTTCGAGGAGCAGTTCCGAGCACTGACGAACCTCTCGCGCAATCGGTTGGTCGAGAGCATCGAGCGTGGCTTTCCGCAGTTGCCCTCTGGGTGCCAGATCATCTTGGAAGGCAAGTCCAAAGACCTGGTCCTGGACAACATCCGCACCCAGCTCAAGGCCACGATCACCACGCTTGCCAGGGAAGCCAAGAGCTACAGCGCGCCCCGGTTGGCGGACTACCTCCGGGAGAGTCGTCGGGACATCCACGAGCTCTACAAGAGTGACAATTCGTGGACCAAGGTGCTGCGTAAGGCTGGCTTCCTGAGCGGCGAAGAGACAGATGTCGAGACGGGGCTCCTCAAGCGAGTTCATGCGTTTCTGCACGTGGATGACCCGGACCGCACCGAGGCGTATCTGCGGTTGCTCGCGGATGACGCCCCCGACTACGCATCCCTGACCGTGCAGGAGCAGGCGTATGCCCGCATGCTCTTCTTCAACCTGTGGGACAACGCTGGCGGATTCTCCACCTACGCGGAAGGCCTCGCCTCACTGCGCAGTCAGCAGGCGGTACGCGATGAGCTCCAACAGGTCTTGTCATACGCCCGCGACCACTCCGATCACTTCCCGCTCCCTCTGGAAGGGCCGCTCGCTGAAGTACCCCTGAAAATCCACTGCTCCTACAACCGCTCCGAAATCCTCTCCGCCCTCGGGGTGGCGCGACTCGGTGGGCAGATGCCGAGGGACTTCGGGCAGGGCGTGCGTTGGGTGGAAGAGCTCCAGACCGATGCGCTCTTGATCACCCTGGAGAAAAGCGAGCGGGACTTCTCCCCCACCGTGCGCTACCGCGACTACGCGCTCAGCCCCAGCCAGTTCCATTGGGAATCCCAGAGCACCACACCCGCCAACTCGCCCACCGGTCAGCGCTATCAAGAACATGCGGCACGCGGGAGTAACGTCCTGCTCTTCCTGCGGCGCTACAAGCGCAACAGCATCGGGAAGTCGGAGCCCTGGATGCTGCTGGGGCCCGCAACCTATCGCATGCACACAGGCAGCAAGCCCATGGCGATCACCTGGGAGCTCCAGCATGACCTGCCCGCCGATGTGAGCTCATACGCCTCCATCAAGAGCGGGTAAGGCGAGTCTCCGCGCCCCCGTCTCCAACTCGCACCACGTCACCTTGTGGTCCGCCCCCGTCTCCACCCCCCACCGCACCGCGAGCGCGGCGATGAGGGTCATGCCTCGGCCGTGTTCGGTGTCGGTGGTGGGGGACAGGAGGGTGGGGAGGGCTCGGGGGTCGGGGTCGTGGAGTTCGATGCGGAGGTGGGGGCCGCTCATCGAGACGGCCAGGATGGCGGGGGTGCCGGGGCCGACGTGGGTGATGACGTTGGACGCGAGTTCGCTGACGCAGAGTTGGGCGTCCTCGGTCAGGGCGTGCAGGCCCCACAGGGCCAGGTGCAGGCGTACGACGCGGCGCAGGCCGGCGATCTCCCGCGGTTCCGCGATGAACGGGAGGTCCCACGGCTTGCGGGGCATGCACGGTTCCGGGTCCACCGGGCATCGGTTCCTTTCGTCGGCGCGACGCCCACCCCCGTACGCGGGACGGAACGTCATCGGTCGTCACGGTGCGTCGCCGTGTCGATCTCAGAGTGAGGCTCCCGCGTCCCTTCGTGCAATGTGCACGGCGGGATTCCCACGTACGGGTGATGCGCGGACGGACCCCTGCGCGGGAGACTGAACATCCGCTATTCGGGACGGGGTTGGTATGGCCGGATCACCCACGGCACGCAGGCGCCGCCTGTCGATCGAGCTGAAGAAGCTCCGCGAGCAGAGCACGCTGACCTGCGCCCAGGTCGGTCAGGCCCTGGACTGGAGCGGGTCCAAGGTGAACCGCATGGAGACCGGCAACGGACGCGTCCAGCCCTCCGACATCGACGCCCTCTGCCGCTTCTACGGCACCGGCGACGAACTCCGCGAGTTCCTCAAGTCGCTGGCCCGGCAGGCAAAGGTGCGCGGCTGGTGGCAGGTCCACGGCTCGGGCGTCCCCGAGTGGTTCAACATCTACATCGGACTGGAGCAGGACGCCTCGTCCTTCCGCCAGTACCAGTGCGAGCTGCTGCCCGGCCTCATGCAGACCTCCGCGTACGCCGCCGAACTGCACAGCACCGGCGGGGCGCTCTCCCCGGCCGACGCCGAACGCGCCGTCCGCGTCCGGATGGAGCGGCAGGCCATGCTCGACCGGCCCGACGGGCCCAAGGCCTGGTTCGTCGTCAGCGAGGCCGCCCTGCGCAACATCGTCGGCGACCGGGCACTCATGCGCGACCAGCTCGAACGCGTCCTGGACGTCAGCCGCGCGCCCTCCGTCACCCTCCAGGTCCTCGCCTTCGACTCGGGCACCCGTCCGGTCACCGGCCCGTTCACCCTGCTCGGCTTCCCCGCCCCGGAGGACCCCGACCTGGTCTACCGGGACGGCATCACCGATGCTGTCTACCTGGAGGGCGAGCACCACGTACGGGCGTACAGCCGCGCGTTCGACGAGCTGCGGGCCGCCGCCCTGAGCCCGCGGCGCTCCACCCAGGTGATCGAGACGGTTCTGAAGGAGTACGCCCGGTGAGCGAGGCGAGCACAAGTCCGGGCCCGGCGGGGCTGCCCTCGGCGTGGGGTCCTGGGTGGTTCACCTCCTCGTACAGCAACGGCGCGGGCGGCGAATGCCTCGCGTGCGCGGCGACCGGTCCCGTCGAGGGGCACGACCGCGGCGTCCTGGTGCGGGACTCCAAGGACGCGCACGGGCCGGTCGTCGGCTTCGGGGCGGCGGCCTGGACGACGTTCGTACAGGGCGTACGGCGGCCCGCTGCGCCCCGCTGACCCCCGCGCACCCGCCCCGGACGCCCTGTGACCGACACCACCGGAACCCCACCCACCGACCGGAGAGGTACGGGTGTGAGGAGTCAACATGGCGATCTTGGGGATGACGGCCGGGACGACGGGCGGCGGTTGCGGGAGCGGGTGCGGGGTGGGGAGCGGGCCGCGTTCGGGGAGTTGTACGAGCGGTACGGCACCGCCGTCTACCATCACGCGCTGCGGCTGACCGGGGACTGGTCGGTGGCCGAGGAGGTCATGTCGGAGACGTTCCTCGCCGCGTGGCGGGGGCGGGCCGAGGTGCACGACGGGGACGACTCGCTGCGGCCCTGGCTGTTCGGCATCGCCACCAACAAGGCGCGCAACGCCGACCGGAGTCTGCGGCGCCGTCTCGCCTTCCTCGCGCGGCGGACCCAGGACGAGGCCGTGGACGACTTCGCCGACGAGCTGGCCGGACGGGTGGACGACGCCCGCAGGCTGGCGGAGGTGCGGCGGGTGCTCGGCAGGCTGCGGCGGCACGAGCGCGAGGTGCTCGCCCTCTGCGTCTGGGGCGGGCTGGACTACGCCCAGGCCGCCGAGGCGCTCGGGGTGCCCGTCGGCACCGTACGGTCGCGCCTGTCCCGCGCCCGCACCCGGCTGCGCGAACTGGTGGACAAGGAGGAGAGGGAGGAGAAGGGGGAGGCAGTCTCCTCGCATTCTTCTCTTTTTTCTCGTAGGGGATTTATGGAACCTTCCGCCGGTCGCGGAGAGGTAGGGGGTGGGGCCGCGTTCGTGGTCCTGCCCCTTCAGGAGGAAGCCCGATGAACGCCACTCCGGCCGGGAACGCCGGCCCCGAACCCACCCCGCGGGAGCCCGCGGACGCCTGGGACGCGGAGGAACTGGGTGACGTGCGCGCGGAGTTGGCGCGGCTGCTGCCCGCCGGTCCCGTGGAGCGCGGGCTGCCTCCGGGGCGTCGCAGTCATCACAAGGATCTACTGATGCAGCTCATCGATCGTGACCAGCGGGACGAGAACGAGCGCCGGGACGGCGAACAGGACGCGTCCGTAGGGCAGTTGTCGCGGCCGGTACGGCAGTTGTCGCGGCCGGTACGGCGGTTGGCGTGGCCCGTACGGGGGTTGTCGCGGCCCGTCCTGCTCGCCGCGTCCGTCGCGGTGGCCGTCGGGGCCGCCCTGACCGTCGGGCTCGTCACCGACCGGCAGGGTCCGGGTGACGGCGGCGGGCGGTCCGTCGCGGTGGGGCACGGTGCGACCGTGACCCTGGACCGGATCGCCGCCGTCGCGCAGCGCACCGAGGCGGGGCCGGTCCGGCCGGACCAGTTCGTGTACGTGCGCACCCTGGCCGCCGAGAACACCGGCGTCCTCAACGGGCCTGTGAAGCTCGGCGAGTTGAAGGAGTCGGAGTCCTGGATCACCCAGCGGGACGGGACCATGATCGACCTCGGGCTGCTCCGGCAGGACGGCAAGGACCTACCGATCGAGGTCGGCGTGCCCGACGGCACCGACCCCGCCGACGGCGGCCTCCCGGTCGGCCTCAGGCGGCCCACGTACGCCTGGCTCGCCGGTCTGCCCACCGACCCGGAGGCCCTGCTGGCGCGGATCTCCGCCGAGACCCCCGCCGACCCGGACTTCGAGCACGACCAGCTCGTCTTCGACCAGCTCGGGTCGCTGATCAGCGCGGAGGTGCTGCCGCCCGCGACCGCCGCCGCGCTCTACAAGGCCGCCGCGCTGATCCCGGGCGTCACGGAGGCCGCCGACGGCGTGGACGCGGCGGGACGGCACGGCATCGTCATCGCCCGCGAGGACGAGAAGCACGCCACCCGCACCGAGTGGATCTTCAACCGCAAGACGCTCGTCTACCTCGGCGAGCGGTCGGTCTTCACCAAGGACACCTGGCGCGGCAAGGCGGGGGCCCTCGCGGGCATCAGCGCCGTGCTGGAGCGCGCCGTCGTGGACCGGAAGGGTCAGACCCCGGACGCTTGAAGGGGGTTGACCCGGCCGGGCCCGTCCTGCCGGGGCGGGGCCGGGAAGGAGCGGGCCGGGGGCGGCCGGTGGTCAGCGGGGCGGGACCACGGACCGCCACAGCCGGGTCGCCTCCGCCGCCACCGCGGGTGCTGACAGCAGCAACGGCTCGTCGTAGGCAGGCCGTTCGGGTACGGCCACGGCGCCCGCCTCGGTCGCGATCAGCAGCGCGGGCAGCCCGTCCACCGGGTGGAACTCGCCGATCGCGGCGGCCGAGGCGCGGCCCGCCGCCACCTGGGCGAGCGACAGCGCGGTGGAGCCCATGACCCGCACCGTGCAGTGCCGGGCGGCCAGTTCGGCGAGCAGCGCGTCCTGACCGGGCCAATGGGCGTGCGCCGCCCACTCGGTGAGGAACACGTGGCCGGTGAGGGCGGTGTGGTCGGCGGCGCGGACGGGGGCACCGTTGAGGTGGGCGCCGCCACCGCGCGTCGCGGTGAACGTCTCGCGCCGCCACGGGTCCGCGACCACGCCGAGCAGCGGGGTGCCGTCGGGGGCGGCGAGGCCCAGGGAGAACGAGCACCAGCCCAGCCCGTGAGCGTAGTTGGTGGTGCCGTCGACCGGGTCGACCACCCAGTGCGGGGCGGTCGGCGCGCCCGCGTCGACGCCCTGCTCCTCGCCGTCGACACCGTACGCGGGGAACGCGCGGCGCAGCGCGGCCCGTACGTGCGTCTCGATCGCGACGTCCGTGTCGGTGACGATGTCGGCGGGGCCCGCCTTCTCCCGGACCGGGCCGTCGGCGGGGGTGCGGGGGCGGCGGATCTCCTCCGCCGCCCACTCGGCCAGGGCGACGGCGACGGCCAGCGCCCGGCCGAGGTCGATCCCGGTGTCCCCGACTGGCTGGGCTCCGCCACCCTCGGGTTCGGGGTACTGCGGGTGGTCCTCGCTCACGGCGCCTCGTCTCGCTGATTCATACGGATCGCGGACCGCGGACCGAGGGCTGTGGATCGCGGACTGCGGATACGGTCCCGGCCTCGCCCCGGCCGGGGCTGAGGCGTACGGCCCACCGTCTCATCCGGCCCGCCTCCCCGCCCCCTCGGCCTCCTACCCCCGGCCTCCCCGCTCCCCGTACACGGCACGCCCCCCGCCCCGTACTAGCCTCGGCCCCGGACGATCGGGAACGAGTGGGAACGAGGAGGCAGACCATGGTGAAGCTCCCCAGCGCGGCGCGGGTGCCCAGTGCGGTGATCGCCGCCGGTGGGCTGGTCGGCGGGTACGGCGTGGCCCGGTGGACGCGGAAGCGGCAGCTCGGCGGGGTCGTGCTGGCCGCCGCGGGGGCCGCCGCGGCGCAGCGGTGGCGGCGGCAGGCGGGCGGTCCGGTCGCGGGCGCGCTCGGTGTCGCCTACGTCGCCGCGTTCGCGGGGTCCCATCCGCTGGCCAAGAAGGTCGGCGCGTGGCCGTCGGTGTTCGGGGTGGCGGGCGCGGTCGCCGCGCTGTCCTGGGCGGTCGCGGACCGGAACGCGCGCCGGTAGCCCTGCGGGCTGGTGCCGACGACCTTGCGGAAGCGGTCCCGGAACGCCGTCGGGGAGCCGAACCCGGTCTGGGCGGCGATCCGTTCGACGGGGTGGGCGGTGGTCTCCAGGAGGTACTGGGCCCGCCGGACCCGCGCCCGGTGCAGCCACTGGAGCGGGGTGGTGCCCGCCTGGTCGCGGAAGCGGCGGTTGAGGGTGCGGGTGCTCATCCCGGCGTGGGCGGCGATCTCGTCGAGGGTGAGGTCGCGGCCGCAGTGCTCCTCCATCCAGCGCAGCAGCGGCTCCAGGGCGGCCCCGGCGGGGGCGGGCGGCTGGTCGTGCACGATGAACTGGGCCTGGCCGCCCTCGCGTTCGAGGGGCATGACGGACATCCGGGCGGCCTGCGCGGCGACCGCCGAGCCGTGGTCGGAGCGGATCATGTGCAGGCACATGTCGAGGGCGGCGGCGGCGCCCGCCGAGGTGAGGAACTGGCCGTTGTCGACGTAGAGGACGTTCGGGTCGACCGTGACGCGGGGGTGGCGGTCGGCGAGGTCGCGGGCCGCGCGCCAGTGGGTGGTGGCGCGCAGGCCGTCCAGCAGGCCGGTGGCGGCGAACAGGAACGCGCCGACGCAGATCGACGCGATCCGGGTGCCGTGCGCGGCGGCCTCGCGCAGGGCCCGCGTCACGTCCTCGGGGAGCGTCTCGGGCGGGTCCGCGACGCCGGGCAGGATGATCGTGTCGGCCTCCGCGAGCGCGTCGAGGCCGTACGGCGCCCGCACGGTGAACGCCCCCGCGCCCGCGCTGACCTCGCCGGACGGCGACGGGGAGCAGACCCGCACCCGGTAGGCCGCCCGCCCGTCGGGCAGCCGGGCCCAGCCGAAGGCGTCGATCGGGGCGGCGAGGTCGAAGGGGATGACCCCGTCCAGGGCGAGTACGGCGACGGTGTGCATGACGAGAGCGTAGGCCTGCGACGGATTCCCGCCAACCCCGCCCACCGGGCCGTACCTGTCACATGGCAGGTGGTGGTTGCTGGCGAGAATCCGTCGGGGTGTGGCACTTCTGCCACTTCTGGCGGTGCGGCGGGCGCGGCTAGCGTCGCCGTGTGACCAAGTTCCTGCTCGCCGTCCACGTCTTGGCCGCCATCGTCGCCGTCGGTCCCGTCACCGTCGCCGCCAGCATGTTCCCGCCCGCCGCCCGCCGCGCCCTGGCCGCGCCCGAGGACGTACGGGCCGCCGAGCACGTACGGCTGCTGCACCGGATCTGCCGGGTGTACGCGGGCGTCGGGATCGCCGTCCCCGTGTTCGGGTTCCTCACGGCCGGGGCGATGGGGGTGCTGGGCGACACCTGGCTGATCGTGTCGGTGCTGCTGACGCTGGCGGCGGCCGTGCTGCTCATCGTGCTGGTCCTGCCCCGCCAGGAGGCCTTCACCGAGGGCGGCGGCTCCGCCGAGGCGACCGTACGGCTCGGCATGGTCACCGGGATCTTCAACCTGCTGTGGGCCACGGTGACCGTGCTGATGATCGTACGACCGGGGTCGACGACGGGCGCCTGAGCGGCCGGAGCGGACCCACCGATCAGGCCGACGGGGGCGGAGCCCACCGGAGCGGCCGGGGGCGCGGGTCCGGCTCGCGTGGTCAGCCGCGCCGGTGTTGCTCCCGCTGGTGTCTGTCACGCCGGTGTCAGTCCCGCAGGTGTCCGTCGTGCCGATGTCAGTCCCGCCGATGTCAGTCCCGCAGGTGTCAGTCCCGCCGGTGCCCCAGGACGTTGACGACCCGGCCGTCCGGGTCCCGGACGAAGAAGCGGCGTACGCCCCACTCCTCGTCGCGCAGGGCACGGACCACCTCGGCGCCGGAGGCCCGCACCGCCGCCCAGGCCGCGTCTACGTCCTCGACCTCGATGCTGAGGTCGGGGACGACGGGCGCGGTGCGCTCCTCGGTGAGGAAGCTGATCTGGGCGGCGGGCTGGGCGGGCGAGGCGAGGGTCATGACCCAGCCCTGGTGCATGACCTGCTCCAGCCCGAGCAGGCCGTAGAACGCGCGGTGGGCGTCCATCTCCGCCGCCGAGGCGACCTGGAAGTCGGGCACGATCCTGCGTACGGTCACGAACGCCTCCTGGGCGGGTCGGTGCGCGCGCCGGTCGACGCGCCGGTCCGCGACCAGGCTGGCACGCCGGGGCCCGTCACCGACCCTCCTGCCCCGCCGGGGGCGCCGCCCCGCTGGGCACAGTTCACGCCCCGTCGGGCGCGGTTCACGCCCGCGTCGGCTGACCCGTGCCGCCGCCGGCGCCCGGCCCGTCGCCCGGCTTCACCGCCGACGCCGCCTTCGCGGCCACCGCCGACAGGGGCTGGGCGATGTCCTCCAGGGAGCGGCGCTCCGCGTTGACGGCGAGGAAGGCCGCGACCAGTCCGGCCGCGCACATCAGGCCCGCGCCGATCTGGAACGCCAGCACCGTGTCGCCGACCACGCCGGTCTCCGTCAGCGAGGAGAACAGCAGCGGGCCGCTGATGCCGCCGGCGGCGGTGCCGAGGGCGTAGAAGAAGGCGATGGACATGGCGCGGGTCTCCATCGGGAAGATCTCGGAGACCGTCAGGTAGGCGCTGGAGGCGCCCGCCGAGGCGAAGAACAGCACCGCGCACCAGCAGGCCGTGAGGGTCGTCGCGCTCAGCGAGCCCCGGTCGAACAGCCACGCCGTGCCGAACAGCAGGACGCCCGAGAGCAGATAGGTGCCCGAGATCATGACGCGGCGGCCGACGGTGTCGAAGAGCTTGCCCAGCAGCAGCGGGCCGACGAAGTTGCCGACGGCGATCACCGCGAAGTAGTAGCCGGTGTTGCCGCTCGGCACGTCGTAGAAGGTGGTGAGGATGGCGCCGAAGCCGAAGGTGATCGCGTTGTAGAGGAAGGCCTGGCCGATGAAGAGGGAGAAGCCGAGGACCGCGCGGCGGCGGTAGTCGGAGAAGACGGTGCGGGCGATCTCCAGGAAGGTGACGCTCTTGCGCTGGTGGATGGTCAGCTCGCCCTCGGCCCTCGGGAGCGTGTTCACGCCCTGCTCGGCCTCGATCTCCTTCTCGATCGCGGAGACGATCTCCTCCGCCTCCCGCTCCCGCCCGTGGATCAGCAGCCACCGGGGACTCTCCGGGACGTGCCGCCGTACGAGGAGGATGACCAGGGCGAGGACGGCGCCGAGCGCGAACGTCAGCCGCCAGCCCACGTTCGCCGCGAACAGGTCGGTGTTCAGCGCGACCACCGACAGCAGCGACCCGCCGACCGCGCCCAGCCAGAAACTGCCGTTGATCATCAGGTCGACGCGGCCCCGGTACTGCGCCGGGATCAGCTCGTCGATCGCGGAGTTGATCGCCGCGTACTCCCCGCCGATGCCGAAGCCGGTGAGGAACCGGAACAGCAGGAACCACCAGGTCTCGAAGGAGATCGCGGTGAGCGCGGTCGCCGCGAGGTACACCGCCAGGGTGATCATGAAGAGCTTCTTGCGGCCCCAGCGGTCGGTCAGCCGCCCCCAGAACAGGGCGCCGATACAGGCACCGGCCACATAGAGGGCCGCCGCGATACCGGTGACCTGCCCGGACGTGATGGGCAGCCCGCTGTCGGGCTCCGAGAGGCGGCCCGCGATGTTGCCGACGACGGTGACTTCCAGTCCGTCGAGGATCCACACGGTGCCGAGACCGATGACGATCGTCCAGTGCCAGCGCGACCAGGGCAGCCGGTCGAGGCGCGCGGGGATGTCGGTGGTGATGGTGCGGCCTGACTCGGCCTGGGCGGCGGTGGCCATGGGCTCCCTCCTCGACGAGCGGAACGACCACCGTGTTCCCGCTGCCCCGGCCGGTACGCCCACCACGCCCGCGGACCCCCCGGAGACCGCCCGGTCGGCCCCGGAGTTCCGCCCGGTGGCGCGCCGCGGGGCGCCGCCCCGGCCGCGCCCGGCCGCGCCCGGCCGCGCCCCTCAGCCCCTCAGCCTCCAAGCCCCTCCGCTCCCGTGCTCCTCCGCTCTCCTACGCCCCCAGCGCCCGCGCCACCGTGTAGATGACCAGGCCCGCCAGGGAGCCCACCACCGTGCCGTTGATGCGGATGAACTGGAGGTCGCGGCCGATGTTCGCCTCGATCTTGCGGGTGGTGTGTTCGGCGTCCCAGCCCGCGACGGTGTCCGTGATCAGCGAGGTGATCTCGCCGCGGTAGGTCGTCACGACGTGCACCGCCGCGCCCTCGACCCAGCCGTCGACCTTGGCCTGCACCTTCGGCTCGGTCGCCATCCGCGAGCCCAGCGACAGCAGCGCGGCCCGCACGCGCAGCCGCAGCTCGCTGCGCTCGTCCTCGGCCGCCGAGACGATCATCGAGCGGACCGCCGTCCACGCCGACGCGATCAGGTCCTGCACCTCGCCGCGGCCCAGCACCTCGCCCTTGAGCCGCTCCACGCGCGCCCGGGTCTCGGTGTCCGACTGGAGGTCGGCGGCGAAGTCCCGCAGGAAACGGTCGAGGGCGCCGCGCGCCGGGTGGGACGGCATGTCCCGCATCTCCGCGCAGAACCGCAGCAGCTCCTTGTAGACCCGCTCGCCGACCTTGCGGTCCACGAACCGCGGGGTCCAGCCCGGCGCGCCGCCCTGCACGGCGTCCATCACCGAGTCCGCGTGCAGCTCCAGCCAGTCGTGGGCCCGCGCCACCACCAGGTCCACGGCCCGCCGGTGGCCGCCGTCGGCGACGATCCGCTCCAGCATCTTCCCTATGCCGGGCGCGATCTCCTGCGCGTTCGCCCGCCGGGTGATGGCCTCGCCGACCACCGCCTGCACGTCGGAGTCGCGCAGCACGGTCAGCGCGCCGCGCAGTGCCGTCGCCAGCTCGGCCGTGACCCGGTCGGCGTGCTCCGGCTCGGCGAGCCACGCGCCGAGGCGGCTGCCGATGCCGACGGCGCGCAGCCGCTGCCGGACGACGTCCTCGGAGAGGAAGTTCTCCCCGACGAACTCGCCCAGGGAGACACCGAGCTGGTCCTTCTTCTTCGGGATGATCGCCGTGTGCGGGATCGGCAGACCCAGCGGGTGCCGGAACAGGGCGGTCACCGCGAACCAGTCGGCCAGCGCGCCGACCATGCCCGCCTCGGCCGCCGCCGCCACATAACCCGCCCAGGCGCCCGCGCCGTGGTGCGCGGCCACCTCCGCCAGGACGTAGACGAGGGCGACGAAGAGCAGCAGCCCGGTCGCCGTCAGCTTCATCCGCACCACGCCGCGCCGGCGCTCCTCGTCGGCCGCGCTGAACACGCCCATCGCGCGCGGCGCGGCCGGCGCCTTCGGCCGCACTTCCGATCGGTCCATCCGCTCCACCCGTTCCACCCGTTCCCCGCTCCACCCGGTCCGGTCCTTGTGACCGTCCCCGTACCCCTGGCGTCCGCGTGCCCTCCCGGCCCCGCGGACATTGTCCCCACCTGTCCGACTCCTGGAACGAAACAGGAGTTCCCGGCGTCACTCATACGGGGGAGTTCAACGGCGATCTCCTGCATGACCGTCGGACCGTCCGCCGCCTCGCCGCCGGGCCGTCCGCCGCATCACCGTCGGAGCGTCCGCTCCCTCGTACGAGGAGAACCACACCCGCATGACCAGGCCTCACGGTTATGCCCTGCTGTCCGCGATCACGACCGTGATCGTGGCTGTCTCGGCCGCGATCTACGTCGGTGTCGACGCGGGCGCCGACGCCGGAAGCGGCGGACCGGGCGCCGCCGCGCTCGCCGCGAACGGCGTCGGCCCGCACGCCGCCGCGCCCGCCTCCGCCGGGGTGTGGGTCGGCACCTGGGGGACCGCGCCGAGCGGCACCGAACCGGGCACCGAGACCTCCGGCACCGCCGGGCACACCGTCCGTAACGTCGTCCACACCAGCGTCGGCGGCACCGCCGCCCGCATCACCCTGTCCAACCTGTACGGCACCCGCCCGCTCACGGTGACCGCGGCGACGCTCGCCGTGGCCGCCGCCGACGACAGCGCCGCCGTCCTGCCCGGCTCCCTGCGCCGCCTCGCCTTCGGCGGGCGGACCACCGCCGTCGTGCCGCCCGGCGAGCAGATCGTCAGCGACGCCGTCCGGCTCGCCGTCCCGGCCGACGCCGACGTCCTCGTCAGCATGTACACCCCCGACTCCGCCGGACCGGTCACCGTGCACCGGCACGCCCGCCAGACCAGCTACAACGCCCTGGGCGAGCACACCGCCGACCCCACCGGCGACGCCTACACGGGCCGCCTCACCTCCTGGCGCCACCTCACCGGCCTGGACGTGCTCAGCGACCGCGCCGAGGGCACCGTCGTCGCCTTCGGCGACTCCATCACCGACGGCGTCACGGCCACCGAGAACGCCGACCGGCGCTGGCCCGACGTCCTCGCCGACCGGCTGCGCGCCGCCGACGGCTCCGGGGGCGGCGGGGCGCCGCGGTACGGCGTCGTCAACGCCGGGATCAGCGGCAACCAGGTCCTTGCCGACGGGCGCGGCCGTCCCGCCGAGAACGTCAGCGGCCTCAAGCGGTTCGACCGGGACGCGCTGAGCCGCCCGAACGTCCGGGCCGTCGTCATCGACCTCGGCGTCAACGACATCCTGCGCAACCCGCGCCTCGCCGACCCCGACGCGATCCTCGACGGGCTGCGCACCCTCGTACGGGACGCGCACGCGCGCGGCGTGAAGGCCGTCGGCACCACCCTGCTGCCGTTCCGGGGCCACCGCGGCTACACCGACGCCCGTGAGCGGGTCCGGCGGGAGATCAACGAGGCGATCCGCTCCGGCTCGGTCTTCGACGAGGTCGTCGACGTCGACCGCGCCCTGCACGACCCCTACGACCCGCGCCGCCTGCGCTCCGACTACGACTCCGGCGACCACCTCCACCCCAGCGACAAGGGCTACCGGGCGATGGCGGGCCTCATCGAGTGGAAGCAGCTGCGGGGGACGGCACCGGCCGCGCTCTGACACCCCCCCCCCAGGGACGCGGGTCAGCGGGTCAGCGGCCGTCGGGCAGTTCGCGGCGGTCCGACCCCCGGTCGGCCTTCAGGCCGCGCCGGGCCTCGCGCCGCTCCAGCTTCACGCGGCGGCGCTCCTCGCGGGTGAGCTTGCGCTCCACGCCCACCCCGCCCCAGAAGGCGAAGCCGGTGACGACGACGCGGGGCGCGCCGGGCTCGGCCGGGACGCCCTGCTCGCGGTGGTCGAAGCCGCCCATGATGCCGACGCCGCGCACCACGACCTCGACGCCGGGCGGGACGATGATGTTGACGCCGCCCATGACGGCCACGCAGGTGATGACGACCTCGTCGTGGGCGAAGTTCGCCTCCCGCAGGTCGATCTCGCCGCCGCCCATGCAGGCGAAGCCGTGGAAGCGCCGGGGCGCCGTCCAGCGGCCCTTGCGCTGGAACCCGCCGAGGACCGCGACGGCCCACTCCGACGAGCCCTCGCCGCCCACGATCCGGTCCGCCCAACGCCCGTCGCCCACCGGCTCCTTGCGCAGCGACACCACCGGCGGCGGCACCGCCCCGGTGGCGGGCAGGTCCCGGGTCAGCGGCGTCAACTCGCCGTACGTGCGCGCCCGGTAGGCCGCGTCGAGGCGCTCCTCGAACTCGGACATGTCGAGCCGGCCCTCGGCCAGTGCGTCCCGCAGCACCTCGGCGACCCGCTCACGGTCGGCGTCGGAGGCACGGAGGTCCGGAACCGCGTCATCGGTCATGCGATCAGCCTACGTATTCCCCGCCCCGGGGACCACGGTCTCCACGGCCGGGGACGCCGCAGCCGCCGGACCACCGGAGTCCCCCTCCCCGTCCGGCCCGTCCCGCCCGGCCACCCCCGCACCCGCACCCGCACCCGCACCCGCGTGCAGCATCCGCCCGATCACCGTCTCGATGTCCGGCTCCCGCACCGACAGGTCCACCAGCGGATATCCCGCCGCGATCCGCGCCACCAGCGGCGCCGCCGACTCCGACGCCGGGAACGCCAGCCACTGCCGGGGCCCCTCCACCCGCACCACCCGCGCCGCGCCGCCCACCTCGACCGGCGGCAGCTCCCGCTCCAGGTCCACCACCAGCGTCCGCTCGCCCGCGCCCCGCTCGTGCAGCCCCGTGAGGGATCCGTCGTACATCATGCGGCCGTGGTCGATCACCATCACCCGCGAGCAGAGCCGCTCGATGTCCTGGAGGTCGTGCGTGGTGAGCAGCACCGTCGTGCCGCGCTCGGCGTTCAGCTCGCCCAGGAACTCCCGCACCCGCGCCTTGGAGACGACGTCGAGGCCGATCGTCGGCTCGTCCAGGTAGAGGATCTCCGGATCGTGCAGCAGGGCCGCCGCGATGTCACCGCGCATCCGCTGCCCCAGCGACAGCTGCCGCACCGGCACGTCCAACAGCGCGCCCAGGTCGAGGAGTTCGACCAGCCGGTCGAGGTTCTCCCGGTAACGGGCTTCGGGGACGCGGTACATGCGGTACGCCAGCCGGTAGGAGTCGATCAGCGGCAGGTCCCACCAGAGCGTCGTGCGCTGCCCGAACACCACCCCGATCCGGTGCGCCAGCCGCGTCCGCTCCCGCGCCGGGTCGATGCCCGCCACCCGCAACCGGCCGCCGCTCGGCGTGAGGATGCCGGTCAGCATCTTGATCGTCGTCGACTTCCCGGCGCCGTTCGGCCCGATGTAGCCGACCATCTCGCCGCGCGCCACCCGGAACGACAGCCCGTCCACCGCGCGCACCTGCCGCCGCTCCCACTTCAGCAGCCCGGCCCGCCGCCGTACGTCGAAGACCTTCTCGACGCCGTCGACCTCGATGAAACCCTCCACCGCCCGGCCGCCCGCACCGTCCTCACCGTCCACGGAATCCGTCAACTCCTCTCTCAACTGCCCGTACTCCGGTACGACCTGAGCCCCGCCCGCCACGCCAGCCCCGCCGGGACACAGCACAGGGCCGCCACCAGCGGCGGCGCGAACGCCGTCCACTCCGGCAGCCCCAGCGGATACGGCCGCCCCAGCACATAGGCGGCGGGCACCCAGTTGACGAAGGCCAGCGGCAGCACGAACGTCACCCCGCGCACCAGCTCCCGCCCGAACACCGTCGGCGGGTACTGGAGCATCGTCTGACCGCCGTAGGTGAACGCCGACTGCACCTCCGCCGCGTCCTGCGTCACGAACTGGAACGCCGCCCCCGCCACCAGCAGCGCCCCGAAGATCACCGACCCCGACACCACCGTCACCGGCACCAGCAGCACCTTCGCCGCCGTCCACTCCACGTCCACCGCCACCAGCGCCCACCCCAGCACCAGCAGCCCCTGCGTGATCCGCGACAGCCGGCGCAGCGCGAACCGGTCCGCCGCCGCCTGCGCCAGCACCGGCGCCGGACGCAGCAGCAGCGTGTCCAGCGACCCGTCCCGCACCCGCGCCCCCAGCCGTCCCGCCGACCCCAGCACCAGATCCGCGACCCCGAACGCCGTCGCCGCCAGCCCGTACAGCAGCGCCACCTCGGGCAGCGCGTACCCGCCGAGCGCGTCGACCCGCGAGAACATCAGCAGGATCGCCACGAAGTCCAGCCCCGTCAGCAGCAACCCGCTGACCAGCGACATCACGAACGACAGCGGATACGCCGTCGTCGAGCGCACCCACATCGCCGCGATCAGCCCGTAGACCCGCAGCCCCTCCCGCACCCGCCCGTACCCGACCGGGCCCCGCGGCCCCACCGGACCCCCCGGCCCCGCACGCCCCGTCACGGCCGCCGCCGTCCGCGCCTCAGCCACCCTGCACCACCACCCGCCGTGTCGCCGCCGCCTGCATCAGCCGCCCCGCCGTCAACAGCACGACCGCCCACCCCGCCTGGAAGAGGTACGTCCCCCCGGCACCCGCCTCCCCCATCAGGACGTCCGCCGGCATCTGCAGCAGCGCCGACCACGGCAGCGCCCGCACGATCTCCCCCAGCGGCTCCGGGAACGCGTTCAGCGGCAGCGCCATGCCCGTGCAGAACATGCCCGCCACCATCAGCATCTGGAGCGCCCCCGCCCCGTCCAGCAGCCAGAACCCCGACAGCGCGACCAGATAGCGGATCGCGAAACTCACCACCATCGCCAGCACCAGCGCCCCCGCGAACCGCACCCACACCGCCGGGTCCGACGGCACCGCCGCCGGGAAGACCAGCGCCCCGAACACGAACGGCACCACACCCCGCCCCAGCAGCTGGAACAACGACCGCCCCACGTCCGTCGCCAGCCACCACAGCTGGAGATCCACCGGCCGGTACAGATCGACCGCCACCGCGCCCGTACGGATGCGTTCCATCAACTCCGCCTCGAACCCGCCCCCTTGCAGCGCCAGCGCCGCGAACAGCGCCTGCCCCAGCCACACGTACGTCACCGCCTGCGCCTGGTCGTACCCGCCGAGCCCCGGCCGCTCGTCCCACAGCGCCATGTACGTGGCCACCAGGATCAGCCCGAACACCGTGTTGGTGAACACCCCCGCCGCCGTCGCCACCCGATACGTCGCGTACCGTCGGAAACCACCCGCCGCGACGGCCGCGTACAACCGCACCGAGCCCACGGCACCCGCCCTCCCTCGCACCTGACCGAAACCGCCCGCACGGCGATCCCGTCCGGAGGCGAAGCGCAGGAGCCTAGTCGGCCGCCCACCCCGCCCGCCACGCGTTTTCCCCCCGCCCGCGCCCCGGCGCAACGCGTGCCGATTGCCGGGAACGGAACGCTTGGTGCGAGAGTCTTCAACAAGGGGCGCAGAACGCGTACGAGACGTACGGGAACGTACGAGGCGAAACAGGAGTCCGAGCAGCACATGAGTGACGATCCGCAGCAGCAGCCGACCGCGAGCCGCGACACCGGCGGTCCCGGGGCCGCCGCACCCGCAGACGGCACCGAGGGCAAGAAGGCCAAGCGGCCCAGGCGCACCGGCTGGCGCCGCCTGCTGCCCACCTGGCGCATGGTCCTCGGCGGCCTCGTCCTCGGCGGACTGCTCCTCGTCGGCCTCTTCCTCGTCGCCTACTCCATGGTGAAGATCCCGCCCGCCAACGCCCTCGCCACCAAGCAGAGCAACGTCTACCTCTACGCCGACGGCAGCGAGATCGCCCGCGACGGCTCCGTCAACCGCGAGAACGTCACCCTCGACAAGATCTCCCGGGACGCCCAGCACGCCGTCCTCGCCGCCGAGGACCGCGACTTCTACACCGAGTCCGCCATCGACCCCAAGGCGATGCTCCGGGCCGGCTGGAACACCGCCACCGGCAAGGGCAAGCAGTCCGGCTCCACCATCACCCAGCAGTACGTGAAGAACTACTACCTCGCCCAGGAGCAGACCGTCACCCGCAAGGTGAAGGAGTTCTTCATCTCCATCAAGCTGGACCGCTCCGAGACCAAGGCCCACATCCTGGAGGGCTACCTCAACACCAGCTACTTCGGCCGCAACGCCTACGGCATGGAGGCCGCCGCCCAGGCCTACTACGGCGTCGACGCCACCGAACTCACCGCCGCCCAGGGCGCCTACCTCGCCGCCCTCCTCAACGCCCCCAGCGAGTACGACGTCATCGCCCACCCGCAGAACCGGCGCGCCGCCGAGGCCCGCTGGAACTACGTCCTCGACGGCATGGTCTCCCAGGGCTGGCTCAAGGAGTCCGAGCGCGCCGGACTGAAGTTCCCCACCCCCCGCGAGACCAGCGGCGCCGACACCGGCATGTCCGGCCAGCGCGGCTACATCGTCCGCGCCATCAAGGACTACCTCGCCGAGAACAAGATCGCCGACGAGAAGGAACTCGACAGCGGCGGCTACCGCATCACCACCACCCTCCAGAAGAAGAAGCAGAACGCGTTCGTCGACGCCGTCGAGGACCAGCTCATGGACAAGCTCGACCCGAAGAAGCGCAAGGTCGACGGCTACGTCCGCGCGGGCGGCGCCGCCGTCGACCCGAAGACCGGCAAGGTCGTCGCCATGTACGGCGGCGTCGACTACGTCAAGCAGTACACGAACAACGCCACCCGCCGGGACTTCCAGGTCGGCTCCACCTTCAAGCCGTTCGTCTTCACCTCCGCCGTCGAGAACGACGCGGAGACCCAGGACGGCCGCCCCATCACCCCCAACACGATGTACGACGGCACCAACAAGCGCCCGGTCCGCGGCTGGGTCGGCGACGGCTACTCCCCCGCCAACGAGGACGACGTCGACTACGGCGACCTCACCGTCCGCGCCGCCACCGAGAAGTCCGTCAACTCCGTCTACGCGCAGATGGCCGTCGACGTCGGCCCCGAGAAGGTCAAGCAGACCGCCGTCGAACTCGGCCTGCCCACCGACACCCCCAACCTCCAGCCCTACCCCTCGATCGCCCTCGGCACCGCCACCGCCAGCGTCCTCGACATGGCCGAGGCCTACGCCACCCTCGCCAACCACGGCCGCCACGGCACGTACACCATGATCGAGAAGATCACCAAGGACGGCCGGGACGTCCTGGAACTGCCCGCGCGCAAGACCTCCCAGGTCGTCAGCCGCGAGGCCGCCGACACCACCACCTCCGTGCTGCGCACCGTCGTCCAGAACGGCACCGCCACCGCCGCCCTCTCCGTCGGCCGCCCCGTCGCGGGCAAGACCGGCACCGCCGAGGAGGACAAGGCCGCCTGGTTCGCGGGCTACACCCCCGACCTCGCCACCGTCGTCGCCGTCATGGGCCAGCACCCCGTCACCGCCCACCAGAAGCCCCTCTACGGCGCGACCGGCCTCGCCCGCGTCAACGGCGGCGGCATCCCCACCCAGATCTGGGCCCAGTTCACGAAGAAGGCCCTCAAGGGCACCCCGGTGCGGGACTTCGACCTCAAGGTCAAGGAGGGCGCCGTGGAGTCGGCGTCCCCCTCGACCGAGCCCGAGCCCGACACGTCCGCCACCGAACGCGCGGACGAGGACCCCGCCGACGGCACCGACACCCCCGCGCCGGGCACGGACCAGGGCCAGACCGGCACCACCGGCACCACCACCGACGGCGGCGCCACGACCGGCGGCACCCCCACGACGGGCGGGACCACGGACGGCACCACCGGGGACACCACCACCGGCGGCACCCCCACCACCGGGGGCGGCACCACCGACGGCGCCGCGGGCGAGACCACCGACGGCGGCGCCCTCGGCGAGACCACCGACGGCGGCACCCCGGGGCTCCCCGGCGGCACCATCCCCCAGCTCACCGCCCGCAGGCCGGTCGACTGACCCGACCGCGCGGCGGTCGCGGCGGGGCTCAGTGACCGGAGGTCGCCTTGAGCCCCACCACCGCCACCAGCAGCAGACACACGAAGAAGATCCGGGCGGCGGTCGCGGGCTCCCCCAGCACCACCATCCCCAGCACCGCCGCCCCCGCGGCACCGATCCCCACCCACACGCCGTAGGCGGTACCGATGGGGAGGGTGCGCGTCGCGTACGACAGCAGCAGCATGCTCGCGACGATCCCCGCACCCGTGAACAGACTGGGCACCAGCCGGGTGAAACCGTCGGTGTACTTCATCCCGATCGACCAGCCCACTTCCAGCAGACCGGCGACCACCAGCAGAACCCACGCCATGACGAGCACCTCCGGGACACGACTTCCTCAGGACAGGAGTGCGTCGTCTTTGCCTTCGACCATCCCGGTACGGCGCGTCTCGTCGGGGTCCCTCCACGCTAGCAAAGAAACACCGGAAGGGGCTGGTGACCATGGTCACCAGCCCCTTCCCGCCAACGAATCGAAGGCGTACGGACGCCAAGAGGGGAGAGCCAGGGGGCTCCAGGGCGGCGGGCTACAGGTACAGGCCCGTCGAGTCCTCCGACCCCTCGAACCGGTCCGCGGCCACGGCGTGCAGGTCCCGCTCGCGCATCAGCACGTACGCCACCCCGCGCACCTCCACCTCGGCCCGGTCCTCCGGGTCGTACAGCACCCGGTCACCCGGCTCCACCGTCCGCACGTTCTGCCCCACGGCGACGACCTCCGCCCACGCCAGCCGACGGCCCACGGCCGCCGTCGCCGGAATCAGGATGCCGCCCCCCGAACGCCGCTCGCCCTCACTGGCGTCCTGGCGGACCAGCACCCGGTCGTGCAGCATCCTGATCGGCAGCTTGTCGTCGGCCGCGCCGTGCTCGCTTCTCTTCCCGCTCACACCCACGAACCTACCTGCCCGCGCCGCGCCCGGACGCCGCCGGGGTCAGCGGCCGCGACGGCGGACGCCCAGGGCGATCAGCCCCACGACCCCCACCACCACGAGCGCCGCCGGCACCACCCGCTCCAGCCGCGGCGAGCCGTCCTCGTCCACGAAACGCCCGCGGACGTCGCTCACGACACGGTTGACCTGGACGTAGGCCCTCCCCACCGTGTGGTCGACCTGGGCGACGGCCTTCGCCCTCGCGTCCCCGACGATCGTCTTCGGGTGCACCCGCACGCCGATCTCGTCGAGGGTCTCGGCCAGCGTTTCCCGGCGGCGCCTGATGTCCGCCTCGATCTGCGCCGGGGTTCTGGTGTCCGACGTGTCCGCCACGGTGGGGCCTCCGAAATGAGCCGACGATTCCTGTGTGTTCTGGACAGTCTGTCAGTTCCCCGCGCGCCCGCACGGTCAGGACCCCCGGTTACGCTGGTCCGATGAGCGAGCGACTCCAGCCCGGCGACGTGGCCCCCGCCTTCACCCTCCCCGACGCCGACGGCACCGAGGTGTCCCTTGCGGACCACAAGGGACGCAAGGTCATCGTCTACTTCTACCCGGCGGCCCTCACGCCCGGCTGCACCAAGCAGGCCTGCGACTTCACCGACAACCTCGACCTGCTGACCGGCGCCGGGTACGACGTCCTCGGCATCTCCCCCGACGCGCCCGCCAAGCTGGCGAAGTTCCGCGACAAGGAGTCCCTCAAGGTCACCCTGCTGGCCGACCCCGAGAAGACGGTCCTCGACGCGTACGGGGCCTTCGGCGAGAAGAAGAACTACGGCAAGACCTACCAGGGCGTCATCCGCTCCACCGTCGTCGTCGACGAGGAGGGCAAGGTCGAGCACGCCTTCTACAACGTCCGCGCCACCGGCCACGTAGCCAAGATCATCAAGGACCTCGGCATCTGAGCCCCCCACCCTCACGGGCGGCCCCTCCCGGACTCCGGTCCAGGAGGGGCCGCTTCCGCTTTCGGGGGGTGACCTCGGGACGCCCGGTTCGTTGCTCCGTACGGAGGGCGAACTGGTGAGCGGAGACGGAGGGGGTCGGGATGGACGCCGGTCGGTACGACAGGGAACGGCTCGCGCCGGAGGTGGCGCGGGCGCGCACCTGGGCCGAGCTGATGCGGGCGCTGGGGCTGCGGGTGAGCGGCGGGCAGCGGCGGGTGCTCCAGCGGCACGTGGCCCGGCTCGGCCTGGACACCGGCCACTTCGTACGGCGCAGCCCGTGGCGCCGGTACCCGGACGCGGCGATCGCCGAGGCCGCCGCGGAGTCGGCCTCCCTGCGCGAGGTGGCGCTCAAGCTGGGCGCGACCCCGGCCACCGGCACCCTGTCCCACCTCCGGCGCCGGATCGAGGCGGCGGGCATCGCCATCGGCCACTTCCGGGGCGTCGACCGCGCCGCGCCGGAGCTGCCGTTCACGACGGAGGAACTCCGGTCCGCGGCGGCCACGGCGACCAGCGTGCGGGGCGTCGCCCGCACCCTGGGTGTACCCGACGACGGCAGGTCACGGGCCGCGCTGGGCCGCATGCTGGCGCGCGCGGGCGTCGACGTCGGCCACTTCACCCACCGGCGGGCGGCGATCGACGAGGACCGGCTGCGCGCACTGGTGCCGGACGCCACCAGCTACGCCGACGTGCTGCGGGGACTCGGCCTCGCCGTCGACCACACCCACCACCGGCGGGTCCGGCGCGCGGTCTCCCGACTGGGCCTCGACACAAGCCACTTCACCCGCCGCTCCCGGGCCGCACCGGAACGCCCCGGCCCCGCGCCGATCGCCCCGCGCGTCCTGGTCGTCCTGCCCCCGCAGGCGGGACGGACCAACCGGGAACGGCTGCACCGCGCGCTCACCGAGACCGGCGTGCCGTACGCGTGCGCGGAGTGCGGCAACCCCGGCACCTGGCGGGGGCGGCCGATCACGCTCCAGATCGACCACATCAGCGGGGACTGGCGGGACAACCGCCGGGAGAACCTGCGGTACCTGTGCCCCAACTGCCATGCGCTGACGGACACCTGGTGCCGCAAGAAGGTCCCGCGAAACCGACCGGCGCGGCCCGGTACGATGTCAGACACCTAGCGGCGGTGGTGCAATGGCGACACAGCAGACTTAGGATCTGTGGCCCTTGATCGGGCTTGAGGGTTCGAATCCCTTCCGCCGCACATGAACGGCCTGCGAATCGAAGGAATGGTTCGCAGGCCGTTGTCGTCGGTTCCGTCGGTTCAGCCCAGCAGTTCCCGCACGACCGGTACCAGCCCCCGGAACGCCTTCCCCCGGTGGCTGATCGCGTTCTTCTCGGCGGGGGTCAGTTCCGCGCAGGTGCGGGTGTCGCCGTCGGGCTGGAGGATCGGGTCGTAGCCGAAGCCGCCGGTGCCGGACGGGGTGTGGCGGAGGGTGCCGCGGAGCTGGCCCTCGACGACGCGCTCGGTGCCGTCGGGCAGGGCGAGGGCGGCGGCGCAGGCGAAGTGGGCCGCGCGGTGGCCGTCGGCGATGTCGGAGAGCTGGGCGAGCAGCAGGGCGAGGTTGGCCGCGTCGTCGCCGTGGGTGCCGGACCAGCGGGCGGAGAAGATGCCGGGGGCGCCGCCGAGGACGTCGACGCAGAGGCCGGAGTCGTCGGCGACGGCGGGGAGGCCGGTCGTCCGGGCGAGGGCGTGGGCCTTGAGGAGGGCGTTCTCGGCGAAGGTGACGCCGGTTTCCTTGACGTCGGGGATGTCGGGGTAGGCGTCCGCGCCGACGAGGTCGTGGGGCAGTCCTGCGTCGGCGAGGATCGACCTCAGCTCGGTGATCTTGCCGGTGTTGCGGGTGGCGAGGATGAGACGGCTCATGTGCCCAGTATCCGGGTCGGGTTCCCCGGCACGGTCCCCTGGTGGGCCGGGCGGCGGTGTCAGGGGGTGCAGACCTTGGTGAGTTCGCCGGCCGCGTCGGTGACGGGGCTGAGGTCGGGGGTGTTGTCGCCGTCGCGGACGGCGGTGCGGACGTTGGTGACGGCGTCGCGGAGGTCTTCGACGGCCTTGTTGACGTCGGTGTTGTCGGTCTTGTCGCCTATGGTGTCGAGGTTCTTCTCGATGGAGTTGAGGGACTCCTGGGTCTGGGCGGGGTCGTTGGCGGTGTTCTCGACGGCCTGCTGGAGGTCGGTGACGCTGTCGGCGATGGAGTCGGCGGTCTGGACGCAGTCGAGGGCCTTGCTGACGGCGTCGCAGCCGGTGGTGAGGCCGAGGGTGAGGGCGACGGCGGCCGTGGTGGCGGCGACGAGGGTGACGCGGTGGCGGCGCGCGGTCTGGGACATGGTCGTGGTCCTCCCCTAGGTGCAGGCCCCGTGGGAGGCCCCCGTGGTGGGCGGCCGCGTGGTGGGCCGTCCTGTTGACCGAGACGCCGGGGCGGACGGCGGGGTTGCCCGTCGTCCGTCCGTTTCTTGGCGTGCTCTTTACTTTTCGAGGACGGTATCAAGCGCGGTGCGCTGGAGGACAGTGAGATCGGCGCAGCCGGTGACGGCGAGGTCGAGGAGGGCGTTGAGTTCGTCGCGGGCGAAGGGTTCGGCCTCGGCGGTGCCCTGGACCTCGACGAAGCGGCCGTCGCCGGTGCAGACGACGTTCATGTCGGTGTCGGCGCGGACGTCTTCCTCGTAGCGGAGGTCGAGGAGGGGGACGCCGTCGACGATGCCGACGGAGACGGCGCTGACGGTGCCGGTGAGGGGCTGGCGCCCGGCTTTGACGAGTTTGCGGCCCTGGGCCCAGGTGATGGCGTCGGCGAGGGCGACGTAGGCGCCGGTGATGGCGGCGGTGCGGGTGCCGCCGTCGGCCTGGAGGACGTCGCAGTCGAGGACGATGGTGTTCTCGCCGAGGGCTTTGTAGTCGATGACGGCGCGCAGGGAGCGTCCGATGAGGCGGGAGATCTCGTGGGTGCGTCCGCCGATCTTGCCGCGGACGGATTCGCGGTCGCCGCGGCTGTTGGTGGCGCGGGGGAGCATGGAGTATTCGGCGGTGACCCAGCCTTCGCCGCTGCCTTTGCGCCAGCGGGGGACGCCTTCGGTGACGGAGGCGGTGCAGAAGACTTTGGTGTCGCCGAAGGAGACGAGGACGGAGCCTTCGGCGTGCTTGCTCCAGCCGCGTTCGATGGTGACGGGGCGGAGCTGTTCGGGGGTGCGGCCGTCGATGCGAGACATGCGGGTGAGCCTAGTGGCAGGAACGGCGGGGGCCCTATCCGAGGTGGGAGAGGGCCCCGGTCGGGTGACGTGGGGTCACGCCGTCGTGGGTGACGGGTGGGTGGGGGTCACATCATGTCTTCGATCTCGGCGGCGATCGGGTCGGCGTCGGTGCCGATGACGACCTGGATGGCGGTGCCCATCTTGACGACGCCGTGGGCTCCGGCGGCCTTGAGGGCGGCGTCGTCGACCTTGGAGGCGTCGATGACCTCGGTGCGGAGGCGGGTGATGCAGCCCTCGACCTCTTCGATGTTCTTGAGTCCGCCGAGTCCGGCGACGATCTTCTCAGCCTTGGTGGCCATGTCCTTCTCCCTGCATTCCTGGGGTCCGCGCATCCCTGACGCGATGTGATCAGGACCGCTGTGTGGCAGTAACCCACAGTTGGACCATCTTTGCGAGCGTTCGTGCCGGATGTATCGAAGGATGACGTCACAGCAACGAAATCGTCCGTAGCTGGTCTACACCACCTGACAGGCGGTCGCCAAACGATGAGTGCCGAGAACGCCGCCGCGGGGGTGGGTCCCGCGCGGGCCCGCTGGAACGGGCTGTTCCAGGGGTTGCAGAGGATGGGGCGGAGTCTTCAGCTGCCGATCGCGGTGCTGCCCGCGGCGGGGATTCTCAACCGGCTGGGGCAGCCGGACGTGTTCGGGGACGACGGGCTGGGGTGGACGGACGTCTCGAAGGTGATGGCGGGGGCGGGGGGTGCGCTGCTGGACGGGAGTCTGGGGCTGCCGCTGCTGTTCTGTGTGGGGGTCGCCATCGGGATGGCGCGGAAGGCGGACGGGTCGACGGCGCTGGCGGCGCTGGTGGGGTTCCTCGTCTACTACAACGTGCTGCGGCAGTTCCCGGAGGACTGTGCGCCGGGGTCGACGGTGGTGCCGGGGATCGGGTGTCAGGCGACGGACGCCACGGTGGGGGCGTTCACGTACCAGAATCCGGGGGTGTTCGGCGGGATCGTGATCGGGTTGCTGTCGGCGTTCTTCTGGCAGCGGTACCACCGGACGCGGCTGGTGGACTGGCTGGGGTTCTTCAACGGGCGGCGGTTGGTGCCGATCGTGATGGCGTTCGTGGCGATGGGGTTCGCGGCGGTGTGTCTGTGGGTGTGGCCGCCGGTGGGTGACGGGCTGGAGAGTTTCAGCGACTGGCTGAGTGACGCGGGGGTGTGGGGGGCGGGGGTGTTCGGGCTGGCGAACCGGGCGTTGCTGGTGATCGGGTTGCACCAGTTCCTGAACGTGCCCATCTGGTTCCAGTTCGGTTCGTTCACGAAGCCGGACGGGACGGTGGTGCACGGTGACATCAACATGTTCCTGGCGGGTGATCCGGACGCGGGTCAGTTCACGTCGGGGTTCTTCCCGATCATGATGTTCGCGTTGCCGGCGGCGGCGCTGGCGATCACGCACTGCGCGCGGCCGGAGCGGCGCAAGGAGGTCGGGGGGCTGATGCTGTCGGTGGCGCTGACGTCGTTCGTGACGGGGATCACCGAGCCGATCGAGTACTCGTTCCTGTTCGTGGCGCCGTTGCTGTACGTGGTGCACGCGGTGCTGACGGGGGTGTCGATGGCGGTGACGTGGGGGCTGGGGGTGCACGACGGGTTCAGTTTCTCGGCGGGGCTGATCGACTACGTCATCAACTGGAACCTGGCGACGCGGCCGTGGGCGATCGTGCCGATCGGGCTGGTGTTCGCGGTCGTCTACTACGGGGTGTTCCGGTTCGCGATCACGCGGTTCGACCTGCGGACGCCGGGGCGTGAGCCGGAGGAGGAGCGGGAGGACACGACGAGGGTGTGAGGCGGCTCGGCCGGGGGGTGGAATCCGGCCACGGACGGACGCTGAGCGTAGTGCTCCGGTTGCAGTTTTGACGGGTTCCTTATATCGGCTCCATCGTGTACAACAGGTCTACACCACTGAGTGGTGTAGACCACCACCCGATGGAGGAAGTGTATGAGCACCGCCACCTCGCCAACGGCGGCCCCCACGAAGAAGTGGGGCTCCGGCCTTTTCCAGGGCCTTCAGAAGGTCGGCCGCAGTCTCCAGCTCCCGATCGCCGTGCTGCCCGCGGCGGGCATCCTGCTGCGACTGGGTCAGCCCGACGTCTTCGGCGCCGACGGACTCGGCTGGAACAAGGTCGCGTCGGTGTTCACCACGGCCGGTGACGCTGTCTTCGCGAACCTGCCGCTGCTGTTCTGCGTGGGCATCGCGATCGGCTTCGCGAAGAAGGCCGACGGTTCCACGGCACTCGCGGCGCTGGTGGGCTTCCTCGTCTACAAGAACGTGCTGACCGCCTTCCCGGTCAGTGACGCGCAGATCACCAAGGGCGCGGACATCGCGGCCACCTACAACGACCCCAAGGTCCTCGGCGGCATCGTCATGGGCCTCATAGCCGCGGTGACCTGGCAGCGGTTCCACCGCACCAAGCTGCCCGACTGGCTGGGCTTCTTCAACGGCCGCCGCCTGGTGCCCATCCTGATGGCCTTCATCGGCACCGGCGTCGGCGTGTTCTTCGGTCTGGTCTGGGAGCCCGTCGGCGACGTCATCACCAACTTCGGCGAGTGGATGACGGGTCTGGGCGCGGTCGGCGCCGCGATCTTCGGAGCCATCAACCGCGCGCTGCTGCCGGTGGGCATGCACCAGTTCGTCAACACGGTCGCCTGGCAGGAGATCGGCACCTACACGGACTCCGCCGGCGCCGTCTGGCACGGCGACCTGCCGCGCTTCTTCCACGGTGACCCGTCCGCCGGCCAGTTCATGTCGGGCTTCTTCCCCATCATGATGTTCGCGCTGCCCGCCGCCGCTCTCGCGATCACGCACACGGCCCGCCCGGAGCGCCGCAAGGCCGTCGGCGGCATGATGATCTCGCTCGCGCTGACCTCGTTCGTCACCGGCATCACCGAGCCGATCGAGTTCGCGTTCATGTTCATCGCCCCGGTGCTGTTCGTCATCCACGCGCTGCTCACGGCCCTTTCGATGGCCGTCACCTGGGCGTTGGGCGTGCACCACGGCTTCAGCTTCTCCGCGGGCGCGATCGACTACTTCCTCAACTGGAATCTGGCGACCAAGCCTTGGCTGATCATTCCGATCGGTCTTGTCTTCGCCGCGATCTACTACGTCGTGTTCCGCTTCGCCATCACCAAGTACAACCTCCCCACCCCGGGCCGCGAGCCCGAGGAGGAGGTCGAGGACCTCACGAAGGCGTAGACGTCGGCGCCCTCACACCACAGGGGTGGGCCCGGAACCTCAGCGGTTCCGGGCCCACCCTTCTGTGTCAGTCGTGGCTCACGCCGTCGGCCACGGTCTCACGTGGCGGTCAGACGCAGCCGGGGCCGACGCTCTGGTTGCCCGCGTCGTACTGCTCCCACCCCGCGGTCCCTGCGCTCATGTAGTGGGTCATGTGGAAGGTGCAGTGGTAGCCGGCCGACGGACCGGCGTCCACGCGGGTCTTCTTCAGGAACTGGAAGTGCCGCCACGCGCCCGAGGGGCACTGCTTGGTGTGGCTCACCGACTTCTTGCTGGGCGACAGACAGGTCTTGTTCGTCCACGCGGCCATCGACTCGGGAGCCGAGGCGGATGCCGCGGGAGCACCCAGTCCGACGGCCGCGAACAGCCCCACGACGGCGGCTGCCGTTCCGACGGCACGGCGCATTCCGGTCATATTTCCCCCTGATTCACTTGCTGCAGCGGTCGGTCAACTCGCTGCGATCACGAGGAAGGTATAGACCTTTCTATGGAAGGGTCAAGGGATGAGCGGACCGCGGCTGGATCTTGGCCGACAAAGGCCCCCGGAGCCCTGAACTGCTCCGGGGGCCTTCGCCGTGCGTGCGGGAGGCGGGGTGGGACGGGGGCGGCGGGGGCGGTCAGATCTCGTACGAGACTCGGGGCGCCGCCAGTTCCACGGGGCCGTCGTAGGCCGCGCGGGCGTCGGTGAGGTTGACCTGCGGGTCGGTCCACGGCGGGACGTGGGTGAGGACCAGGCGGCGGGCACCGGCCCGCGTCGCGGTCTGGCCCGCCTCGCGGCCGTTGAGGTGCAGGTCGGGGATGTTCTCCTTGCCGTGGGTGAACGCCGCCTCGCACAGGAACAGGTCGGCGTCGCGGGCGAGTTCGTCGAGCGCGGGGCTGACGCCGGTGTCGCCGGAGTACGTCAGGACGCGCCCGCCGTGCTCGACGCGGATGCCGTACGCCTCCACCGGGTGCGCGACGCGCTCGGTGTGGACGGTGAACGGTCCGATGTCGAAGGTGGAGGGCTTCACGGTGTGGAAGTCGAAGACCTCGCTCATCGAGGAGGCCGACGGGGTGTCGGCGTAGGCGGTGGTCAGGCGGTGCTCGGTGCCCTCGGGTCCGTAGACCGGGAGGGGGTCGCAGCGGCCGCCTTCGTGCCGGTAGTAGCGCGCGACGAAGTAGGCGCACATGTCGATGCAGTGGTCGGCGTGCAGATGGCTCAGGAAGATCGCGTCGAGGTCGTAGAGACCGCAGTGGCGCTGCAACTCGCCGAGGGCGCCGTTGCCCATGTCGAGAAGCAGCCGGAAGCCGTCGGCCTCGACGAGGTAGCTCGAACAGGCCGATTCCGCGGACGGGAACGACCCCGAGCAGCCGACGACGGTGAGCTTCATAAAGCAGAAACCTCCGCTGGCGGAAACCGGGAATCCGGGGTTCAGGGACGGGGTGGAGCGGGCGGTACGGGGGGGGTGCTGAGGTACCGGGGCGGAACGGAAAACGGACGGTCGTGAAAGGAACGTCACGGGTCGTGCGGTCCGTCGAGCCTAAGACTCCTGACGCCGGGCCGCTCCTCCGCCAGGGGCCGTTGTGGGCGAACTCACCTGTGGTGTCACCGGTTCGGCTGGTCGCGGGGCGGATGGGGAGCGCGGGAGGGCGCGCACGGTGTATCGCGCGCCGGTAGCGTCGTCCGCATGGACACGTCGTGGTGGGTGGCCCTCGGGGCCGTGGTGCTGCTGGCGTTCGTCGCCGCGCTCGTCGACGGGCTGGGGCGCGGGCGGAAGCCGAAGGGACGGCGGCCCGGCGGGCGGCGGGCGGACGGGCGGCGGCCCGGCGGGCGCGGGACCCGGCCGCCGGGGCGGCCCGCGGAGCGGCCGGGCGGGCGGGGCGGGAAACGGCCGCGGCCCTCGGAGATCTGGTGGGCGATGGTGCCGTTCGAGGACGGGCCGGGGGCGAAGGACCGGCCGTGTCTGGTGCTGGCGGTGCGGGGCGGCCGGGCGACGGTCGTGAAGATCACCAGCAGGCATCACCAGGAGCGGCCGGGGGTGATCGCGCTGCCGGCGGGGGCGGTCGGGGACGCGCGGGGCCGGGCGAGCTTCCTGGAGACGGACGAGCTGCGCGAGGTGCCGCTCGGGGACTTCCGGCGGCGGGCGGGGGCGGTGGACCCGGCCCTGTGGGACCGGGTCCGCCACCTGGCGCGCTGACCCCGCGGCGCACGGCGCGGGCGGGGGCCGCGGCGGTCGGGCGTCAGGGGTCAGGGGTCAGGCCCAGAGCTGGCCCTGGAGGGTCTCGATGGCCTCTTCCGTGGTGGCGGCGGTGTAGACGCCGGTGGAGAGGTACTTCCAGCCGCCGTCGGCGACGACGAAGACGATGTCGGCGCTCTCCCCCGCGGCGAGCGCCTTGCGCCCGACGCCGATCGCGGCGTGCAGGGCGGCGCCGGTGGAGACGCCCGCGAAGATGCCCTCCTGCTGGAGCAGCTCGCGGGTGCGGGTGACGGCGTCGGCGGAGCCGACGGAGTAGCGGGTGGTGAGGACGGAGGCGTCGTACAGCTCGGGGACGAAGCCCTCGTCGAGGTTGCGCAGTCCGTAGACGAGGTCGTCGTAGCGGGGTTCGGCGGCGACGATCCGTACGTCGGGCTTGTGCTCGCGGAGGTAGCGGCCGACGCCCATGAGGGTGCCGGTGGTGCCGAGCCCGGCGACGAAGTGGGTGATCGAGGGGAGGTCGGCGAGGATCTCGGGGCCGGTGCCGGCGTAGTGGGCGCCCGCGTTGTCGGGGTTGCCGTACTGGTAGAGCATCACCCAGTCGGGATGCTCGGCGGCGAGTTCCTTGGCGACGCGTACGGCGGTGTTGGAGCCGCCCGCGGCCGGGGAGGGGATGATCTCCGCACCCCACATGGCGAGCAGTTCGCGGCGCTCGGCGGAGGTGTTCTCGGGCATCACGCAGACCATGCGGTAGCCCTTGAGGCGGGCCGCCATGGCGAGCGAGATGCCGGTGTTGCCGCTGGTGGGCTCCAGGACCGTGCAGCCGGGGGTGAGGCGGCCGTCCTTCTCCGCCTGCTCGATCATGTGCAGGGCGGGGCGGTCCTTGATGGAGCCGGTGGGGTTGCGGTCCTCCAGTTTGGCCCAGATCCGGACGTCGGCGGACGGCGACAGCCGCGGCAGGCGCACCAGAGGGGTGTTGCCCACCGCGGCCAGCGGGGAGTCGTAGCGCATCGCGGGGTGCTCAGGCCATGCCGCCGGCGACGGCCGGCAGGATCGTGACGGTGTCGCCGTCGGTGAGCTTGGTGGTGATGCCGTCGACGAAGCGGACGTCCTCGTCGTTCAGGTAGACGTTGACGAAGCGGCGCAGCTGGCCGTCGTCCACGATGCGGGCCTGGATGCCCGTGTGCCGGGTCTCCAGGTCGGCGAACAGGTCGGCGAGGGTGTCACCGCTGCCCTCCACCGCCTTCTGGCCGTCGGTGTACTGGCGGAGGATGGTCGGGATGCGGACCTCGATGGCCATGGTTCGGGGCTCCTGTCGGGAGGGTCGGGGTGCGGTGGGCGCGCGGCGGCGCGGGTGCGGCGGTGGGGCGGGTGGTGCGGGCGCCGGGGCGCGCGGGCCGTACGGCGGGCGGCGTCAACAGATGGCGCTGGCGAGCCGGCCCAGGTCGACGTGCAGCCGCGCCACGAGCAGAGCGCCCGGCGTCTTGTCGCACACGTCGTTCAGAACCATGGGCTCATCGTATCGATTCCCGGTCCGCCGCCCAGAGGGTGATCCCACATGCTGGATGGTTTGCGACCGGATCGCGGAATCGGCTGCTCCGCGAGGGTCCGGGCGGGAGGGTGCGGGCGGCCCGGCCGCGGGGTGAGGGGGCGTCCGGTCACGGGGCGTCGGGGGTGGCCGGGATCTCCGGGGCGTCCACGATCCTGACCTCCTCCTCGGTGATCTCGCCGTCCTGGATGCGGTAGGAGCGGAACTGGAACTCGCCCAGGCCGTCGGTGTCGGCGGTGGAGACGAGGACGTAGTGCGCGTTCGGCTCGCTCGCGAGGGAGACGTCGGTGCGGGAGGGGTACGCCTCGGTCGCGGTGTGGGAGTGGTAGACGACGACGGGCTCCTCGTCGCGGTCGTCCATGTCGCGGTAGAGGCGGAGCAGGTCACCGGAGTCGAACTCGTAGAAGGTCGGGGACATCGCGGCGTTGGGCATGGGCACGAAGCGCTCGGGGCGGTCGGAGCCCGCGGGTCCGGCGATGACGCCGCAGGCCTCGTCGGGGTGGTCCTTGCGGGCGTGGGCGACGATCCGGTCGACGAGGTCGCGGGTGATGGTCAGCATGGGCGCCAGGATAAAGGGGGCGCGGGAAGGGGCCGAGGGGGCGCCCGCGGAGGGTCCGCGGGGCTGCCCGCGGCGGGACGGCGGGGGCCCGCCGGGGGGCGTCCGCGCCCGGCGGGCGGGGTGGCCCGCAACGGACGGCGGGCCGCCACGTACCGGGGTTCGGTACGCGGCGGCCCACATGCCGGACGGCGCGCGGCCGGAGGCGCCGGAGGGGTGGGGCGGGCGGCGGGGCGCCACGAGTGCCCCGTGCCCGCCGGACGCCCCGCGGGGAGCCCGGCGGTCCGGTCAGCCCACCTTGGCCGGGGTGGCGTCGCGGCGGGTGACGTCGGGGTTGCGGGACTTCAGGACGGCCCAGCCGATGCCGAGGGCGGCGGCCCAGCCCGCCATGACGTAGAGGCAGACGCGGGAGTCGGCGTCGTAGGCGATGAGGCCGGTGACGAAGAGGAGGAACGCGATGGCGACGTAGGAGCACTTCGAGCCGCCCGGCGCCGGGAACGGCGAGGCGGGCAGCCGGCCGGCCTCGACGGCGCGGCGGTACAGGACGTGGCTGATGAGGATCATGAGCCAGGTCCAGATGCCGGCGGCGGTGGCGACGGAGGTGACGTAGCCGAAGGCCTTCTCCGGGACGACGTAGTTGAGGACGACGCCGATGCCCATGAAGGCGACCGAGACCGCGATGCCGAAGGCCGGGGTGCGGGTGGAGGAGAGCTTCCTGAAGGCGGCCGGGGCCTCTCCGCTGTCGGCGAGGTTGCGCAGCATGCGGCCGGTGGAGTACATGCCGGAGTTGCAGGAGGACAGCGCGGCGGTGAGCACGACGAAGTTGACGATGCCCGCGCCCGCCGGGATGCCGATCTTGGCGAAGGCGGCGACGAACGGGCTCACGCCGGGCGCGAACTCGGTCCACTTGACCACGCACAGGATGACGGTGAGGGCGCCGACGTAGAACAGCGCGATGCGCCAGGGCAGGGTGTTGATCGCCTTGGGGAGGGTCTTCTCCGGGTCCTGGGACTCGCCGGCGGTGACGCCGACCAGCTCGACGGCGAGGTAGGCGAACATGACGCCCTGGAGCGTCATCAGGGACGAGCCGACGCCCTTGGGGAAGAAGCCGTCGAAGGCCCACAGGTTGGAGACCGCGGCGGTGTCACCGGCCGAGCTGAAGCCGAACGTGAGGACACCGAGGCCGATGACGATCATGCCGATCAGGGCGGTGACCTTGACCATGGAGAACCAGAACTCCAGCTCGCCGAAGAGCTTCACGGAGATCAGGTTCACCCCGAAGAGGATCACCAGGAAGACCAGGGCGGTCACCCACTGAGGGACGGCCGGGAACCAGTAGTTGACGTAGATGGCGGCGGCCGTGAGTTCGGCCATGCCGGTGACCACCCACATCAGCCAGTACGTCCAGCCGGTGAAGTAGCCGAAGAACGGGCCGAGGAACTCGCGCGAGTACTCCGCGAACGAGCCCGAGACCGGGCGGTAGAGCAGCAGCTCGCCCAGCGCCCGCATGATGAAGAAGATGATGACGCCCGCGAGGGCGTACATGAAGATCAGGCTGGGACCGGCCTTGGCGATGTTCGCCCCGGCTCCCAGGAACAGGCCGACGCCGATGGCGCCGCCGATGGCGATCATCTGGACCTGTCGGCTGCCGAGCCCGCGTTCGTAGCCCTCGCCGGGCTCCTCGGGCCCTTCCGGACCCTTTGCCGTGTCGACCTGAGCGGAGGTCATTGTGGTGCGCCTTTCTCTCCATGCCGACCCGGGCCTGCGTGGGCCTCGGACCGGTTCTCGATCCCCCCGGACTGATGGAGCGGGGCGAGCGCGTGCGCTCGCCCGTTGCCTGGCCGGCGGTCCGTCGGCTCGGTGGCGCACCCGGCCGAACATGCGGGTGGTGTTCGCCGGGCGGTCGTGAAGATTTATCACGCCCGCAACAGGGGAAATCGAAGGAGAATGTGGCACGCCACACAAGAAGAAGAGGCCAAACCGGACAGTGAAGGGCACAGTCGACCGGGGCGGTGACGTGATCGTTATCCGGATTTGAGCGTCTTCTGAGCGAACAGAGAACCCTCACATCCCGGGGCATATCCCCATGGGATGACCGGCGCGCGGAGGAACGGTGACGGGGCCCGGGACATTTCGGGGCACCGGCCCGGTGAGGAAGGGGTGCTCAGGGCATCAGCGTGGAGACAAGGGTCTCCTGGAGGCCGCCCAGCCACAGGTACGCCATCACCATCGGCTTGCGCGGGTCCTCGTCCGGCAGGCGGAAGAGCAGATCGGTCTCGTCCTCGTCGCTGATCTCCAGCCGGGAGCCGATCGCGAGCCGCAGGTCGTTGAGCGCGCCGAGCCACTGCCGGGACTCCTCCGGCGACAGCTTCAGCACCGCCGCCCCGTCACCGCCCGCGACCAGCGCGTCCAGGGTGCGCACCACGGCGAGGGCGCTCTCCCGCTTGCCCGCGCGCAGGTCGTTCTCGGTGAAGCGGCGGAACTCCGCGGACCGGGCGCGGCGCTCCTCGGCCTCCTCGGGGCCGGGGACGGCCTCGGGGTCGGTGTAGGCGTCGGGGAAGAGACGGCGCAGGACGGGGTCGGCGGGCGGCTCGCTCGGACCCTCGGCGAAGAGTTCGGCGAGCGGGTCGTCGGAGACGTCCTCGGCGGGGCCGGGGCCGATCAGCTCCAGGAGCTGCACGGCCAGCGACCGGATGATGGAGATCTCGACGTCGTCGAGGGCGACGGCCGCGCCGCCGCCGGGGATCGGTTCGAAGTGTCCGGGCATCGGTGAGGTGACTACTTCCGGTCCTGCTGGAGGGTGGCCCACAGTCCGTATCCGTGCATCGCCTGCACGTCGCGTTCCATCTCCTCGCGGCTTCCGCTGGAGACGACCGCCCGGCCCTTGTGGTGGACGTCGAGCATGAGCTTGGTGGCCTTGTCCTTGGGATAGCCGAAGTACGACTGGAAGACGTACGTCACGTAGCTCATGAGGTTCACGGGGTCGTTGTGGACGATCGTGACCCAGGGGACGTCGGGCTCGGGTACGGCGAAGACCTCCTCCGCCGACTCGGTGCGTTCGATCTCCAGGGGTGCGGGTGACGTCACAAGGCCCATGCTGCCACGCGCGACAGAAATCGTCACACCGACGAAAAGGGGGTACGATCGCCGGCATGCGGTACCGAGCGGGGGGACGGCCCCCCGTGTCCCGGCCTGTCCGGGGGTGCCCGGAGAGCGACGGCGAGGAGAGCTTTCGTGAACACAGCGGATCTTGGGCTGCCGGTGGACGTCCCGTCGACGGCGCTCTTCACCGACCAGTACGAGCTGACGATGCTCCAGGCGGCGCTGCGGGCGGGCACCGCCGAGCGGCGCAGCGTCTTCGAGGTCTTCACCCGGCGACTGCCGGAGGGGCGCCGCTACGGCGTCCTCGCGGGCACCGGGCGGGTCCTGGACGCGGTGGAGAACTTCCGCTTCGACGCGGGCGTCCTGCGCTTCCTGCGGGAGCGGGAGATCGTCGACGAGCCGACGCTGGAGTGGCTGGCCTCCTACCGCTTCTCGGGTGACATCTGGGGCTACCCGGAGGGCGAGGTCTACTTCCCCGGCTCGCCGGTGCTGCGGGTGGAGGGGTCCTTCGCCGAGTGCGTGCTGCTGGAGACGGTGATCCTGTCGATCCTCAACCACGACTCCGCGATCGCCGCGGCGGCCTCGCGGATGTCCTCGGCGGCGGGCGGGCGTCCGCTGATCGAGATGGGTGCCCGGCGCACCCACGAGCTGGCCGCCGTCGCCGCCTCCCGCGCGGCCTACGTCGGCGGCTTCGCCACCACCTCCGACCTCGCCGCCGGGTTCCGCTACGGCATCCCCACCGTGGGCACCAGCGCCCACGCCTTCACCCTCCTGCACGACACCGAGCGCGACGCCTTCCGCGCCCAGGTCGACTCGCTGGGCCGGGGCACCACACTGCTGGTCGACACCTACGACGTCACCGAGGCGGTCCGCACGGCCGTGGAGGTGGCCGGGCCCGAGCTGGGCGCGGTCCGCATCGACTCCGGCGACCTGCTGCTCGTCGCGCACCGGGTGCGCCAGCAGCTGGACGAGCTGGGCGCCACCGGCACCCGCATCATCGTCACCTCCGACCTCGACGAGTACGCCATCGCCTCCCTCGCGGCGGCGCCCGTGGACGCGTACGGCGTCGGCACCCAGCTGGTGACCGGGTCCGGGCACCCGACCTGCTCGATGGTCTACAAGCTGGTGGCGCGCGCCGAGTCCGCCGATCCGGCGGCGCCGCTGGTGCCGGTGGCGAAAAAGTCGACCGGCGGGAAGACCTCGGTCGGCGGCCGCAAGTGGGCCGCGCGCCGCCCCGACGCGGAGGGCGTCGCCGAGGCCGAGGTCATCGGCACCGGCCCGGTCCCGGCCGCGCTCGCCGACCACCAGCTGCTGGTCGAGCTGGTCAAGGGCGGCGAGGTCCTCGCCCGCGAGCCCCTGGACGCGGTCCGCGACCGCCACCGCGCCGCCCGCGCCCGGCTGCCCCTGTCCGCCACCCAGCTCAGCCGCGGCGAGCCGGTCCTGCCGACCGAGTACCACGTCGAGGACACCGGCAGCGGCAACGGCAGCGGCACCGGGCGCGGCTAGGCCGCGCGCCGCCCGGAGGGGAGGGGTACGGGGGTACGCGGTACCCCTCCCCTCCGGGCGCCGAAGTCTCTAGGCTCGTCACCTCATCCACCGTCGGAGGACACCCACCATGCGCCGCGCCTTGATCGTCGTAGACGTGCAGAACGACTTCTGCGAGGGAGGCAGCCTCGCGGTGGCCGGGGGTGCCGACGTGGCCGCCGCGATCACCGAGCTGATCGGGCAGGCCCCCGCCGGATACCGGCACGTCGTGGCCACCCGCGACCACCACATCGCGCCCGGCGGCCACTTCGCCGACAACCCCGACTACGTCCGCTCCTGGCCCGCGCACTGCGTCGCCGGGACCGAGGGCGTCGGCTTCCACCCGAACTTCGCGCCCGCGGTCGCCTCCGGCGCGGTGGACGCCGTGTTCAGCAAGGGCGCCTACTCCGCCGCGTACAGCGGGTTCGAGGGCGCCGACGAGAACGGCCTGCCGCTCGGCGACTGGCTGCGCGCCCGGCAGATCGACGAGGTCGACGTGGTCGGCATCGCGACCGACCACTGCGTGCGGGCCACCGCGCTGGACGCGGCGCGCGAGGGCTTCCGCACGCAGGTGCTGCTCGACCTCACCGCCGGGGTCGCCGCCGCCACCACCGAGCGG
The DNA here is from genome assembly GCF_044757425.1 of Streptomyces sp. NPDC091281. Taxonomy (NCBI): domain Bacteria; kingdom Bacillati; phylum Actinomycetota; class Actinomycetes; order Kitasatosporales; family Streptomycetaceae; genus Streptomyces; species Streptomyces sp. NPDC091281. The sequence continues at coordinate 10,704 of NZ_JBIVUY010000001.1, read as the reverse complement.
GCCCTGGAGGAGCTGCGCGCCGCGGGCGTGGAACTGACCGGCAAGCCGGTCGTCCAGGCGTAGGCACGGTCCGCGCGGGCCGGTCCGACCGGACCCCGCGGGCTACACGCGGGCCATCGGGCGGCCCAGCAGGGAGCGGATCGGCCGCCACAGCTCCGGGACGCTCACCGGCGCCACCGCGCTGACAGCGTTGTCGGGGGCGGTGCGCCATATCAGGCCGTCGGGGTGGTGCAGGACGGCCGTGATCTCGTCCGGGGTGGGCGGGGCCGCGTTGCCCCGCAGGTAGACGGCGCGCAGTCCGAGGTTACGCAGCCTGGTCAGGGCGCGCGCCCGGTTCTGGGCGACCACGAGGACGCGGACGGCGGAGCCGTCGTCGGGACCGGCGGCGGCCGGGCTGGGCAGGTTCAGCGCCACCACCACCGTGCCGTTCGGCAGCTTGCAGAAGCCTCCTGCGGCCATGCGGTCACACCCCCGGGACTCGGACTGTCAATAAGAAGAGCACAGGAGGCACCTAAACACGATCGGCGGCGACCCGCCAGGGGGTCACCGCCGATACGCGTCTGAGCTGGGGAAACGTCGGTCAGCCGGCCGAGCGGTCCACCTTGATCTTGATCGTGGAGCCGTCGCGCGGCTCGTCGACGATCCGGATCGAGGTGTTGGTGTCAGTGACCTTGACACCGGCCGCCGGGTTCGACGGGTCGTAGTACGTCGAGCGGCCGTCGTCGAAGACGGAGACGCCCGGACGGGACTTGATCTTGGTGGCGACGTCCGCGTTGTGCAGCGTGAGGGCGTCGGTCCGGTAGGTGCTGAAGGTCGAGTCGAAGGCCTGGATGCGGTTGCGCATCAGGGTGCCGTCCGACCACTTCAGCGGGGCCGGGTGCGCGTCGATCGGGAGGATCAGGCCCTCACCCGGGTGCTGGCTGGTGTTGTCGTCCTTCTGGGAGGTGTCCCACTTCCAGATCAACAGGCCGTTCTGGTACGGGTAGTGCTCCACCCAGTCCGGACGGGTCGTGGAGAAGCCGTAGTTGTACGGGCCGACCTTCAGGACCTTGTCGTACGAGACGTACTGACGGTTCTCCGCGATGTAGTACTGCGCGTAGTCGTCGGTGATGGCCGCGCCGATGCGGGAGAAGCCGTTGGCGGTCCAGGCCGCGTCGGCGGACTCGGCGTCGTCGGCGAACAGGGCGGCGCCGTCGGCGGTCACGGTGATGCGGTCGGCCGCGAAGCCCTTCTGGGCCACGCCGCCGTCGGTGGCGTAGCGGAAGCGCAGGTCGATCTTCTTGCCCGCGTAGGCGTCCAGCGGGAACGTCAGCTGCTGGTAGGCCTCGACCGAGCCGGTGAGGACCGGCTTGCCGCTGCCGTCACGGGGGATGGCGGAGCCGTCGGCCAGCTTGCCGTCGATCGGGGTCCAGTTGGAGCCGTCCGTGGCCACCTCGGTGTAGAGGAAGTCGTAGTCGGTCTCGATGTCCCACCAGGCGTCGAGGGTCAGCGCCGCCGAGGACTTGCCGGTCAGGTCGACCGAGCGGGTCAGGGTGTTGCGCAGGTCGTCGCCGCTGCCGCTCCACCACTGGGTCGCGCCCTGCGCCGGGACGACGACGTCGGTGGTGACCTTCTTCTTCGGCAGTTCGACGATGAGGGCCTGCGGGTTCTTGGTGTTGTGCTCCGCGACGCCCAGCTTGTGGGTCGAGCGCTTGCCCGCCTTGGCGGTCTCGTAGTCGAGCCAGCCGAGCTGGAGCTTGTCCCAGGCGTTCATGTCGCCGGGCAGGTCACCGATGGAGTCCTTGCCGGTGCCGAGCCAGGAACCGGACGACATCAGGGTCCAGAAACCGGTGGAGTTCTCGCCGCCCGCGGTGTCGTACTCGTCGGGCAGACCGAGGTCGTGGCCGTACTCGTGGGCGAAGACGCCCAGGCCGCCGTTCTCCGGCTGGATGGTGTAGTCGCCGACCCAGACGCCGGTGTCGCCGAACTGGGTGCCGCCGAGCTTGTTGGTGTCCGGGCCGGTGGAACCGGCGTCGGTGCCGAAGGCGTACCAGCGGTGGGCCCAGATCGCGTCCTCGCCCTGGGCGCCGCCGCCCGCGGACTCGTCCTCGCCGGCGTGCACGATCTGGAAGTGGTCGATGTAGCCGTCGGGCTCGTTGAAGTCGCCGTCGCCGTCGAAGTCGTAGCGGTCCCACTGGTCGAACTCGGCCAGCTCCGCCTTGATCTCGGCGGCCGTGTCACCGGCGGCCTCCCGCTGCGCGACCCAGGCGTTGACGCCGTCCTGCACCGCGTACCAGGCGCCGGTCGCGGCGTCGTTGGAGCCGTAACGGGCCTCGTTGTAGGGGACCTTGACCCAGTCGGTCACCTCGCCGTCGACCGAGTAGCGGCCCGAGGACTGCTTCTCGTAGTACTTCTTCAGCGACTCGCTCTTCTTGCCGGTGCCGAAGTACAGGTCCTGGAAGTGCTTCTGGTTGTAGTCCGCCTGCCAGGCGGTGGAGTTGTCCTTCTTGCGGTCCGGCTTGGCGATCTGGTTGTGCAGCGGACCGGGGGTGCCGCCGTAGCGGCTGTCGATCTGGTCGCCGAACTCGACGAGAATCGTGAAGATCTTGTCGGTCTTCTCGCGGCCCAGCTCGACGTACTTGCTGTCGCCCTTGCGGCTCTTGAGCTGGACGACCTTGGAGCCGTCGCGGTCCTTGACCGCGGCGGCGCCGGATATGACCTGCTTGAGGGCTTCCTCGCGCTGCGCTTCCTGGCGCTTGCTGAGCGGCCCGTCGAAGTCGTGCGCGCGGGTCTCCGCGGACTGCGGGTCGTGCCGGTCGACGGCCGGCGCCTTCGCCGGCGCGGAGTCGGCGGCCTGCGCCACGGCGAACGTCGAGAACGTCACCGAGGCCGCCGCGAGGGCGACGACCGTGGCGGACGATCTGAACGTCCAGGATCTACTGGTCACTTGAATGCCTCCCCAACGCGTCCTGACGCGCGGCTAGGGGGACCCATGTCAAGGGGTGTCCGCGCGAGGTTATACGCGTGTAGTCAAGTGACGTCATTTGACTACTGGTTCAGAAGAAAAGACAGACCTTGACTTGAACAGGTCAAAGCATTATTGGGAGCACACGTTCGCATTGCGGACATGGAACTGTAACGAGACGGGCGCGTGGCTCCGCTCGCACGGCGGGGCGCATGACTCCGTGCGCCCCCTGTGCTCCGGCACCGTGGGTCAGCTCACGCTTACGGCAAGTTCCGCTCGGGCATGCAGCCGAATAGAGTCGAGCCCGCCCCCGCTTCCGAGGACACGATTGCCATGCCTCGTCCGACTGTCGCACAGCTCACGTACGGTTCCTGCACCGTCATCCTCTCGACGCTCGCCATGCTGCTGCTCTCCCGGGCGAGTTCGGGCTCACTGATCGCGGTCATCTGCGTCACCTCGCTGGCCCTCGGCGCGCTGGTCGCCCTGACGGTCCCGGCACCGCGGCGCCGGACCTCCGTCACCGTGGCCCGCTCCGCGGCCGAACGCCCCGTGGCCGCCCCGGCGTCCGTCTCCCCGCAGGTGCGCGAACCGTCGGTCCGCTGACCCGCACGGCCCGAGGGCCCGCGCCGCTCCGGCACGGGCCCTCCACCCTGTCCGACGACCGCTTGTTCTGACGGATCGTCAGTTCACGGCGACGACCACGGTCTTGGCGGCCTTGTCGTGCAGACCCTGCTTGTACGGCTTGTCGAAGTAGCTCCAACCGCCGCAGATCGCGGTCCAGATGCAGGCGCAGCAGAACGCGAACGGCAGCCACAGCACCAGCGCCCGCACCAGCGAGGTCTGCGTGGACGGCGTCGAGCCGTTGTCCAGGTTCGCGACCCGCATCCCGAGCCACTTCATGCCGAGGGTCTGGCCGGTGCGCGCGATGAGGAAGGTGTCGTAGGCGACGTAGAGCACGGCCGCCACCACCGCCTGGGCGAGGGACTTGCCGACCTCGACGCGGTCGCTGTCCAGGTCGTACTCGTTGACGCCGAAGCCCCAGGTGAGCAGCCACACCACGATGCCGACCAGGATCAGGTCGATGACGCGGGCCAGGGTGCGGCGACCGCTGTCGGCGAGCGGGGGCATCCCGGCGAGCGGGTCGGGCGGGAAGCCGCCGGGGGGCGGAGCGCCGTAGGGGCCGCCCCCGTACGGGCCCTGGGGGCCGCCGCCGTAGGGGTCGCCGCCGCCCGGCGCGCCACCGCCGTAGGGGTCGCGGGGGCCGCCGCCGTTCGGGTCGCCGCCGCTCTGCGGGCCGCCGCCCGCGCCGTACGGCGGGGGCCGGCCGTCGCCCGGTCCCTGCGCGGGCGGGGGCTGCTTCCGGAACGGGTCGTCCTCCGGCGGCTCGCCGCCGGAACCGGGGGGCGGTTCGGTCGTCATGGCCCGAGTCGACCGTGAACAGCCCGCCCCCGCATCCGGCGCGCGGCCGTCCGGGGTACCGGGCCGTCCCCGCACGCCGCGGGGGCCGGGTCAGCCCGCGACGAAGGTGTGCGCCGCCTTGTCGTGCCAGCACTGCCGCCAGGGCCGGTCGAACAGCCCCCAGAGCACGCCGATCACGCCCACCGCGAGGAGGCCGGGCACGCTGTAGACGAGCCAGCGGCGCAGGGCGGCGCCGAACGAGGGCGGCTCGTGGGCCTCGATGTCCCGCACCTCCAGGCCGAGCAGCTTCTTGCCGAGGGTGCGGCCCCACCGCGCGGTGGGCAGCGCCTCGTACACGATCCCGAAGACCAGCAGCACGCCCAGGACGACGCCCAGGTACGCGGAGGTGGTGCCGTCCAGGAGCCACACCGTCACCGTCTGACCGGTCAGCCGGGCCGCCTCGATCTTGGCGTCGACGTGGTCGAGCGCCTTCACGCCGAGCGGGACGGCCGCGGCGGAGGTCACGGCGGCCAGTACGACGGTGTCGACCAGCCGGGCCAAGAGCCGCCGCCCGATCCCGGCGGGCCGGGCCGCCGCCTGCCGCCGGGCGGCGGCCTGGAACACGTCGTCGACGGGCGGCTTCCAGGGCACGACCGGCTGCTCCCCCGCGCCCGCCGCTCCCGCCGCGCCGGGTGCGGCCAGCCGGTGCACCTGCTGCGCCCAGGACGGCTGCCCGCCGCCGGGGCCGGAGCTGAGGGGCGCGCCGTCGGAGGCCGGGGCGGGGCCCGGTGCGGGGGCCGGCCCCTGGGCCGGGACGGAGGGGGCGGCCGGACCGGCGGGAGCGCCGGGGGTGACGGTGGCGCGCTCGGCGGCGGCAAGGCCCGCGCCGAAGCTGGGCTGGGCGGGAGCGGCGCCGGACGCGGCGGCGGCTGCCGGAGCGGGGGCCGGCGCCGGGGCGGCGTGTGGGGGCGCGGCGGGGCCGAAGACGCCGAGGGGGGCCTGCCCGGCGGCGGCCGGGAACGGCTCGCCCGCCGGTGACGGGACGGCCGGGGAAGGGGGGTTCGGGGCCGGGGCGGTCCCCGCCGGGGGGCCGAAGGTGAGGGTGCCGCGGTCGGCGGCGGGAGCCGGTGCGGGGGCGGGACGCGGGTCGGGGTCCGGGCCGGGCTCGGGCTGCCGCACCCGCGGATCGGGGCCGTGGGGGCTCTGGGGGCTCGGGGACGCCTGCGGGACGTGCGACCCCTGTGGCCCTTGCGGGCCTTGTGGCCCTTGCGGGCCCTGTGGGTTGTTGCCCCAGGAGACCCGGCGGTCCTGGTCGCCGCCGAAGCCGGACTGGTGGACGCGGTCGGCGCCCCAGGCCGCCGCCGGTTCGGGACGGCTGCCGTAGGTGTCGGCCGGGACGGGCGCCGGGTCCTCGTCGAAGAAGTGCGGGCCGGTCTCCTCGACCGGGGCGGCCGGGGCCGCGCCCCCGCCCGGCGCCGCGAGCGGACCCCCGTCGGACGGCGCGGGCCGGCTGGTGCCCGGCACCCAGGAGGCACCGTTCCAGTACCGGACGTATCCAGGGATGGACGGGTCCGGGTAGTACCCCTCGCGGGGCCTGTCGTCGCCTGGTGCCGGGGTGGGGGCGCTCATGTCCGTCGTCCCGTATCTGCTCGGGGGTGGGAGGGGGGTCCACATCTATCAGACGGGACCAACGCCCAGCGCCAGTCCTGTCGTACCCACTCCTTTCCGGGCAACCGCGGACAGGTCCCTCACATGTTCGGACCGCCCGCGAAAAAAGTTCTCCGAACCCGCGTAATGCCCGCCTCCCCGCGCCCTCTCACTCGTGTACGGAGCAGAACCGAGAGGAGTACGGACATGCATCACACCGTGGTGGAGCGGGAGCTGGAGATGCGGCTCATCCTGTCGCCGGAGCGCGGTATCCCGGTCCCGGCCCGGCTCACCTACCGCAGCGACGACCCGTTCGCCGTGCACGTCACCTTCCACATCAACTCCGAGCACCCGGTGCACTGGACGTTCGCCCGCGAGCTGCTCGTGGAGGGCGTGTTCCGGCCGTGCGGACACGGGGACGTCCGGGTGTGGCCGACGAAGGTGGAGGGGCGCAGCGTCGTGCTGATGGCGCTGAGTTCACCCGACGGGGACGCCCTGCTGGAGGCGCCGGTGCCCCAGGTGTCGGCCTGGCTGGAGCGGACGTTGCGGGTGGTGCCCCCGGGGAGTGAGGGCGAGCAGCTCGGCATCGACGACGGTCTGGCCGAACTGCTCGCCCCCTCCCCCAGACTGTCCGGCTCGCGCGAGCAGTCCGGGTCCTGGGAGACACCGGGGCCGTGGGACACGCCGGGCGCCTGGGAGCCCGGGTCGCGGGAGACCGGCTCGCGGGACCGGGGGGCGTGGGAGCCGGGGGCGGGGCAGGCGCCGGACGAGCTGTGGCTGCGGGACCCGTGGCCGTCGGACGAGTCGGAGGACGGCGCGTGAGGCGAGATACGGGGCCGGCGGGGCCAGTGAGTGCACGGGGGTGGGTGGGGCCGTCGGGGTCAGAAGAGCTTGCCGGGGTTGAGGAGGCCCAGCGGGTCGAAGACCTCCTTGATCCGGCGCTGCATCTCCACGCCCACGGCGCCGAGTTCGCGGGCGAGCCATTCCTTCTTCAGGACGCCGACGCCGTGTTCGCCGGTGATCGTGCCGCCCAGGTCCAGGCCGAGGGCCATGATCTCGTCGAAGGAGGCGCGGGCGCGGGCCGACTCGTCGGGGTCGGCGGCGTCGAAGCAGACCGTGGGGTGGGTGTTGCCGTCCCCGGCGTGGGCGCAGACGCCGATGGTGAGGCGGTGCTTGTCCGCGATCCGCTCGACGCCCTCCAGCAGGCCACCGAGACGGGAGCGCGGCACGCACACGTCGTCGATCATCGTGGTGCCCTTGACGGCCTCCAGCGCCACCAGCGCGGACCGCCGGGCCTGGAGCAGCAGCTCCGACTCGGCGGAGTCCTCGGCCGGGACGACCTGGGTGGCGCCGGCGGCCTCGCAGAGCGCGCCGACGGCGGCGAGGTCGGTGGCGGCGTCCGGGGTGTCGAACGCGGCGAGGAGAAGCGCCTCGGTGGACTCGGGCAGGCCCATCCGGGTCAGGTCGTTGACGGCCTTGACCGTCGTACGGTCCATCAGTTCGAGGAGGGAGGGGACGTGGCCGCCCGCCATGATCCGGCAGACGGCGTCGCAGGCCGCGGCGGCGGAGGCGAACTCGGCGGCGAGGACGAGCTGGCGCGGCGGCCGCGGCTTCAGGGCGAGGGTGGCCCCGACGACGACACCGAGGGAGCCCTCGGAGCCGACGAAGAGACGGGTCAGGTCGTAGCCCGCGACGCCCTTGGCGGTACGGCGGCCGGTGGACAGCAGGCGGCCGTCGGCGAGGACGACGTCCAGGCCGAGGACGTACTCGGCGGTCACGCCGTACTTGACGCAGCACAGGCCGCCCGAGGCGGTGCCGATGTTGCCGCCGATGGTGCAGGTCTCCCAGCTGGAGGGGTCCGGCGGGTAGGCGAGGCCGTACTCGCCGACGGCGCGGGAGAGGACGGCGTTGACCACACCGGGTTCGACGACGGCGATGCGGTCGACCGGGCTGATCTCCAGGATGCGGTCCATCTTGGTGAGGGAGAGCGCGATGCACCCGTCCGTGGCGTTGGCGCCGCCGGACAGACCGGTACGGGCGCCCTGCGGGACGACGGGGACGCGCAGCGCGGTCGCGGTGCGCATCACGTGCTGCACCTGCTCCACCGTGCGGGGCAGGACCACGGCGGCGGGGGCGCCCGCCGGACAGAAGCTCGCCATGTCGTTGGCGTACGCGGCCGTGACGTCGGGGTCGATGAGGACCGCCTCGGCGGGCAGGCCGTCGCGGAGGCGCTCGATCAGCTCGGCGTGCGGGGGGTGGTGGGGGTGCGGGGGGAGGCCGGGAACACCGCCGGTGACGTCGCCGGAGTCCTCGTCCCGAGGGGCTTCGATACGGCTCATGATCACAGCGTGACACTCACCGCCATCGGTGTGAACCCCATCCACGGCACCCGGCGGATACCCGCCCCGCACCACCCGCCTCCCGCACAGTGATCGCCATGGACAGCCGCCCCGCCCCCACGTCCCCCCAGCCCCCGCCCCCCGGGCCCGGCTCCGAGCGGGGCGGGGACACCCGCCCCTCGGACACCGGGACGCCGGCGCCCACCCGCTCCGCCGACTGGTGGACGGGCCCGGCGGGTGACGCGGACCCCGCGGGTGACGCGCCGGACGCCCGAGGGGAGAGCGGCCCGGACGGGGCCGCCGCGGCGGACACCACGCAGGAGGCCCCCGAGGTGGCGGCCCCCACCCCGGACACGGAACAGGACGCCCACGCGGACGCGGTCCCCACACCGGACACGGAGCGGGAGGCCCCTGCGGACGCGGCCCCCTCCGGGGACGAGGCGGCGGCGCCTTCGTTGTCCGGCGGGCCCGCTGTCCCGCCGGTCCCGGAGGCGGAGGTGGGAGGTGACAGTGCCGCCGGGGCCGTACCGACGAAGGCCGACGCCCCGGACGCCGACGCGGTCGGAAGCGGCGGCGAGACCTCCTCCCGCGACCGGCCCCGCCGGTTCCCCACGGCTCCCGGTGCCTGGCGCCGGGACGGAGCAGGGCGCGTCGGTGACCGTACCGAAGCCAAGGACGAAGCAGAGGCCGAGGTCGAAGCCGAGGTCGAAGACGAAGCCGAGGTCGGCGTCGAGGCCAAGCCGCACACCGAAGCCGAAGTCGAAGCCGACCCCACCCTCAAGCCCGAGCCCGACCCCGACCTCGACGCCACCCCCACCCCCAACCCCGACCCCGACCCCACCCCCATCCGCTTCCCCCACCTCACCCCCCGCCCCTCCCCCGAAGTCGCCGTCGGAGACGGTGGCCGGCGTAGGCGGTGGCTGGTGGGGGGAGCGGTGGCGGGGGTGTGTTCGCTGGTGCTCGGCGGGTTGGTGCTGTGGGCGGGCGGGGAGGAGGCGCCGCGGGCCGCGGCCGGGCCGGCGCCGGGGGCGCGGGCGCAGACGGCCGTACGGAGCGGGGTCGCCGCCTCGCTGCCGGACCTCGCCGCGCTGATCGGGCAGCGGGAGGCCGCCGTACGGGAGCGGCCGGCGGACGCCCGCTCGTGGGCGGTGCTCGGCGCGGCCTACGTCGAGCAGGGCCGCCGCACCGCCGACGCCGCCGCTCTCTACCCCCGCGCCGAGCAGGCCCTGCGGACCTCGCTGAAGGTCCGGCCGAAGGACAACGCCGACGCCCTCACCGGCCTGGCGACCCTGGCCGCCGCGCGGCGGGACTTCCCGGCGGCGCGGGACTGGGCGGAGGCGGCGAAGGAGCGGGCGCCGAAGCGGTGGACGACGTATCCGCCGCTGATCGACGCGTACACGGGCCTCGGGGACACGAAGAAGGCGAAGGCCGCGCTGGACCGGCTGCTGGAGCTGCGCACCGGCCCGGCGGCGCTGGGGCGGGCGGCGGCCGTGTACCGGGACCGGGGCTGGCGGGAGGACGCGGCGGCGGCGCTGTCGGACGCGGCGGCCGGGGCGTCGGGGCCCGCCGAGCGGGCGGCCTGGCTGGAGCGGGCCGGGCAGCTCGCGTTCGAGCGCGGCGACCGCGAAGGGGCCCTGCGCCACTTCGAGGAGGCGGTGCGGCTCGACCCGGACCAGCGGGCCGCGCAGGCCGGGCAGGGGCGGGCGCTCGCCGCGCTGGGCCGGACGTCGGAGGCGCTGAACGCGTATCGGACGGCGCTCGCGAAGCAGCCGCTGCCGCAGTACGCGCTGGAGCTGGGCGAGCTGTACGACGCGCTGGGGATGACGGCGCCCGCCCGCGTCCAGTACGACGTGCTGCGCGAGCGGGTGCGGCGGGACGCGGCGGGCGGCGTCGACGGGGATCTGCTGCTCGGCCGGTTCGAGGCCGACCACGGCGACCCGGCGGTCGCGGTGGGGCTGCTCACCGGCGAGTGGCGGCGGCAGCCGTCCGTCGAGGTCGCGGACGCGCTCGGCTGGGCGCTGCACCGGTCCGGGCGGCACACCGAGGCGCTGAGGTACGCGAGGATCGCGACCGACCGCGCCAAGGACGGCACGGTGCGCAGCGCGCCGTACCTCTACCACCTGGGGATGATCGAGCGGCAGCTGCGGGACGAGGGGCCCGCGCGGCGGCACCTCACGGAGGCGCTGGCGATCAACCCGTACTTCTCGCCGCTGCACGCGCCGTCGGCCCGCCGGGCGCTGAGCGCGCTGGGCGAGCCGACGGTGACGAGCGTGCCGGAGTTCTAGGGAGTGTCTTTCCGATCATCGGATCGTTGGTCTGGTTGTGAGGGATGGGGAGATTTCTGACGCTGCCTGGGCGGTGATGGGGCCGTTGTTG